>NZ_JBICUP010000001.1:0-455244 GCF_043198215.1 Micromonospora sp. NPDC048830
TGGAGTGACTCACCTCAATACCGGAACTCCGCTTCTGTTTGCCTGAGCGACACACCCCTCGACAGCCGCCACAACGCCTTAACCGAGCGACGTTGGGACTAGCGGGCGGCATGAGGTGGTCGCACATTCTGTGCGACCGGTGGACACGCTCCGTGGACATTCTGTGGGTGCCCGATGCGCCGGCAGGAGGAGGACGCCCATGGACAACTTCGCGCGGTTGCTGAAGGAGAGCTGGGCCCTGGTCGAGGGGGACCGGGATCGGCTGGGCGAGTACTTCTACGCCCGGTTGTTCCTGCTCGATCCCACGTTGCGCCAACTCTTTCCGGCGGAGATGGCCGGCCAGGGCAACCGTCTCCTGGACGCGATCGTCACCGCGATCCAGGTGGTGGACGACGTCGAGAGCTTCGAGGAGTACCTGCGCTCTCTGGGGCGGGACCACCGGAAGTACCACGTCGACGCGGGGCACTACCAGACCGCGGGGATCGCGCTGCTGGACGCGCTGCGCACCACGGCCGGGGACGGCTGGAACCTGGAGTACGACCATGCGTGGCGGGACACGTACGCGGCGATCACCGAGAAGATGGGGGCCGGGGCGGCGGCGGACGAGAACCCGCCGTTCTGGCACGCCGAGGTGCTGACCCACGAGCGGCACGGCCCGGACACGGCCGTGCTGACCGTCCGCGCCCTCCAGCATCCGCTGCGCTGGCGGGCCGGGCAGTACGTGAGCGTCGAGGCGCCCCGGCACCTGCCCCGGGTCTGGCGTACGTACTCGGTGGCGAACGCGCCGAACGACGACGGCGTCCTGGAGTTCCACGTCCGGACGCCGCCGGGGGCGGGCTGGCTGTCCGGGGTGCTGGTCCGCCGGACGAAGCCCGGTGATCTGCTCCGGGTGGCCGCACCGATGGGGTCGATGACGGTGGACCGCTCCTCGGAGCGGGACATCCTCTGCGTGGCGGGCGGGGTGGGGCTGGCCCCGATCAAGGCTCTGGTCGAGGATCTGGCGACCTGGAACCGGACCCGCTGGGTGCACGTCTTCTACGGCGACCGGCGGGCCGAGGACCTGTACGGGTTGGCCGGACTGCGGGAGCTGGTGGCCGCCCATCCCTGGCTGTCGGTGACCCCGGCGTGCAGCCAGGACCCGGACTTCGGGGGCGAGCAGGGCGACGTCGTCGAGGTGGTCAGCCGGTACGGCCCGTGGACCACCCACGACTGCTACGTCGCGGGCTCGGCCCGGTTGGTCCGGAACACGCTGCAGGCGCTCGCCGGGGACGACGTCCCGCCCGCGCACGTCCGGTACGACACGTTCGGCGAGTTGTAGCGGCGCCCACGCGGGCGGCCGAGCGGTCGGCATCGAAAGGCTTTCCTCCCCCCGAAAACCGGGTCGCGTGCCCCTGCCCCCTGGGGCACGCGACCCGGTCCCCGCCGGCGTCGGGTCAGTACCGCCAGGGGTTGCCGGTCTCGCGGTACTCCTCCACCGGGACCAGCGGCACGCCCGGCGTCATCCGGTCGACGTACAGCCGCCCGTCGAGGTGGTCGATCTCGTGCGCCACGAGCCGGGCCATGGCGAACTCGAACGCGGTGATGACGCGGCTGCCGTCCCACTGGGTGTGCTCGACGCCGATGCGCAGCGGCCGGGGCACCAGACCCCGGTGGTCGAAGAAGGAGAGGCAGCCTTCGTACTGCTCGTCGGCCTCAACCGACGACTCCACGACGCGGGGGTTGAGCAGCACCACGGAATCGGCCGCGCGGTCGGGTGGACGTACGACGGCGGCGGCCCAGGGAAGGCCGAGCTGCGGGGCGGCGATGCCGACGCCCTTGCTGAACGGGTGCAGCTCGTCGAGGCGGACCAGCGCCGAGCAGAGCCGGTCGACCACCTCGCGGGCGGTCGCCTCGTCGGCGGGCAGGTCGAACCGCCGGCTGGGCTGGCGCAGCAGGTCGGCGCCCCGCTGGACGATGCCGAGGGCGCGCATCCGGTCGCTGGCCCGGATCCGGTCGCCGCCGGCCGGCCCGCCGGTGTCCGACTCGGGCGGGCGGCTGCGGAAGCGCCACTGCAGCCGGTACCGGGCGTTGAGCGGCGGCTCCTCGGTGTCCCAGTCGAAGAGCACCCGACCGTCGCGCTCCGCGCGGCGGATCGGGCGGCGCAGCGGGCCCTCCTCCGCCGAGAGCGAGGTCTCCACCCCCCAGACCTGGGGATCCAGCTCCGCGGGGAGGTCCAGCCGGACCGCCAGGCGTCGGGTGGGCAGGCGTACGGCACGCTGAAACCAGGGGCCCCACTTGTCCCGGCCCACCTGGTACGTGTACTCGATGGTGACCCGGTCACCGGGGTAGAGCGGGAACCGCCCCTCGTCGTTCTCGAAGAGCAGCCAGATCTCCTTGAACGCGTCCCGGTCGTGCTTGGCCCGCCAGTGCATGGGCTCGGGGTCGCCACCGTCGTACCGGTGCGCCTGCAGCTGCAGCTCGGCGAACGTGAGCGGGTGTTCCCGGTGGTGCCGGTTGGAACGACCCGGGTCGTTGGGGTACCGGTCGACGGCGATCCGGACGAGGTAGCGGCTGACGGGTTCGGTGCCGGCGTTGTACAGCTCGCGGCGGATGACGCACCGGTAGCTGTCGTCGACGTAGGCGAGGGTCGCCTGCTCGCGTTCGACGATCAGGCCGGTCCCCGGCGGCAGCCACTGCCCGGGGGCGGGGTGGTCGCGGTGGGGCGGGGTGGTGCGGCCGTGGCGCAGCTCGTCGTACTCCCGGAAGCGCTGCCAGATCGCGCCGCTGGCTTCCAGGACGGCCTCCGCCCGGCGGGCGAAGTCCTCCGTCGGCCGGTGCCGGCGCCCCTCGACGTGGCTGACGTACGACGGGTCGAATCCCATCATCGTGGCCAACTGTTTCTTGGACAGCCCCCGCTCGGTCCGGTGCCGGGCCAGTTCGGCCGCGAACGAGTCGGCGGCCCGCTCGGTGGGAGAGGTCGTCATCGGCTTCCTCAACGCTGGGGAGTACCAGTCTCACGTTCCGTACGCAGAGCCGCACAAAACTGGCACCTTCTCGACACTCACCTTGACAATTCGGGCGCCCATGTCACCGCATCCGGCTCCCGCGCCCGCGCCCGTCGTTTCCCGCACCCCCCACCGGGTAGTACGCGGGCGCGCATGTCGGGGACCGCGCGGGCGGGGCGAGCGAGCCGCCGGCGTACGGAGTGACCCACGCCTCCGCCTCACACCGAGGTGAGGCTTCCCTTATCTTCGCGGCGGTGGTTAGGCTAGCCTTAGCTCACGGTCCAGAGGTGCGGCGGGGGGAGATCCTGGTGACAGCGGTGATGCCCGGGCGGGTGACCGCCGCCGCGCCGCTCGCCCCGGTGACCGCCACCATGCGCACGATGTTCGGCACGGACGACCTGCCCGGCCTCGCGCCCGGCCTCCTGGTGACCGACGACCGGTTCCGCTGGGCCCCGGCCAGCACGCTGGTCGACGGCAGCCGGCTGCCGGAACTGCTGGACGCCGCCGCCCTGCGCTGGGGCGGCACCCCGCACGCCTGCGCCGCCCTGGCCTGGAAGTCGTACAGCTACTGGCTGTCCCTGCCGGTCGTGCTCGGCTGGGCGGCGGCCCGCCGGGTGCCCCTGCTCGACCCGGCCGACGTGCTGATCCACTTCGAGGACGACCGCCCGCTGGTGAGCATCGGGCTGCGACGCTCGACCACGGTCGCGGTGCTCCCGAACGACCCGCTGGCGCTGGCCGGGCTCCCCGAGGTCCGGGTCGTCGCCGACGAGGCCGAGCTGCTGGCCGCGCTGCGCGGCTCCCTGCTCGACGCCCATCTCGCCCCGATGGTCGCCGCGATCCAGGCCGAGGTCCGCATCGGCGCCCGTACGCTGCTGGGCTCGGTGGCCTCGGGCATCGCGCACGGCGTGCTGCGCGCGGCCGACGCGCTGCCCGGCACCGCGGCCCGGCACGTCGAGACGCTGCTCGGCGCGCTCGACCTGGCGGACCTGGTCGAGCTGGTGCCCGGGCCGGCCGGCGAGCCGACGGTGCAGCGGCGCACCTGCTGCCTCGCCTTCACCCTGCCCGAGCCGAAGGTCTGCCAGGGCTGCTGCCTGCGCTCGGCCTGACCCGGGCAGCCGGCCTCGGGCCGCCGCTCAGCCTCGGGCCGCCGGTCAGCCTCGGGCCGCCGGTCAGCCTCGGGCCGCCGGTCACCGGGTCAGCGGACGCACCTCCCACGGGCCGCCGCTCACCGGGTCAGCGGACGCACGTCCCAGAGCCAGACGCCGCCGGTGTACGTCGGCTTGAGCCCGGTCAGCTCCGTCATCCCCCGGCGCAGCGCCTCGGCGTGCTTGTGCGGCCCGAGCACCACCACCCCCGCCCGCCAGTACCGCAGGTCGTCCACCGCGGCCGCCCGGGCCTGCGGCGTGATCGGCGGCACCGCACCGGTGCGCCGGATCGTGGTGAAGAAGCTGCTGGTGGGGCGCGGCGGTGCGGTGAACAGGGCGATCGGCCCCTCCGGCGCGCCGGGCCGGGTGTCGGGCCCGAGGAAGTAGCCCCGGGCGAGCGGCATGTCGAGCCCCGTCGCCGCCGACCAGCGCAGCGGGTCCGCGTAGTCGGTGTCGGGCTGCGGCAGGCTGACCACGCTGCGCCCGCCCGTCACGTACGGGCGCCAGGCGCCGGAGGTCACGAACTCGGGCACGGGGTCGAGGCGTACCGAGGGCAGCGGGGTGGGGAACGCGGGCAGCAGCGCCATCGTCAACACCGTGGCGGTGGCGAAGCGGATCTGCGGCCGGGCGGCCGGGTGCTCCCGGGCGAGCCGGCGGGCGCGTTCGGCGCCGAGCGCGAGCAGCACCCCGACCACCGGGGTGATCGCCAGCGCCCACCGGGTGGGTACCACCGAGTGCAGGATCGGCAGGTTCTCCAGCGCCGCCCACGGGGCCGGCACCCCGGTCGCCCGCCCCTCGAACTGGATCTCCCGGCCGAGGGAGAGCACGGCGAAGATCAGGCCGACCGCGGCGAGGCCGAGCACCGCGGGGCTGCGCCGCAGCCACCACACCAGCGCGCCGACCAGGATGACCAGGGGCCAGCCGAAGAAGCCGTTCTCCTCGGTGGGGTTCTTCGCCAGGTGCCGGGTGACGCGGGGGTCGCCGGCGACCGACTCGCGGGCGAACGCGGTGAACGAGGCGAGGTCGGTGCGGTAGCCCCGGATCAGCCGGGACAGCCCCTCGTACGCGCCGGGCCCGAAGAACTGCACGTACAGCGGGTACGCCAGCAGGGCCCCGGCGACCGCGGCGGCCACGCCGAGGCCGGCGGCGAAGGGTCGGGCCCGGCGCCGCAGGTCCGGCCGGCCCAGGGCCAGCGCGGCGACCACCACGCCGAGCCCGATCGCGGTCATCAGCAGGATCTCCAGGTTGACGAAGGCCTGCCAGACGACCACCAGTCCGAGCAGCACCCCGTTGCGCAGCCACCGGCCGCCGTCGGGCAGCCGCAGGGTGCGCCAGACGATCAGCGGCACCACGAACTGGCTGACGATGTTGGGGTGGGCGTTCGCGTGCGAGACCATCGCGGGCGCGAACGCGCAGAAGCCCGCGCCGAGCCAGGCCGGCCCTCGGGATCCGACCAGCACCCGGGAGAGCACGAGGTACCAGGCCGCCGCGGTGGCGATCATGCCGCCGGTGAGAAAGACCAGAAACGCCGTACGCGGCCCGAAAAGAACGGTGACCGGTGCCATTGGGAGAGAAACGGATAATACGGATGTGTTGGCCATCAGATTGACGCCGTCGGGCACATTCATCCGGTCCGAGGCGAACGGATAGGCGAAATCGGTCACGACGCGGGCACCGTGCGCCATCATCCATTCGAACAGCGCCTGGTCCGACCTGTTGTCGCGCACCCCCGCAGCGGGATCCGCCCAGAACCGGGCGGTCACCCAGAAACCCAGGAGCGCGAAGCTGAGCAGGGCGGCGGCGTCCACCCATCGACCGCGACGGGACACCGCGGACCCGATTCGCCCGCCGCCGGACGCACCGCCCCCGACGCCGCTCAGAGCGGGGGCGGCACCCGCGCCGTCCCCGGCGGCGTCGCCAGGGCGGCCCGGTTGGGGAGTAGTCATGACAATTCATAGCGTAGTCACGGAATGACACCGACGTGGCACGTTTCCGGGTACTGGCGTACTATGTGCCGGGTTCGCCGGCCTCCGATCCAGTGCCCACCCCCGACCACAATTCGGCCACCGCGGTGCCCCAATTTGCCGCCGTCCCCATCGGATGGTTCACTCTGTCGGTCCCGGGTCAGGTCGAGTCACACCGTGAGGAATCGACGCATGGCAGAAATCACTGGGGATCAGCGTGTCCAGTCGGAGGTCCTGGAGGGCCTCGCCACGGCGGTCAACCACCGTAGGTGGTTCGTGGAGCTGGCCGTCCCGTACCTCGGTGACAACCCCATCGAGATCGGCAGCGGTCTGGGCGACTACGCCCTGGAGTGGGCCGCGCGCCTGCCCCGCTTCACCGCCACCGAGGCCGACCCGGACCGGCTGGTCGCGCTGAAGGAGCGCCTCGCCGACGAGCCGAACATCGAGGTACGGCAGATGCTGCTGCCGCACTCCGAGCGCGGGGACCACAGCGCCGCGGTGTCGTACAACGTGCTGGAGCACATCGAGGACCATGTGAGCGCGCTGAGCAGCATGCGCGACCTGGTCCGGCCGGGCGGCGCCGTGATCATCATCGTGCCGGCGTTCCAGTTCG
Organism: Micromonospora sp. NPDC048830; assembly: GCF_043198215.1. Lineage (NCBI taxonomy): Bacteria > Bacillati > Actinomycetota > Actinomycetes > Micromonosporales > Micromonosporaceae > Micromonospora > Micromonospora sp. NPDC048830. The sequence goes on from NZ_JBICUP010000001.1 coordinate 6,707, forward strand.
CGATGAGCCCGGCGGACATCGCCACCGGGCACGTCCGCCGGTACACGAAGAAGACCCTGGCCGCCGCGATGACCGAGGCCGGCCTGAGGGTGGAGAAGATCCACTACGCGAACGCGCTCGGCCTGATCGGCTACTTCATGGCGACCAAGGTCTTCCGGCTGATGCCGAAGGAGGGCCCGATGGTGAAGGTGTACGACACCCTGGTACTCCCGGCCACGAAGGCCGCGGAGCAGCTGGTCCGCCCCCCGTTCGGTCAGTCCGTCTTCGCGGTCGCCCGCGTCCCGTCGTAACCCTCCGCCCTCGCGATCTTGCACTTCGAGCCCCTGCTCCGCGGCATTCGTCCGCTTCGCCAGGGCCGAAAGTGCAAGATCGCGGGGCCGGGGCTCACTCCTTGACCTGATACGTGGGGCGGATGACCGCCCGGGCGAGAGTGTGAAAGGCGAGGTTGAAGCCGACGGCCGCCGGCGAGGCGCTCGGCGGGACGTCGAGGCGGTCCACGTCGACCGCGTGCACGACGAAGACGTACCGGTGCGGCCGGTCGCCGGCCGGCGGGGCGGCGCCGCCGTACCCGGTGTCGCCGTAGTCGTTGCGGACGCTGAACGCGCCGCCGAGGTCGCTCTCCTCGACTCCGCGGGGCAGCTCGGTCACCGACACGGGCACGTTGACCAGCGACCAGTGCCAGAAGCCGTTACCGGTCGGCGCGTCCGGGTCGAGACAGGTCACCACGAAGCTCTTCGTCCCGGCGGGAAAGTCCGACCAGGCCAGGTGCGGCGAGATGTTCCCGCCGCCGACGCTGCCGTGCGCGTACCGCTCGTCCATCGGCTCGCCGTTGGCCACGTCGTCACTGGTCAGCGTGAACGACGGAACGGTCGGCAGCAGCTCGTACGGGTCCGGGGCGATCGGTCGTTCCAGGGTCATCGGGGCGGCATCCTTCCAGTGGGCGCGATTTCCTGCGCCCCTTCTTACCCCGCTGCGCCCCGCGCGTCCCTCAGCTCGCCGCCGCGCGTCGCGGGGAGGCGCGACATCCGGCGGCGTCGCCCCGTCGGGCTCATACCCGGGGCCAGGTGATCCGCCCGGCGCGCAGGTCCTCGACCAGGCTGCGGACGTACGCCAGCTCGGCGTCGACGACCTGCCGCTGGTACTCGGTCTCGATCGCGAACAGCCGGGGCAGGAACCGGCCGACCTCGGCCACCTCCGCGTCGAGCGCGGCGAGCCGCTCGGTGAGGCGGGCGACGCGGGTGGTCAACGCGTCGACCGCGTCCGGTGGGGCGAGGTTCGGCAGGAACGACAGGGCGGCCGGGAAATCGGCGTACTCGCGGGCCGGGGTGGACAGCATGTCGCGCAGCCACTCGTCCAGGGTGACCCGCCCCGCGTCCGTGATCCGGTACGTGGTGCGTTCGGGCCGGTTGCCGGCGCGTTCCGTCGCTTCGACGGCCGGCCGCTGGTTCCGCGACGTCGCCGGATGGCGACGGTTCGGTGCCTGGCTTCCCTTCGGCAGCCCGCTGACGCTGGCGCTGCTGGTCACGTTCTTCGCGACGTTCCAGCCGACCGCCGACGGCGCGGAGCACGGCGTCGCCGGGCTCGTCCAGCGCCTGCTCGTGCTGGAGGTGCACGCCTGGTTCGTGGCGATCGGTTGGCTCGCGTACCGGCGCGGCGGGGCTGAGAGCATCGGCATCGCCGGGCGCCGATAGAGTGCGGCGGCATGGGCGCGATCAAGCCGTTCCACATCCTCATGCTCTGCTGCTGTCTCGTCACGTCGGCGGCGCTGCTCGGCGGGCTCCTCTGGTACGCGACGAGCCGCAGGAAGCGGGGCTAACGGCTTCCGGCTTACCGGTTGGCTCCTCAAGCACCGGAACCTATTCTCCAGGGCAGCGACGCCAGGCCACCGTGCGCGGCGTGGGGCTGGTGACGGCCAGGGAGGCGGGGCATGTCCAGCGCGCAGTTGTACGACACCATCGGAGCCACCTACACCGTGACGCGGCGCACCGAGCCGCGGATCGCCGCAAGGGTCTGGGCTGCGCTCGGCGACGCGCGGACGGTACTGAATGTCGGGGCTGGTACCGGCTCCTACGAGCCCACCGACCGTGCCGTCACCGCGGTGGAACCGTCGGCGCTCATGCGCGCGCAGCGCCCCGCAGGCGCAGCGCTGTGCGTGGCTGCCGCCGCGGAGAGCCTTCCGTTCGCGGACCAGTCCTTCGACGCGGCGATGGCTTTCGCCACCATCCATCACTGGCAGGACCCGATCGCGGGCCTGCGCGAGATGCGGCGCGTCGCCCGCCGCGTGGTGGTGTTCACGCACGACACCAGCGACAGCGGATGGCTCAATCGGTTCTGGCTTACTCGCGACTACCTTCCTGAAGCCGCGAGCCTCGTTGCCGGCCGGCCTTCGCTGACCGAGCTGGCCAGCGCGATCGGAGCCCGCGTGGAGCCGGTGCCCATCCCGTGGGACTGCGCTGACGGCTTCTTCGAGGCCTACTGGCGGCAGCCCGAGGCATACCTGGACGAGAACGTCCGGCGCGGGGTGTCGGTCTGGGCCAGGGTCGGGCCGGACGCCGAGCAGAGGGCAGTGCAGAACCTCCGTGACGACCTCGGCTCAGGTCGGTGGGCAGAGAGCAACCGCGACCTCGTCGATCTCGACGCGGCAGAGCTTGGCCTTCGCCTGCTGATCGCCTGAACCCGCCACACCCGGGTACGAGTTCCCCGCCGAAGCCCTGGGCAGTCCAGGCCCCAGCCGCAGCGGTCGACGGTGCGGAAGAGCGGAGGGTGTGGGATTCGAACCCACGAGGACGTTGCCGCCCTACCGGTTTTCAAGACCAGCGCCATCGGCCACTAGGCGAACCCTCCCGGGCCACGCCCCGGGGGACGCGACCGCTGCCTAGTCTGCCAGAAGTCGACCAGTGGGCGAGCCGCCGTCCCACCGTCGGCGCCAGGACGGCCCGAAGTGCGACACTCCGGCCGTCCTGCTGGTCACCGGTGTCGCGGCCACCGGGAAGATCCACAGTGGCCGGCCCTGCCGGCCCGCTCCGCCAGCGGACGGTGGAGGAGATTCCGGCCCCGACGTGGACGACGGGCCCGATCGGGTAAGACTGGGCCATGCGCGCGATCACCATCCCGGAACCCGGCGGACCCGAGGCACTCGTCTGGGCGGAGGTGCCCGATCCGCGGCCCGGCCCCGACGAGGTCGTCGTGGACGTGCGGGCCAGCGCGGTCAACCGGGCCGACCTGCTGCAACGGCAGGGGCACTACCCGCCGCCGCCGGGCGCGTCGCCGTACCCCGGTCTGGAGTGCGCGGGGGTGGTCAGCGCTGTCGGGCCGGACGTGACCGGCTGGGAGGTCGGCCAGGAGGTCTGCGCGCTGCTGGCCGGCGGCGGCTACGCCGAACGGGTGGCCGTGCCCGCCGGGCAGCTGCTGCCGGTGCCGGACGGCGTCGGCCTGGTCGACGCGGCGGCGCTGCCCGAGGTGGCCTGCACGGTCTGGTCGAACGTGGTGCGGCTGGCCGGGCTGGCGAAGGGCGAGACCCTGCTGGTGCACGGCGGCGGCAGCGGGATCGGCACGTTCGCCGTCCAGCTCGGCACGGCCCTCGGCGCGACCGTGGTGGTGACCGGTCGGGCGGCGAAGCACGAGCGGCTGCGCGAGCTGGGCGCGGCGCACACGATCGACTACCGGGAGCAGGACTTCGTCGAGGAGGTACGGCGGGTCACCGACGGCCGGGGTGCGGACGTCGTCCTCGACATCATGGGCGCGGCGTACCTGGCCCGGAACGTGGCGGCGCTGGCCACCGGCGGCCGGCTCGTGGTGATCGGCATGCAGGGCGGCCGGAAGGCCGAGCTGGACCTCGGCGCGCTGCTCGCCAAGCGGGCCACGGTGGCGGCCACCGCGCTGCGGTCCCGGCCGCCGGCGGAGAAGGCGGAGATCGTGGCGGGCGTACGCGAGCAGGTCTGGCCGCTGGTGTCGGCGGGTGCGGTACGGCCGGTGGTCGACCGGCGGCTGCCGATGACCGAGGCCGCCGAGGCGCACCGGCTGGTCGAGTCCAACGCGCACTTCGGCAAGGTGCTGCTCACCGTCGGCTGACCTCAGTCGGGGGTGCCCTCGGGCAGCATCAACCGGGCGCCCGCGCCCTCGCCCGACAGCTTGTCCTCCGGGTTGTACAGGGTGCAGCGCCGCAGCGACAGGCAGCCGCAGCCGATGCACCCGTCGAGGTCGTCGCGGAGATTGGACAGCAGGCGGATCTTCTCGTCGAGGCGGGCCCGCCAGGCGGTGGACAGCTTCGCCCAGTCGGCCGCGGTCGGGGTACGGGAGGCGGGCAGGGAGTCGAGGGCCGCGCGGATCTCCTCCAGGGAGATGCCGACCTGCTGGGCGATCCGGACGAACGCCACCCGGCGCAGCTCGCCGCGGGCGTACCGGCGCTGGTTGCCGCCGGTGCGCTCGGCCCGGATCAGGCCGAGGCGCTCGTAGTAGCGCAGCGCCGAGGGCGCCACGCCGCTGCGCGCGGCGAGCTGCCCGATCGTCAATGACTCCTGCATCACGTTCGCCTTGAGTTGAAGTGGACTTCAACTTGCAGGCTAGCCGCATGACAATCATGACTGCCACCGCCCCGACCCCCGCCGGCGGTCCACCCGCCTCGGCCGCCGGCCCGCCGGGGCCCGTCGCGCCGCTGCTGGAGCGGATCCGCGCCGGACGGGAGTTCGGCGCCAACGTGTACTCCACGGTCGACGTGCTCTGGGTGCTCTACGACCGGGTCCTGCGGATCACCCCGGAGACCGTCGACGATCCGGACCGGGACCGGTTCCTGCTCTCCAAGGGGCACGCGGTCGCCGGCTACTACGCCGTGCTCGCCGCCAAGGGCTTCGTACCCGTGGACTGGCTGGACGACCAGGGCGGCCCGGACAGCCGGCTCGGCGACCACCCCGACCGGCTGCTGGTGCCGGGGGTGGAGATCGGCTCCGGGTCGCTGGGCCACGGCCTCGGCCTGGGCGTGGGCACCGCGCTCGGGCTGCGGGCCCAGGGCCTGCTGACCCCCCGGGTGTACGTCCTGCTCGGCGACGCCGAACTCGACGAGGGCTCCAACCACGAGGCGATCGCGTACGCGGGCGCGGTCGGGCTGGCGAACCTGACCGCCGTGGTGATCGACAACGCCTCGGCCACCCACGGCTGGCCGGGCGACGGCGCGGCGGCCCGGTTCACCGTCAACCGGTGGACCGCCGCGACCGTGGACGGGCGCGACCACGACGCCCTGCACGCCGCCCTCACCGGGCAGGACGGGAACCGGCCGCACGTTGTCGTCGCGGTCGTACGGGACGGGGAGTGACCATGATGCGGGAAGCCTTCATCGACACCACCACGGCGCTGCTGGCCGAGCAGCCGCGCACCGCGCTGGTGCTCGCCGACATCTCGGCGGCGGCGTTCGCCCCGGCCGCCGGGCGGCACCCCGACCGGGTGCTCAACGTCGGCATCCGGGAGCAGTTGATGCTCGGGGTGGCGGGCGGGCTCGCCCTGACCGGGCTGCGGCCGGTGGTGCACAGCTACGCGCCGTTCCTCGTCGAGCGGGCGTACGAGCAGATCAAGCTCGACCTCGACCACCAGGGGGTGAGCGCGGTGCTGGTCAGCGTCGGGGCGTCGTACGACCGGGCCGCCGCCGGCCGTACCCACCTCTCCCCGGCCGACGTGGCCCTGATCGACACCCTGCCCCGCTGGACGGTGCACGTGCCCGGCCACGCCGACGAGGTGCCCGCCCTGCTCCGCGCGGCGGTCGACGGCGACGGGCCGGCGTACGTGCGGCTGTCGACGCAGGCCAACGCCCGGCCGCGCGGCGGCGACGGCACGCTGGACGTGGTGCGGGACGCGGGGCCGGGGGCACCGCTGCTGGTCGCGGTGGGACCGACGCTGGACGCGGCGCTCGCGGCCGTCGAGGGGCTTGCGGTGACGGTGGCGTACACGCACCGGCCCCGGCCGTTCGACGTGGCCGGGCTGCGGGCGCTCGCGGGCACCGAGGTGATCCTGGTCGAGCCCTACCTGGCGGGCACGTCCGCGCGGATGGTGGGCGACGCGCTGGCGGACCGGCCGCACCGGCTGCTGGCGCTGGGGGTGGGGCGGGAGGAACTGCGGCGGTACGGCTCCACCGAGGAGCACACCCGCTGGCACGGGCTGGACCCGGCGGGCCTGCGCCGCTCGGTCAGCGCCTTCCTGGCTGCACGGCTCGGCTGAGCGGCGGCTGAGTAGCGTCAGTGCTGCGAGCCGGCGAGGGAATGGCGGCGGGTGCGCTCCCGGCCGAGGATCCAGAGCGCCTCGACGCCGTCCTTCCAGGTGATCTTCTTGCCCTCCTCGCGGCCCCGCGCGCGGTAGCTGATCGGCACCTCGTACGGGCGGATGCGCCGGCGCAGCAGCTTGCCGGTCACCTCCGCCTCCATGCCGAAGCCGCGGGAGCGGACGTCGAGGGAGCGGTAGAGGGCGACCGGCATCAGCTTGAAGCAGGTCTCCAGGTCGCCGATGTAGGAGTTGAACAGGATGTTGGCCGCCATGGTGACGCCCTTGTTGCCCATCACGTACCAGAAGCTGTACGCGCTGTGGCTGCCGAAGGTGCGATTGCCGTAGACCACCGTGGCGCGGCCGTCGAGCACCGGGTCGAGCAGCTTCGGGATGTCCTGCGGGTCGTACTCCAGGTCCGCGTCGAGGATGACCATGTAGTCGCCCTCGGCGTTGTCGACCGCCGTTCTGATGGCCGCGCCCTTGCCCGCGTTGCGCTGGTGGGTGACCACGCGCAGTCGGGTGTCGTCCGCCCGGCCGAGGATCTCGGCTGTGCCGTCCCGGCTGCCGTCGTCGACCACCACCAGCTCGATCTCGCACGGGTAGTCGACCGCCAGGGCCTGCTTGAGGGCATCCGCGATGCGTTCTTCCTCGTTGTAGACCGGCATGAGGATCGAGAGCTTCACGGGAATCTCCACGGTGGCGACGACACGTCAGACCTAGCCTAGCCTGGCAGGTCAGCGAGGTGCTGCTGGCCATCGCCGGGCGTCGGAGCCGCGTTCTCAGCCGCATGGTGAATACTTCGCGCCATGTCGGCAGCCGGCTCCCTGCTCGTGGCGGTCCCGCCGGCCGCCGTCGTGTCGTTCGCCGTGGCGCTGCGCCCCCGCCGGGCGGAGACGGTCGCCCCGCTGCGGCTGGCCGTGCTGCGGGCGGCGCTGGTCGCCGGCGCGTTCGCGGTGCTGACCGTGGAGCTGCTCGGTGCGCTGCGCCTGTTGACCCTGCCCGCGTTCGCGGCGGCCTGGCTGCTGCTGCTCGCCGTCGCGGTGGCGGCGGCCAGGTGGCGGCTGCGCCGCGAGGGCACGTCCGTGGGCGCGCTGGCCGCCGCCGTCCGCGCGCGCCGCGCCGGGCTGGCCGATTCTTGGCGTACGGCGGGACGCGGGGAGCGCCTGCTCCTCGGCACGACCGGCGGGCTGGTCCTGGTCGAGCTGCTGATCGCCCTGCTCGCCGAGCCGAACAACTTCGACTCGCAGACCTACCACCTGCCGAAGGTGGAGCACTGGGTGGCCCAGCGGAGCCTGGAGTTCTGGCCCACGGCGATCCACCGGCAGGTGACGATCCCGCCGGGGGCCGAGTACCTGCTGCTGCACCTGCGGCTGTTCACCGGCGGGGACGGGCTGCACAACCTGGTCCAGTGGGCCGCCGGGGTGGGCTGCCTGCTGGTCGCCGCCCGGATCGCCGCCCAGCTCGGCGGGGGGCGGCGGGCCCAGGCGCTCACCGCGTTCGTGCTGGCCACCACGCCGATGGTGGCGCTCCAGGCGACCAGCACCCAGACCGACCTGGTCTGCGCCGCGTGGGTCGCCTGCGTGGCGAGCCTGGCGCTGGACGGGCTGCGCCGGCGGGCCGGCGTCGGCACCGTGCTGCTGCTCGGCGCGGCGACCGGGTTGACGGCCGTGACGAAGACGAGCGGGCTGATCGCGGTCGGCCCGCTGCTGCTGTTGTGGGGGATCGGCCAGCTCCGACTGGCCTACCTGGGAATCGGTCAACTCCGGCCGGCGTACCCGGGGAGCGGCCGGCTCCGGCCGGCGGACGCGGGCGAGGCCGGCCAGGGCGGACCGGCGCCGGCACGGGTCGCCGGAGTCGCCCGCTCGGTGGCGGGTTCCCTGCTGGTGCTGCTGGTGGCGCTGGTGGTGGTCGGCCCGTTCCTGGCCCGGGTGCAGGCGGAGTTCGGCCACCCGCTGGGGCCACCGCGGCTGCGCGAGTCCATCCCGATGGAGCGGCACGACCCCGCGTCCGTGCTGGTCAACGCCCTGCGAATCGGGCACACCGCACTGGACACCCCGCTCGCGCCGGTGCGCTCCGGGACGGCCGAGGCGATCATGGACGGCGCCCGGGCGATCGGGGTGGATCCGCAGGACCGGGCCATCACGTTCGGCCGCGAGATCTTCCCGGTGCCGGCCTGGTACCCCGATGAGGACCGGGTGGCGTTTTCGCTGGCCGGCGCGCTGGCGCTGATCGGGGCGGCGCTGGCGGTGGCTCGACCGGCCCGGGTCAGCCCGGCGGCGGCCGGCGCGCTGCGGGCGTACGCGGTCGTGGTGGTGACCACCGTGGCGCTGCACACCGCGATGATCAAGTGGCAGCCGTGGGGAAACCGGCTGCTGCTCTACGCCCTGGTCCTGGCGGCCCCGCTGGCCGGGCTCTGGCTGGACGCGCTGTTCCGCCGCCGCCTCGACCCGGGCTCGGCGGCGGGCCGGCGGCGGTCGGTGGCGGTCGGGCTGGCGGTGACCGTGCTGGCCACGTCGGCGCTGGCCGGGGTCCTCGCGCTGTCGTACGGCTTCCCGCGCCGGCTGGTCGGGGCCGGCTCGGTCTTCACCACGTCGGACTGGGACACCCGTTTCCTGCGCCGGCCGCAGTGGGCCGAGGAGTTCCGCTGGGCGGCCGACGCGGTCCGGGCGTCCGGGGCGCGGCGGATCGGGCTGGTGCAGCAGAACGACAACTGGGAGTACCCGTGGTGGCTGCTGCTGCGGGACGCCGACGGCGGCTCCCCGGACCTGGTGGCGCTCCAGTCGGTGCTGTCCGACCGCCCGCCGGCCGACCCGGCCTCGGTGGACGCGGTCGTCTGCACCGGCAACCGGAAGGCGTGCGCGGACCTCGTGCCGCCCGGCTGGCCGCTGGTATGGCGCGGCTACGTCGGCTACGCCCTCCCGCCGCCCCGCTAAGGCCGCCCGGCTGACGCCGCCCGCCTCCGGGTCGCTGACGCCGCCCGCCTCCGGGCCGCTGACGCGGCCCGCCTCCGGGTCGCGCAACTTCCTGGAAGTTGTCCCCTCCGTCGCCGGTTGAGGGGACAACTTCCACGAGCTTGCGCGGATCTTGGGCCGGAGCGCGCCTACGCTCACCGCCCGTTACCTAGACGTATTCACATATCTCGACGGAAGCGTTACCGTCGGTTAACTCAATCGACGTCCCGCGATCGAGTGGAAGGAGTACGTCGATGTCTGGTACCCCCGCCAGGCGCACCCGGAGGTCCCCGCGACGGGCCCTGACCGTCGTCCTCGCCACCGCGCTCGTCCTGCCGATGCTCGCCGGGCCGGCCTCCCCCGCCGCCGCGGCCGACCCCCCGCCCGTCCAACCGCTCCCCGCCAACCTCGAAGCGGTCCGCGCCGCCGAGGCCACCGCCCTGTACGGCAGCCCCGAGATCCGGCCGATCGAGCAGCGCCGCACCTCGCTGATCACGATGGGCGACAGCGAGATCTCCGGCGAGGGGGTGGGCAACTACGTCCCGGGCACCCACGAGCCCGGCAACTGGTGCGACCGGTCGTACGACCAGGCCGTGTTCCGTACCGGCATCCCGTCGGACACGCAGTACAACCTGGCCTGCTCCGGGGCCACCCCGTGGAACCTGGTGGCCGGCGGCCCGACCCAGCACAACGAGCTGAACCAGGGCGACTACCTGGCGATCAAGGCCCGCAACACGCGCGTCAAGCTGATCTGGGTGGTCGTCGGCGCCAACGGCGACGGCACGATCCAGTTCGGCCCGGTCGCCACCGACTGCGCGCTGCACCGGGTGTTCTTCCTCGGCACCTGCTGGCAGACGTACACCGACCAGTGGACCATCCGCACCGACGGCAGCCGGCGGGCCGTCGAGGAGGCGCTCGCCTCGATCCGGCAGACCATGACGAACGCCGGCTACCTGCGCTCCGACTACGAGCTGGTGTTGATGTCGTACCCGAGCCCGGCCAGCCCGGACGTCGAGGACAACCCGGACTTCCCCGGCTGGTACTCGGGCGGCTGCCTGCTCTACCTGGCCGACTCGGCGTTCGCCCGGAACAAGGCGGTGCCGCTGTTCGAGTCGGCGCTGCGCGCCGCCGCCGCCAACACCGGCACCCGGTACCTGGACGCCAGCCGGCTCTTCCACGGTCACGAGGTGTGCACCGACAACACCTCCGTACGGGGCCTGTACATCGAACTCGGCATCTGGGACGAGAACGCGGCCCGGCAGTCGTTCCACCCCAACGCCCGGGGCCACGGCATGTTCGCCCAGTGCGTCACCCAGTTCTGGAACTCGGGGCAGCAGCAGGCGACCTGCGTCGACCCGGCCAGCACCGGCAGCGGGGTCCTGTACGGCGGGCTGATGGAGTTCCGGCAACTGCGCAACGGGGCCACCGGCACCTGCGTCGACGGCAGGGGGTACGACTCCCGCAACGGCACCGTCCAGCAGTCGTACGCCTGCCACGGCGGTCGTAACCAGGGCTTCTGGTACGACCCGACGCGCCAGTCCCTGCACTCGGAGCTGTCCCACGACCGCTGCCTCGACGTGTCCGGCGGTTCGCTGACCGTCGACACGACGGTCAACATCCACGACTGCCACGGCGGCGCCAACCAGAAGTTCGTGTTCGTCGGCAACCAGCTCCGGGCGGCCGGCGCAAGCAACCTCTGCGTGGCGTTCGACAACCCGTGGCTGGGTACGCCCCGGCTGCGGCTGGCCACCTGCTCGACCAGCGCCCGCCAGCAGTGGTCGTTCGAGTCGCGCAGCTTCGCCAACCCGGTCGGCTACGGCCACGACGACTTCATCGGCTCACGCGTCTACTGACCGGCAGAAGGGGCCCCGGTCACCGGGGCCCCTTCGCATCACCTGATCAGGACGAGGCGGGCGGTGGCCGTGTCGCCGTCCTTGGCGCCGGCCACGCCGACCGTGGTGCCGACCTTGACTGCGGTCGGCTGGATCGTCGTACGCCGCTCGACGACCCGCAGGTTCTCGCCGAACGTCCAGGTCATCGTGAAGCCGTCGGTCGACTTGACGGTCATCGAGTCGCCGTCGATCGCGGTCACCTCGCCGCGCTGGACGGCCACCGTCCGCGTACCGCCGTCCTTCGTGCGGACGACCGCCTCGCCGTGCAGCGTGCCGCGGCGCAGCAGCACCCGGGCCCGGTGGCGCTTGCGCCACTCCTCCGCCCGCTCGCCCCGCCGCGCCTTTTCCCCGGCGCTCGGCGACGGCTCGCCGGAGGCGGCGGGCGCGGGCGCGGCGACCAACTCCAGGTCCAGGTCCCCGGCGTCGAAGCCCATCGCGGCCAGCGCCTGGCCCTCCGCCCCCAGCGCGGCGGACACCTCGACCGCGGTCTCCTGCTGGCGGCTGCCGGTCACCTCGGCCGGGCCGCATCCGGCCACGCCGAACGCGAGCGCCGCGAGTAGCGCGGTGGTGCCGGCGACGAGTCCGTGACGTGCCATCGTTCTCCCTTTCCGTCGGTTGGCCCCAGCGTCGCGCACCGGGGCTCAGGCGACGTCAACGCGATGTTCGGATCAGGTAAGGATCCGCCGGCAGCCGTACGGTGAACGCCGCACCGCCCTCGGGCGCGTGCCCGGCGGCGATCTCCCCGCCGAGCCGGCGGACCAGCCCCGCGGCGAGCGCCAGGCCGAGCCCGCTGCCCACCTTGCGCACCCCCCGGTAGCGCTGGTGCAGCGCGCCGCGCTCGAACGCCACCGCCAGGTCGTCGTCGGTGAAGCCCGGGCCGCCGTCGCGCACCTCCAGCACGCCGCCGGCGGCCGGGTCGGACCCGGCCGGCCGGGCTGCGAGCACCACCGGCGCCCCCGGGGGTACGACCCGCAGCGCGTTCTCCAGCAGCCCGTCGACCACCTGCCGGATCCGCCCCGGATCGGTGTACGCCGGCACGGGCCGGTCGGGGATCTCGGTGCGGAACGGCACCCCCACGGCCGCGCAGCGGTCGGCCCAGGTGCGCTCCGCGTCCGCCGCCAGCCGGGCCAGGTCGACGGGCACCGGCTCCAGCGGGAAGTCGGCGGCCTCCAGCCGGGCCAGCGCCAGCAGGTCGCGGACCAGCCGGTCCAGGTGTTCCGCCTCGGCGAGCATGGTCCGCCCGGTGTCCGGGGCCTCGTCCGCGCCGACCACTCCGTCGGCGAGCGCCTCGGCGTACCCCCGGATCGCCGTGAGCGGGGTGCGCAGCTCGTGCGAGACCGACAGCAGGAACTCCCGCTGCCGTCCCTCGCTGGTGGCCAGCGCGGCGGCCAGCCCGTTCAGCGCGATTGCCAGCTCGGCGACCTCGTCGGGTGGCTCGACCGGCACCCGCACGCTCCGGTCGCCGGCGCTGAGCCGGGCGGCGGCGGTGGCGGCCGTACGGATCGGGTGGGCGAGCCGGCGGGCCAGCAGCGACCCGGCGGCCAGCCCGGCGGCCAGCCCGGCGAGCAACGGCAGCCACAGGCTCAGCAGCACCCGGCCCCACAGTCCGGGGGTGGCCGGCCGGGTGAGCACCACGCCGTCCCCGCCGGGCAGCGCCCGCCCCTCGACCAGGGCGCGCTCGCCGGCCACCAGCCGCCGTCCGGAGACGTTGCGCCCCTCGGCGACCCGGTTCACCACCTGCCCGGGCAGGCCGGCGCGGTCGACCGCGCCGGCCCGGACGACGTACACGTCGATGTCCTGCGCGCGGAGCTGGCGGATCAGCCGCTCGCCGGCCGCGTCGCCCTGCCGCACCCGGGATACGCGCAGCACGTCGGCGGCGAGCCGGGCCTGCGCGGCGAGGGCCTCCTGATCGCGCCGCTCCGCCCCGCGCACCGCGAGCGGCACCGCCACCAGGGCGGTGACCAGCACCGACACGAGCGCCACGGCGCAGGTGACCAGCACCGCCCGGGCGGCGAGCGTACGGCCGGGTCGGCGGCGCGGCGGCGGGGCGGGGCGGGCGCCGATGACCGGCAGCGCGACGGTCGGCTGGGCCGGGACGGGCGGCGGCGCCGGGTCCGCTCCCGGGGGAGCCACCGGCGGCGCGGGCCGGTCCCCGGGCGGCGGGTGCTCAGCCATCGGCGGCGTACCCGACGCCCCGGTGGGTGCGGATCACCCCGGCCGCCGCGCCCAGCTTCGCCCGGACCTGCGCGACGTGCACGTCGACGGTGCGGGTGCCGGCGTGGGCGGCGTACCCCCAGACGCCGGCCAGCAGCTCCTCCCGCGTGAAGACCCGGCCGGGGCGGGCCATCAGGTGGGCGAGCAGGTCGAACTCCGTGGAGGTGAGCTGGACCGGCGCGCCGGCCGCGGTCACCGTCCGGCGGGTCGGGTCCAGGGTCACCGGGCCGACCACCCGGGCCCGCTCCGCGGCCTCGGGTGCGCCGGCGGCGCGGCGCAGCACGGCGCGGACCCGGGCGACCAGTTCGCGCGGGCTGAACGGCTTGGTCACGTAGTCGTCCGCGCCGAGTTCCAGACCGACGATCCGGTCCACCTCGTCGTCGCGCGCGGTGAGGAAGATGACGGGCGTCCAGTCGCCGACCTCGCGCAGCCGCCGGCAGATCTCGGTGCCGGCCAGGCCCGGCAGGGCGATGTCCAGGACGCAGGCCACCGGGCGCAGCCGGCGGGCGGCGGACAGCCCGGCCTCGCCGTCGCGTTCCAGGTGTACGCCGAAGCCGTCCCGGCTCAGGTAGAGCCGGACCAGGTCGGCGATGGCCGGCTCGTCCTCGACGACGAGGATCAGCCTGCGTCCGGGTGCGTCGACGGTCACCGACCCATGATTGCCGACCGGCGCTGACGGGGATCGTCGGGGCGTGTTCGGATCAGGTAAGGATCAGAGGGTCAGTGCACCACGACGGGCCGGGGCGCGCCGGTGCGCGAGGCGGCCGACAGGTTCCCGATCGTGGCGACGATCCGCTCGTTCGGCGTCCGCAGCCGGGTGCGGAACGCGTGGTGCAGCAGCGTGTCGAGCTGCCACACCTGTTTCGGGTGCTGGGTGCGGATGAGGAACCGCTCCCGCACACCGTCGATGGCGGTGGCGGCCAACTCCACCCCGGGCAGCCGGGGATCGGGGCTCCACGTGACGTCGCTGAGGTCGCGCAGTTCGGCGTTGAGGTGCAGGCGCAGCCGGTGCAGCACCCGGGACTGCCGGGTGACCACGAGCCGCCGGTGGGTGAGCAGCAGCAGGTAGTCGCCGACCGGCCGCTCCGGGCGGCTGCACCGGGTGACCATGATCGTGGCGTCGCCGGAGCCCACGCACCGGCGGAAGATCGGCATGTGCCGGCTGACGGTCTGCACCGCCAGCCCGGTCTCGGCGGCCGCGGGCAGGAACGTTCGGGAGAAGACGTCCATGACCTGCCCAACGACCCCGACGGTGGAGTGATATGGGTCACGGCCGGATTGCGGAACTTCCACGCCCCCGAGTCGCACTCCCCGTCCGATTTTGGTGTATGGAGGGGCCCAGGGCCCGCGGGGCGGGCCGCCGGGGTCAGAGCAGTTCGAGGATGGTGGCGTTGGCCATGCCGCCGCCCTCGCACATGGTCTGCAGGCCGTAGCGGATGGCGTTGTCCCGCATGTGCTGGAGCATCGTGGTCATGATCCGGGCACCGGACGCGCCGAGCGGATGGCCCAGGGCGATGGCCCCGCCGCGCGGGTTCAGCCGCTCCGGGTCCGCCTCCGTCTCCGCCAGCCAGGCCAGCGGAACCGGGGCGAACGCCTCGTTCACCTCGTACACCCCGATCTCCTCGATGCCCAGCCCCGCGCGGCGCAGCGCCTTCGCGGTGGCCGGGATGGGGGCCGTGAGCATGGTGACCGGATCGTCGGCGGCGACCACGGCGGTGTGCACCCGGGCCAGCGGACGCAGGCCGTGCCGGCTGGCCCAGTCGGACGTGGTGACGGCGAGCGCCGCCGCCCCGTCGGAGATCTGGGACGCGGAGCCGGCGGTGACCACGCCGTCGGGGCGGAACGGGGTGGCCAGCTCGCCGAGCTTCTCCAGCGAGGTGTCCCGGCGGATGCCCTCGTCGGCGGCGAACTTGGCCCCGTCGGGCAGCGCGACCGGAGCCAGCTCCGGGTCGAACGCGCCCGCGTCCTGGGCGGCGGCGGCCTTGACGTGGCTGGCCAGGGCGTACTCGTCGAGCTGGGCGCGGGAGAAGCGCCAGCGGGCCGCGATCAGCTCGGCGCCGACGCCCTGGTTGAACGGCAGCGGCGCGTCCTCGGCGAAGCCCTCGACGCCGCGGTAGCGGTCGCGGACCTGGTCGCTGAACGGCATCCCGGTGCCGACGCTGGAGCCCATCGGCACCCGGGTCATCGACTCGACGCCCCCGGCCACCACCAGGTCGGCCTGGCCGGACAGGACGGTGGCGGCGGCGAAGTGCAGCGCCTGCTGGCTCGACCCGCACTGCCGGTCCAGCGTCGTGCCGGGGACCGACTCGGGCCAGCCGGCGGCGAGCACGGCGTTGCGGGCGACGTTCCAGGACTGCTCGGCGACCTGGGACACGCAGCCCCAGATCACGTCGTCGACCTGCTCGGGGTCGATCCCGGTGCGCTCGGCGAGGGCACGCAGGGCGTGGGCCGAGAGGTCGACCGGGTGGACGCCGGCGAGGCTGCCCTTGCGCCGCCCGACCGGGGTCCGTACCGCACCGACGATGACCGCGTCACTCATATCTACTCCCCGGTAACCTGGCTGTCCCGATCCTACGTCCTTCGCCGGGCGCCCGTCCGCCCCGAATTCCTGGCGGCACCCGCGAGCCCCGGCGGGTCGGGCATGCTTTACCGGTGCGGGCGGGAACGGACTCGGAGTCGTCGGCGGCGCAGTGGCGGGTGCCGCGCGCCCTGCCCGTGCTGAAGCTGCCCGGCGCGGCGGCCCTGGTCGGGCTCGGGCTGTTCTTCGCCGAGGGCGACCAGGTGCGGCTCGTGCTGGCCGGGCTGGCAGCCGCCGCTCTGGTCGGCTCGGCGCTGCGCGACCTGCTGGCGCCGGTACGGCTCGCCGTCGACGCGGCGGGGATCACGGTGATCAGCGGGTTCGCCGGCCGCCGGCGGCTCGACTGGGACGCGGTCGAGGCGATCACCGTGGACCGCCGGCCCCGGCTGGGCCTGGCCACGGAGGTTCTGGAGATCGACACGGGCGACTCGCTGCACCTGTTCGGCCGGTACGACCTGGACGCCCCGCCGGGCGAGGTGGCCGAGGCGCTGCGCGCGGCCCGCCCGGAGCGGCGCTGACCCGGGCACGTTCGAGGCGGGCGCGGGTCAGCCGACCAGCATCGCCGTGCGGACGAGCACCAGCCCGAGCAGCGCCACGACCAGGATCGCGCCCCCGGCGAGTTGGAACAGCCCGCGCCGGGACCTGGGGGCGTACGCCAGCACGAGGGCCAGCGCCCCGCCGACGACCAGGCCCCCGAGGTGACCCGGGATGGAGAGATTCGGCACGGTCAGGGTGAAGACCAGGTTGATGACCAGGATGGGCAGGACGGACGAGATGTCGCGACCCATCCGGCGCTCGACCACGATCAGCGCGGCGAAGAGGCCGAACATCGCGGTGGACGCCCCGGCCGAGGCGGTGTTCGGGGCGCTGAACAGGTAGGCGGCCACGTTCCCGCCGAAGCCGGCGACCAGGTACAGGCCGAGGAAGCGCAGCGGCCCGAGGTTGGCCTCCAGGGACCGGCCGAGCACCCAGAGCGCCCACATGTTGAGCAGCAGGTGCACCACGCCGTAGTGCAGGAACATCGCAGTGACCAGCCGGTACCACTCACCCTCGGCGATGCCGTGCACGGTGCCGTCGGGGAAGAGGGCCCGTCCGATCACGGAGCCCCAGTCGGTCAGCGGGGTGCTGCCGCCCATCAGGCCGCCGAAGCCCGCGCCGCCGGCCGCCGCGTCCCCGCCCCGGTCGGAGGCGATGGACAGGATCATCATCAGCACGTTCAGCGCGATGAGGACCCTGGTCACGTAGCCGTGGCGGCCGGCGGCACCGCCACCGAAGGCGGTACGCGCCGGCCGCACGCTACGGCGTCCCTCGTTCACGCACTCGGGGCACTGGTGCCCCACCGACGCCTCACGCATGCAGTCCGGGCAGATCGGCCGGTCGCAGCGGGTGCACCGGACGTACGTCTCCCGGCCGGGGTGCTGGTAGCAGACCGGGGTGGTCGGCGGGGACTCGCTCACGGCCGCGGCCTCCCGGTGCCGGCGGGGCGCTCAGTCATGCGAGCAAAGGTACCTCGCTGGCCCGTCAGGCCGGGGTGCGCTCGATCTCGACGCGCTCGATGACGACGTCCTGCAGGGGACGGTCGCTCGGGCCGGTCGGGGTGTTGGCGATCGAGTCCACCACCTTCGCCGACGCCTCGTCGGCCACCTGACCGAAGATGGTGTGCCGGTTGTTCAGGTGCGGCGTCGGCGCGACGGTGATGAAGAACTGCGAGCCGTTGGTGCCCGGCCCGGCGTTCGCCATGGCGAGCAGGTACGGCCGGTCGAAGCGCAGGTCCGGGTGAAACTCGTCGGCGAACTTGTAGCCCGGGCCGCCGCGACCGGTGCCGGTCGGGTCGCCCATCTGGATCATGAAGCCGCTGATCACCCGGTGCGAGATGGTGCCGTCGTAGTACGGGCCGTTGCCCGGCTGACCCGTACGCGGGTCGACGTACTCGCGGTTGCCCTCGGCCAGGTCCACGAAGTTACGGACCGTCTTCGGGGCGTGGTTCGGAAAGAGCTCCAGCCGGATCGGGCCAGCGTTGGTGTGCAAAGTGGCGTAGACAGCCTCGGCCACGGGTACTCCTCATTCGTCGGTCAGTTCCATGCGGATCCTCCCATGTGCCCGTTCTGGCAGTGCGGAGGCATCCGAAGGTGGAGGATGACGAAGGAGCAACTCCCAGGAGGTGGGACCGTGTTTGGAATCGGGCGGCGCAAGACCCAGGGGCAGCTGGCCAGGGCCGAGCTGAACCAGGGCATCGGTCACCTGAGGCAGGCGGCCACGTACGCGGCGAAGGGTGCCGGCGCCTCGGTCGGCCCGCGGGTCCAGGCGGCCCGGAGCGCCGTCGCGCCGACCGCCCTCAGGGTGCGCGACCGGACGTCGAGTGGTCTCGCGTCCACGTTCGCGGCGCTCGCGCCACTGGCCCTGGCCGTTCGCAACGCGCAGGCCGAGGCGGCCGGCAGGGCCGTCGCCGGCAAAAAGGCCGCCGCGGCGAAGCAGGCCGCGGTGACCCGGAGGGCCAAGGCCGGCAACCTCAAGGCACGGAAGCGGAAGTCGCGCCAGGGCGGGCGGATGATGACCGGCCTGTTCGCCGCCGGGGCGGTCGCCGGGCTGGCCGGCGCGATGGCGATGCGCCGCCGCCGGGACCGGCACGAGTGGACCGAGTACGACGCGACCGTGGCCGTCGAGCCGGTCCGCGACGAGGTGGACACCCTGGTCGTGGAGACCCCCTCGGCCAACGGCGACAAGCCCGGCTCGCCCGCCGGAACCGGCGGCTCTCCCGCCGCGAGCGGCCCGGCCGGCGGCTCCCGGGCGGCCGGCGGCCCGGCCGGCACCGGCAGCTCGGCGGTGGCCGGCGGCGACGGCGCCTCCACCACGAAGCCGGGCGGCAGGCCGGCCGTCCAGCCGAACGACAAGGTCCCCTCGGTCGCCGAGGGCGCCCGGGACACCTCCGGCCGCCCGGCGGACGACCTGGGCAAGGCGCTGGGCAAGCAGGACGCGACCAAGTCCGGCGGCCGACGCTGATCTCCGGGGCCGCGCCCGGGGCGCGGGGACCAACGCCTGTGGTGGAGAAGGGTCCCCTTCTCCACCACAGGCGTCGACAGGGGCCCTTCCCTACAGCCAGCCGTTGCGGCGGAGCCAGCGGTAGAGGGCGAGCGAGATGCCCAGCATCAGGGCGAGGACGACGGGATATCCGTACGTCATCCGCAGCTCGGGCATGTTCTCGAAGTTCATGCCGTAGATGCCCGCGATCGCGGTCCAGACCGCGGCGATGGCGGCCCAGGACGCGATCTTGCGCATGTCGTTGTTCTGGTCGACGGTGACCTGGGCCAGCCGCGCCTGGAGGATCGAGTTCAGCAGGTCGTCGTACGAGTTGACCTGCTCGACGGTGCGGCTGAGGTGGTCCTGCACGTCCCGGAAGTAGCGCCGTACCTCATGCGGGACCTCCCGGTTGGCCTCGGCGGTGAGCGTCAGCAGCGGTCGTTGCAGCGGCATCACCGCCCGCTTGAACTCGACCAGCTCCCGCTTCATCTGGTAGATCCGCTGGATGCGCCCGGTGCTCTGCCGGTCGAACACGTCGGTCTCCAGCACGTCCAGGTCGTCCTCCAGCTGGTCGGCCACCTCCAGGTAGAGGTCGACCACCCGGTCCGTGATCGCGTACGCCACCGCCCACGGGCCGTGCGCCAGCAGCTCGTGCCTGGCCTCCAGGTCGGCCCGGACGGGAGAGAGCCGGCAGGCGTCGCCGTGCCGGACGCTGATCAGGAACTGCGGGCCGATGAAGAGCATCACCTGACCCGTCTCGACGACCTCCGAGTTCTCGGTCAGCTCGGCGTGCTCGCAGTACCGTGCCGTACGCAGCACGAGGAAGCTGACGTCGCCGAAGCGCTCCAGCTTGGGCCGCTGCTGGGCCTTGACCGCGTCCTCGACGGCCAGCTCGTGCAGGCCGAAGGTCGCGGCGATCTCGGTCATCTCGGCCAGCTCGGGCTCGTGCAGGCCGAGCCAGACGAACCCGTTCCGGCTGCGGGCGGCGGCGAGCGCCTCGGCGTAGTGGCACTCGCCGGGCTGCCGCCTGCCCTTGACGTAGAGCCCGCAGTCCACCACGGCGCTGCGGCCGGGGCCGGCCGGCTCGGGGGCGCGCTGGCTGCCGTCGGCGTTGAGGATGCGGGTCATGGCCCGAACCGGCGCCCAGGCCCGGGGCTTGATCACCCGCACCCCGTCCGGCGACGCGTCCCGGCTTCGCTCCGCCCGGTCCGTCATGGCGACCCCCTCCCCGCGCTGCCGCGACGGCCCCACACCGCCGCGCGTTGCAGGGTACGCCCGCCTCGGCCGGCCTGCCCGCGTCGCGCCGGCTGGTCGGCGCCGGGCGGGCCGGGCCGCGTCAGGGGGGTGAGGGGGCGACACGGCCCACCCGGCGCCATTTGGGGGCGGGGGTTGTGCTGAGCGCGCCACTGGTCACCAGGGCCGGGCGTCGCCCGCATTCGGGCAGGTCGACCCGCCGGCCGAGGTGAGTGGCGCTCGCAGCATTGTGAGCCGCCGGCCGGCCGGGCGGGAGCCCTGAGCCGGCCGGCATCGCCGTTCTGTCAGAAATCTGACAGAAAATCAGCCCCGAACGGCCTCCATCGCCTCCGCCAGCCGCCGGACGCCCTCGTCGATACGGTCCGCGGTGACCGCCGAGAAGGCCAGCCGGAGCGCGTGCCGCCCGCCGTCGAGGAGGAAGTCGCTGCCCTTGACGACCGCGACGCCCCGCTCGGCGGCGGCCGGGGCGAGCCGGTCGACGTCGACGTCCTCGGGCAGCTCGACCCAGAGGAAGTAGCCGCCGTCCGGCTCCACGAACCGCGCCTGCGGGATGTGCCGGCGCAGCGACTCGGCGAGCACCCGGGCGCGCTCGCCCAGCGCCGTGCTGACCGTCTCGATCGAGCGGGCGATGTCGCCGGAGACGCAGAACTGGTGCACGATCGCCTCGGAGACCATCCCCGGGGAGATGTAGAGGTTGGTGGCCTTCCTCGCGATGTCGGCGATCAGGTCCGCCGGCCCGATCAGGTAGCCGACCCGCACGCCGGGGCAGACCGTCTTGGTGAAGCTGGACGCGTGCACCACGAGGCCGCGGGTGTCCAGCGAGAGCATCGACGGCAGCGGCTCGCCCCGGAACCGGATGTCGGCGTACGGGTCGTCCTCGAAGATCGTGAAGTCGTACTCGGCGGCCAGGTCGAGCAGTTCCCGCCGCTTCTCCAGCGACAGGGTGACCCCGGCCGGGTTCTGGTAGTTCGGGATCACGTGCGCGAGCTTCGGCCGGACCCCGGACTCCAGCAGCTTGCGCAGCTCGGCGGTGTCCAGGCCGTCGGGCTGGATCGACACGCCGTGGATCTCGCCACCCATCCGCTGCAGGTTCAGCAGGGTCCGGTCGTACGTCGGGCGCTCGACCACGACCGCGTCGCCGGGGCGTACCAGGTGGTCGAAGAGGAAGGCGTCGGCCTGCAACGAGCCGTTGGTGATCAGTACCTGGGCGGGATCGACGCCGTGCTTGTCGGCGATCCACTTCCGCAGGGGCGGGTAGCCGACGGAGGTGCCGTAGGCCGTGACCCCGGCGGGGTCGGCGTCGAAGGCGCGGACGGCGGCGGCCTTGAGCCCCTCGACATCCACGATGTCCAGCGAGGGAGCCCCACGGGCGAAGGAGATCAGCTGCTCGGCGGTCATGCGGACGAGCCTAGGGCCTGGCCGGGGCGGTCCGGCCGGCATACACGCCAAGTTCAACATGCGGGCAACTGATCATCCGGGGCAGCGAGGACGGAGTTGAGCCACACTCTGCTCTGTCGGCAATCGGACCGGTCTCTGGCCTTGTCCCGACAGCCGCCGAAGGATGGATCGTTGGTGCCGCCGAGACAGTGATGAGGTTCACGTGACCGATGACGGGACGGGTCGCCGCGACGACCAGGCATTCGCCGAGTGGCTGGCCGGGCGGGCCGGCGCCGCGCTGACGGCGCTGCGCGAGACGCAGGGCTTCGCCGACCCGGCGGCGCTCAAGAACGCCGGCGACAAGGTCTCGCACGACCTGATGACGTCGGCGCTGGCCCGGTGGCGGCCGGCCGACGCGGTGCTCTCCGAGGAGCAGGCGGACAGCCGGCGGGCCTGGGCGGGTGGGGAGCGGCCGGCCCGGCTCGACGCGGACCGGGTGTGGATCATCGACCCGCTGGACGGCACCCGGGAGTTCTCCGAGGCCGGCCGGACCGACTGGGCGGTGCACGTGGCGCTCTGGCAGCGCTCCGCCGCCCCGGACGGCGCGCTGGTCGCCGGCGCGGTCGGCATGCCGGCCCGGACCACCGAGCACGGCGAGCCGCTGGTCCTCGGCACCCGGGAGACCGCCGCGCCCCCCGTCGACGGGGGGCTGCGGATCGCGGTGAGCCGCACCCGTCCGCCCGCGTTCGTCAGCGAACTGGTCGAGGGGATCGGCGCGCGGGCGGTGCCGATGGGCTCGGCCGGGGTGAAGGTCTGCGCGGTGGTGACCGGCGAGGTCGACGCGTACGTGCACGCCGGGGGTCAGTACGAGTGGGACTCGGCCGCCCCGGTCGCGGTCGCCCTCGGCGCCGGCATGCACGCCTCCCGGATCGACGGCTCGCCGCTGCGCTACAACCGGGACGACCCGCGCCTGCCGGACCTGCTGGTCTGCCGCCCGGAGCACGCGGACGCCCTGCTGGCCGCCATCGACCGCTACCGCTGACCGGCCGGCCGGGGCACCGCTGCCGCAGCCGCATCGGGACCCGTGACGGGTCGTTGCAGTACCAGGGAGCGCCGGAGCGACTCGCCCGGCGCGCTGACGCCCGCCTGAGCCGAGGAGGGTTAACAACTGCTGGCGTGTCGATGTTCTTTAGCGACATCTAGAGTCTTATGGTTGTCGGCGTGACCTTGAAGGAGTGGGCGGCGGCAACCGGTGTCTCGTATGCCAACCGGCGACTCGCCAGACACATCGCCGACGCCGGATTCGCCGAACTCCGCCGGCAGCTCACGTACAAAACCCAGTGGAGCGGCGGCCGGCTGATCGTGGCCGACCGGTGGTACCCGTCCTCGAAAACCTGCTCGGGCTGCGGCACGGTGAAAACCAAGCTGGCCCTGTCCGAGCGCACCTACCACTGCGAGGCGTGCGGCCTGGTCACAGACCGCGACCATAACGCCTCGCTCAACCTGGCCGCCCTGGCGGCCCAGTTCGACACCGCCGGGAGTGGCCCGGTGGCAGCACGTGGAGCCGACCAGAAGACCCGCCAACGCGGGCAGGCGGCTGTGAAACGTGAACCCGGCACGGCAGCCGCCGGTCAGACCGGGACCGTCCCACCGCAAGGCGGGACTACCAATCGTGAGCTCGCCAAAGCGCACTGAGAGGTAACGGTCATGAGTCCCGGCCCCACCGTACCCGCCCTCGGCCCGCCGCCACGTCGCCGGTCCGGCCGCTGGTGGCTCCTGCCGGTGACCGCCGGGGCCGTGGTGCTGAGCGCCACCGTCGCCCTGGCCACCAACGGCGACCTGCCCGGCCGGCCGGCCACCGTGGCCTCCGGCGCCGCCAGCCACGACGCGGGGCTCGGCCCGGCGGCACCCGGCGCCCGGCCGACCCCGAGCGGATCCCAGGGCTTCGGCAGCAACCCGAGCCCGTCCGTCTCGCCGAGCCCGAGCGCCAGCGGTGGCGCGTCGGACGGCGGGTTCCCGGGCGGCCGGGCCACCCTGCCGGGGGCGAGCATCCACCTGCTCTCCGGGGAGAGCTTCTCGGCAGCGCTGGCCCGCTCCGACCGGGCGTACGGGCCGCTGCGCATGGTCCGGGTCTTCTACCCCGGCCTGCCGCCGGCCTGGCGCGGCAGCCGCGCCGACGTCGCCGACCGGACCGTCGTGGTCTCCTTCAAGGCCGCCCCGGCCGAGGTGGCCGCCGGACGGCACGACTCGCGGCTGGCCGCCTGGTTCGCCTCCGTCCCCCGCGACCTGGACGTCTACTGGTCGTACTTCCACGAACCGGAGGACGACATCGCCCGGGGCGCGTACACCTCGGCGCAGTACCGGGCGGCGTGGCAGCGGCTCGCCCGCCTGGCCGACCGGGCCGGCAACGCCCGGCTGCGGTCCACCCTGATCCTGATGTGCTGGACGCTGAACCCCCGCTCCGGGCGCACCTTCGCGCATTACTGGCCCGGCGGCGACGCCGTCGACGTGCTCGGCTGGGACTGCTACAACAGCGGCGGGAAGTACGGCCGCTACACCGCCCCCGAGCAGGTGTTCGGCCCGATGATCGCGAAGTCGCGGGCGTTGGGCAAGCCCTGGGGGCTCGCCGAGACCGGCAGCCTCCGGATCCCGGGGGACACCGGCGCCGGGCGGGCCGCCTGGATCCGGGCGATGAGCCGGTACCTGAACGACCAGCGCCCGCTGTGGGTCGCGTACTACGACTACCAGGTCCCGGACGGCGACTTCCGGCTCACCGACGCGCCGAGTCGGGAGGCGTGGCGGGCCTGGTGCGCCGCCGCCTGAGGCTCAGATCCCCCGGCCGCGCTTGTGCAGCGTACGCAGGACGCGGTCGGGGTCGACGGCCCGGCTGGCCACGGCCAGGGCCAGGTACGCGCGCGGCTCCCGGGGATTGCGGGACAGCGTGCGCCGCGCCCAGCGGACCGCCTCCCCCCGGTTGCCCAGGGCCGCCTGGGCGAAGGCGATCTGCCCGCTGACCCGCGCCTCGCCGTGCGGCACGGTGGCGAACTCCGGGTACCGGCCGAGCAGCCACTGCAACGCGGTCGAGATCGTCTCCCAGCGCTGGGCGAAGTACGACCGCTTGTGCCAGCGCACCGTCACGTACGGCCGGGCCAGGTTGACCAGCGGCGCGTGCCGGGCGGCCCGGAGCAGGAACTCGTAGTCCTCCGCGTAGCTGCCCGGGATCTCCTCGTCGACCAGCCCGATCCCGTCGAGCAGGGCGTCCCGCCGGATCAGGAAGGTCGACGGGTGCAGCTCGGTGTGCCGGTCCCGCAGCAGGGCGGCCAGCGGCACCCGGCTCACCGGCAGCACCCGGTCGACCTGGCGGCCGTCGTAGTCGACCCGGATGCCGCAGCTCACGAACGCGCCGTCGGCCGTGGCGTCGAGGGCGGCCACCTGCGCGGCGAGCTTGCCGGGCAGCCACTCGTCGTCGTCGTCGCAGAACGCCACCAGCTCGCCGCCGGCGGCCAGGATGCCGGTGTTACGCGCGCCGGCCAGGCCCGGGGCACGCTCGTTGACCAGCACGGTGACCCGGGGGTCGTCGGCCAGCGACCGGTCCGGCTCGGACTGGTCGTAGACGACCACCACGTCGACCGGGCCGGGGTAGTCCTGGCCGAGGATCGCGTCGAGGGCCTTGCGCAGCAACTCCGGGCGGTCCCGGGTGGGGACCACCGCGGTCACCGACGGGGCGCCGCCGATCGCCGGCTCGGTCATCGTGCCTCCGTGGAACCGGGCCGGCCGTGGCCGACGTATCCGTACCGAAGCCGCAGCGGCAACGTCGCGGCGCTCACCACCACCCGGCTGCGCGACGGCAGGGCCGTCCGCCAGGCGTCGTCCTGCCGGACCCGCAGCGGCCCCGAGTTGAAGCGCAGCGGGTTCCCGGCGATGCTGTGCGCCCGGCGCAGCGGCGGGGGCGACGGGTCCAGCACCCGCAACGCGTCCGGGTCGTCGGCCAGGCCGGCGAAGCGGCGCACCCGGACGACCGTGCCGCGCGGGTCGGCGGTGAAGTCCTCGTAGCGCAGCCGGACGACCGGCGCGCGGGTCGCGAGCAGGTGGAACGCCGCGTTCTGCGCCGTCCACAGCTTGCTCACGGTGACCGGGGAGAACGTGGGCATGTACGCCTCGGCGTCGACCACCTCGGGCCGGCGCACCTGCTTCGCCCACGAGTACGCCACCGCCCGGCTGTCCCGGACCAGGTGCACCACCCGCAGGTCGAGGTCGTCGGCCCAGCGCAGCGCGAACGCCGTCGAGGCGTGCTTGCTGGAGTCCACCACCGTGCGCGCGCCGGTCACGGCCATCGCGGCGGCATAGATCCGGGTGTAGAGGTGGGCGTACCGGCGCACCTGGTCGAGCTGCCCGGCCGACAGGTCGCCCCGGGCCAGGCGGGGGATGTGCCGGGTCCGGTCGACGGCGTCCTTCAGCGCGAGCACCTCGGCGCGGTCGACCGCCGACCAGCCGCCGAAGGCGTGCTCGCCGACCCGCTGCCAGAAGTCGCAGGCCGAGAAGCGCTCGCCGCAGCCGCACCGCTCGTCGCCGCCGAGCGCCCGCTCCCACAGGTGCACCACCTCGCCGACGGCGCAGACGTCCGGGTGCTGGGCCAGGATCAGTTCGAGCAGGGTGGAGCCGCTGCGCCCCAGCCCGCCCACGAACAGCACCCGGGCGTTCACCGCCACCACCTCCGCTGCGCCGGCACCCGCCGGCCGCGGACCAGGTCCTCCACGATCCGGCCGACCGCCGTCGCGGCCGCCACCCGGGGGTCGGGCCGGTCCGGGTCGGCGGCCAGGGCGTACGCCTGCGGGTCCGCGACGCCCCTGTCCAGCGCCTCGACCAGGTCCGCCTCCGACTCGACCAGCCGGACCATCCCCGCCGCGCCGAGGCGGCGGGCGAAGAGCTGCTGATGGTTGTCGACGTGCTCGTGGTGGGCCGGATCCCGGGGCACCACGATCGGCAGGTGCTGGTGCCGGCGCGCCTCCGTGATGGTGGCCGGGCCGCCGTGGCAGACGACGACGTCCGCCTCGGTCATCGCCCGCTGGAGCTCCTCGTGGGCCAGGAACGGCACCGCGTCCGGCAGTCGGGGGGTGCGGCTGCTGCCGTACTGGACGAGGAGGTGGACCTCCGGGACATCGCCCGCGCGGCCGGCGTGCCAGCGCTCCAGCCACTCGACCAGCCGGTCGAACCGGTGCACGTCGGTGCCGACCATGGCGAGGACGGTGCGCCGCCGCGAAGAGGCCGCCCGCGGGCGGGGAATGGCCGGGATCACAGAAGGTTTCCCACCACGGTCGCCTTCGGGTACAGCCGGCGCTGCTCCTCCCACTGCACGAGCATCGCGGAGAGGAAGGGCCGGCAGAGTCGGGCGGAGAGCGTCGGGGTGTCGATCCGGTCGTACACCTCGATGTAGACCGTGGGGATGCGGCGCAGCCGGGCCACCACCACGAACGGGACGGCGACCCCGGCGCCGGTGGTGACCACCGCGGCCACGTCGCGCCCGCGGAACACCCGGACCGCGAGCCAGAGGTTGCGCAGGAGGTTCCTCACGTTCCGGGTGGTGGGGTGGTACGCCCAGACGACGTCCTCGCCGTCGAGCAGCGAGCGGGCGTCCGGGGTGTCGAAGGTGACCCAGGAGCGGGACCGGTCGCGGTACCACGGTTCGAGCGCCACCAGCTGGGCGAGGTGCCCACCGCTGGAACCGACGAGCATGACCTCACCAGAATCCACGTCCACCCGCCTCCTCGGCCCCCGGCCACCGCCCCGACCGGCCAACGGGGACGGTCGCGCAACGCCGCCACAATGTATCGACGCGCGACCGGGAACATAAATAGCTCTCCCCACCATCGGGACTGTCGGATGGTTGGCTGCGGACCCGTTCGCCAGTCCCCGGCTCCGTCCGTCGCACCTAGACTGCCGCTGGAATCCGCCGACGAGAGGGACCGCGCATGACCGGCCAGGTGTCCGAGGCAGAGCAGGCGGGCGGCAGCCCGGGCACCGCTCCCGTCACCGTCCTGTACGTCTGCGGCATGCCGCGCAGCGGGTCCACGCTGCTCGACCTGATGCTCGGCCAGTTCGTCGGGCACTGCGACGTCGGCGAGCTGTTCTACCTGTGGCAGTCCGGCGTCGAGCGCAACTTCCGGTGCGCCTGCGGGGAGCACTTCGACGCCTGCCCGTTCTGGGGCGAGGTCGGCCGGCGGGCGTACGGCGGATGGTCGCGGATCGACGTGGCCGACGTACGCGCGCTGCAACGCCGGGTGGACGCGACGGCCCGGCTGCCGCTGATCCTGAACCCCGGGCTGTCCCCGGCCTTCCGGCGGGACCTGGACCGCTACACCGAACTGCTGACCCGGCTCTACCGGGCGGTCGCCGAGGTGTCCGGGGCGAAGGTGGTGGTCGACTCGACCAAGCGCCCGTCGCTGGCGTACATCCTGGCCCGGGCCCCGGAGATCGACCTGCGGCTGGTGCACGTGCTGCGCGACCCGCGCGGGGTCGCGTACTCGTGGAGCCAGGTGGTCGAGCTGCCCGAGGGCACCTCGGCCAAGGGCCGGATGAACCAGCGCTCGGCCCGGCTGACCGCCCGGCGCTGGGTCACCGTCAACGC
The DNA here is from genome assembly GCF_043198215.1 of Micromonospora sp. NPDC048830. Taxonomy (NCBI): domain Bacteria; kingdom Bacillati; phylum Actinomycetota; class Actinomycetes; order Micromonosporales; family Micromonosporaceae; genus Micromonospora; species Micromonospora sp. NPDC048830. Next base: position 34,862 of record NZ_JBICUP010000001.1, read on the forward strand.
GATGGTCGCCGCCCTCGGCCGCTCGGGCGTGCCCCGGGTCGTCGTCCGGTACGAGGACCTGGTCCGCGACCCGCGCGGCGAGCTGGGCCGGATCGCCGCGCTCACCGCCGACGTGACCGGTGTGGTGGACCCGCTCGCGTTCCTGCGGGACAACGAGTTCGAGCAGGCCGGCTCGCACGCGGTGGCCGGCGGGCGGATCCGGATGCGCACCGGCGCGATCAGCCTGGCGCTGGACGAGAAGTGGCGCCGCGAGTACGCCCCGGGCCGCCGCCGGCTGGTCGGCGCGATGACCTGGCCGCTGCGCCGCCGCTACGGCTACCGCTGACGGGCCCTCACCCTCCCGCGGTGGCGGCCAGGTGCGCGTCGAGCGTGTCCAGCAGTTCCGGGGCGCGCTCGTAGTCGAACTTGCGGGCGAAGTGCGCCCCGCTGGCCAGCGCGCGGGGCAGGTCCTCGGCGGTGAGCGACTTCGGGTGGTTGAACGTGCTGTCGCGGAAGTCGAAGTAGCGCTTGCAGTCCGGCACCAGGTTGAACCGGTCGGCGCTGCACACGATGGTCTGGAAGACCGCCTCCACCGGGGACAGGCAGCGCCGGAAGTACGCCACGACGTCCGGCCGCCGGTCGAAGTACTCCCGCAGGTAGGCCACCACCGGCCAGCTCAGCGACGAGAACGCCGACCCGCCGTGCAGCCGCAGGTCCGGCCCGAACGGGGTGCGGGCGCGCCGGCCGACCGCCAGCCCGTACGACACGTGCACCCGGACCAGGGGCTGCACCCGGTTGACCGCCTGGATCGGGCGGAGCAGCCGTTTGCCGCGCGGGCTGAGCGGGAGCAGGCGGCGGTGCTGGAAGTGGTACCGGGAGCGGACCCGGCTGCGCGGCCAGTGGCTCTCCGGCCCGAACGCGTCCCAGTACTCCATGAACCCGTCCGCGCCCGAGCCGACCAGCTCGGCCTCGCACTCGCCGAGCGGCCGGAGTGGATAGTCCTGCCCGGTGATGTTGACCAGCCAGTCGACCGACACACCCTCGGCGTTCAGCCAGTCCACCGCCGCCATGTAGCGGTCCACGTGACTGAAGTCGCCGTAGCCGCCCTCATGTGTCTGAATCACGACATCCGGCAGCGAACGCAGCTCGGCGAGGTCCAACGGGGTGCCGTTCACGTCATGGCTGATGTGGACGAGGCTGCCCGGGCTGTACCGCTTGACCGCGTGGACCAGCCGGTTGACCTGCTCCGGCGACCGGTGGCTCTGGATGTGGTAGCAAAACCGCACCGGCCCATCCTGCCCGGCCGACGGAACGCTGAGAACCGGGCCGCCGGACCGGTGACAAGCGGACCTTTCGTCCGCTTCCCCTGACCGGCGGTATCGGGGAGACTCAGGTTTCCGCCGTGGGACCTCGTCCACGGCCGACTGGACGGTCCGGTCCAAAGGGAGCGACACAGCCCGATGCCCTCGCCTCACCACGCCGATCTACGCGATTCAGACGGTCCCACGCTGATGGCCTACCTCGAGTGGCTTCGCCGCCGGTGGTGGATCCTCGCGGTGGCCGCGCTGCTCGGCGCGGGCGCCGGCCTGCTGGTCAGCCAGGTGCAGACCCGCACCTACGTCTCGACCACGTCGCTGCTGGTCCGCCAGGTCGGCCCGGACGCCAATCCGGGCACCAAGGTCAACCTCGACACCGAGGCGCAGGTGGTCCGCTCCCTGGTGGTCGCGGAGCGGGCCCAGGCCCTGTTGAAGAGCGGCAGCTCCGGGGAGGGCCTGGTCCGGTCCGTGTCGGTCACCGTGCCACCGAACAGCCAGGTGCTGCAGATCGCGTACGAGGCGGGGAGCCCGCAGGCGGCGCAGGCCGGCTCGCACGCGTTCGCCCAGGCGTACCTGGACCTGCGGCTGGCGACCGCCACCCGCTCGCTGGAGAACGAGACGACCGCGCTCAGGCAGCAGATCGCCGAGACCAACAAGCAGCTCGCCGCCGTGGCCGGCAAGATCGCCGGCACCCCCGCCAACTCCGTGGAGCGCGCCCGGGCCGAGGCCGACCGGAACGTGCTGACCAACCAGCTCGCCAGCCTCAACAGCCGGCTGAGCCCGCTGCTGAGCACCGCGCTGGACCCCGGCGAGATCATCTCGGACGCGGCGCTGCCCCGGAAGCCCAGTTCGCCGAACACCACGCTGAACCTGGCCACCGGGATCGGCGCCGGGCTGCTGTTCGGCATCGTCGTCGCCCTGGTGCTGGACCGGCTGGACACCCGCGTCCGGCGCGGGCGGGACATCGCCGACCGGCTGGGCCTGCCGATGCTGCTGGAGCTGCCGGCCCGCCCGGCCGACCTGACCGTCCTCCCGGCGGCCCACGAGGTCTCCCGGGAGCTGGGCCGGCTGCGCAACGTGCTGCTGTCCACCATGCCCGAGCCGCAGCCCAACCGTGGTCGGCAGCTGCTGCTCACCGACACGTCCCCCGGGCCCGCGGCCGGCTTCGTGGTCGGCAACCTCGCCGCCGCGTACGCCCGCACCGGCGCGCAGGTCGCGGTGATCACCACCAAGGCGGACTCCCCGCTGGGCGCGATGCTCGGCAACCCCAAGCCCCGGCACACCCTCGCCGACGTGCTGCGCCGTGACGTGTCGGCGCTCACCGCGCTCACCCCGGTCCCCGGCCTGAGCCAGCTGCGGGTCCTGCTCCCCGGCGACCTCGACACCGAGGTGGAGCTGCCGGTCGCCACCATGCTGACGGTCCTCGCCGAGTTGGCCGCCCGCTTCGACCACGTCCTGATCGAGACGGCCCAGCCGACCCTCGCCGTGGAGGCGCAGGCACTGGCCCGGCACGTCGACGGGGTGATCCTGGTGATCGAGGGCGGGCAGACCCGCAGCAGCGAGATCACCCTCGCCATGCGCCAGTTCGAGCAGGTCGACGCGCCGGTGCTCGGCTCGGTGCTGGCTCCCCGGGTGCCCGCCCCCGCTTCCGGCAGCGCCCCGGCGGCGCGGCGCGACGGCCCGCCGTCGCCCCGGCCGCGGCCCACGCCGAACGGCCAGCCCCGGCCCGGCGCGCCGAACATCGACACCACGATGATCCTGCCCCGCGCCGCCGCCTCGGCCCGCGACGGCGTCCCGGCCGCCGCGCCCGGCAACGCGGGGACAGCCTCCGCGGGCCCGGCCCCGACCGGCCACACCGGGATGCCCGCCGCCGGCTCGGCTCCAACCGGGCACGGAGGGATGCCCACCGCCGGCTCCGCCCCGACCGGCCACCCCGGGATGCCCGTCGCCGGGAAGCCGACGAACCAGCCGAAGGCAGGCGGCATGTCCACCGTGTACCGCTCCGCGCGGGACACCGACGGCGCGGAACCCGGCCGGTACTCGATGAGCCGCGACACGTTCGAGGACCGGGAGTGACCCGGCGCCGGGCCCTGGGAGCCACGGTCGCCGCAGCGCTCGTCGCCGCGCTCGGGGCCGGCTGCACCGAGGGCCAGCCGCCCGGGGCGACCGACGTGGTCGACCCGGGGTCCCCGGCGGCCCAGCCCAGCCCCACCCCCGGTCTGCCGGCGGCCCCCCTGTCCGGGAAGCCCGTTCCCGAGGCGGTGGCCACCCGTCAGGCGGTCGCGGTGCCGCTGCGCGTGACCGCCCGGACCACCCCGGTCGGGCTGGCCGAGGCCGACCTGGTCTACCAGGAGTTCGCCGAGTCGGAGAGCCTGCACCTGACCGCCGTCTACCAGTCCCGGGACGCCGCCCGGGTGGGGCCGGTGGCCGAGATCCGGCCGGTGGACATCCGTACCGTCGGCGTGCTGCACCCGTTCGTCGGGTACGCGGGCGGGCCGACCGGCTTCCTCGATCAGCTCGCCGGGGCCGGGGTGCCGGGGGCGACCCCGGCGCAACGCAAGGCCGCGTTCCCGTCCGGCCAGGCGTCCACCGCCGCGCTGCGGCAGGCCGCCCCGAAGGGCGGGCAGGCGCCGACGCAGGTCTTCGACCACGCCGACGCGGGCACGCCCCTGGCCAGTCAGGGCGTCACGCCGGCCAACCGGCTCACCGTCGCCGCGCCGGGTCACCCGACGCAGACCTGGACGTACGACGAGGCCAGCTCGACCTGGCGGGGGAAGGTCGGCAAGACCACCGTGAGCGCGGCGACGGTGGTGGTGCTGACCATGGAGTACCGCACCCTGAACGTCCGCAAGCCCAGCCCACGCTCACTGCCGGGAGCCAAGGTCTACGGCTCCGGCACCGCCGTGGTGGTGTCCGGCCCGTCCAGCGTGGCGGCGACGTGGCGCAAGCCGGGGCAGCGACTGGTCTGCAACGTCATCGACCCGGGCGGCTACCAGGTGCGGCCGCAGCCCGGAACCGCCTGGGTGATCTACGCCCCCGAGACTGCCCGGGTCAACGTGGCATGAGCACCGTCGCCCCGCTCCGGCCCACGCCGGGGCCGGAGCCGCAGCCAGCGGGACGGCACCCGGCCGACCCGCCGCCCGAGACGACCCGGCGCTGGTCGATGCGGCTGCCCACCGCCTGGCCGGTGACCGCGCTCTTCGTGCTCTACCCGCTCTGGTGGGCGCTCGGCCTGCCCTCGTTCATCTTCGCCATCCTGGCGGTTCCGATGGCCGTGCAGCTCTTCCGACGCGGCACCGTCCGGGTTCCCCCCGGCTTCGGGCTCTGGCTGATCCTGCTGGCCTGGGTCGTCCTGTCCGGGCTGATGCTCGACATCACCGCCCCCAACACGCTCACCCCGAACGGGTTCGGCCGGTACGTCGGCTGGGGCATCCGGGTGATGAACTACACCGCGCTGACCGTGACCATGCTCTACGTGCTGAACCTGAGCGAGCGGGAACTGCCCCGGGCGCGGCTGCTGCGGTTGTTCGGGTTCATGGCCGTGGTCACCGTGATCGGCGGGTACGTCGGCGCGCTGATGCCGCAGCTGAAGTTCGTCGCGCCGCTCAACCACATCCTCCCCGACGTGATCGCCAAGGAGCCGTTCGTCCACCGGCTCATGCACGTCGAGGTGGCCCAGGTGCAGGCGGTGCTCGCCGGCGAGGCCAGCTCGCCCCGCCCGGCCGCGCCCTTCGAGTACACGAACACGTGGGGCGAGAACCTCGCCATCCTGCTCATCTGGTTCATCGTCGGCTGGGTGGTGCTCGGCCGCGGGCCGCGCCGGCTCTTCGGGTACGTGGTGGTCCTGGCCTCCGTGTTCCCGATCGTCTTCTCCCTCAACCGGGGCCTGTGGATCGGCCTGGTCATCGGGGCGGTCTACGTGGCGGTGCGGCTGGCGCTGCGCGGGCGGATCGTCGTCCTGGTCGGGCTGTCGCTGGCCACCGCGCTGGTCGGGGTGGCGGTGCTCGCCTCGCCGCTGGGCACGCTGCTCGACGAGCGGATGTCCAACGGGCACAGCGACGACATCCGGGCCACCCTGTCCAGCGGCGCCGTGGCGGCGGCGAACCACTCCCCGGTGCTCGGCTACGGCGGCAACCGGGCCCTGATCGGCAGCAACCGGTCGATCGCGATCGGCAAGTCGGCCGACTGCCGCCAGTGCGGCAACCGGGAGCTGGGCAGCAACGGCCAGCTGTGGAACCTGCTCGTCGGCCAGGGCTACGTCGGGGCGTTCTGCTACAGCGCGTTCTTCCTGTGGTGCCTGTGGCGGTTCCGCCACGACCACACCCCGATCGGCATCGCCGGCAGCCTGGTGCTGATCCTGATGCTGTTCTTCCAGTTCCTCTACGGCTCGCTGAACACCACCCTGGCGTACGGGCTGATCAGCGTCGCGCTGCTCGCCCGCAACGACCGACACCTGCGCGCGCAGCGCCGCGAGGCCCGGCTCGCCGCCGAGGCGGCGGCCCCGCACGCCCCCCTGATGGAACGGCGGACGCACTGATGTTCACCCCGCCCCCCGGCGCCGACGCGCGCGGCGCGTACCTGCCCGAGCTGGCCGGCCTGGTCTGGCCGGCGCCGAGCCGAGCGGCCCTGCGGCGCGGCGGCCGGGCCGGGTTCGCGGTGGTCCCGTCGGCGGCCCGGCCCCGGCTGCTGGTCCCGGTCGGCTCCCGGCGGGCGGCGGCGAGCGCGGTGCGGCACTCCACGGAGGCCCAGGGGGCGAAGGCCCGGCTGCGGCGCGCGGTGCTGGCGACGGCGTTCCGCGCCGGGCTCGGCGGGCTCGCCTTCCGGGACCGCCTGGTGGTCGACGGCGGGGACGGCGCGCTCGACGCGCACCTGGCCGCCGTGCTCGGCCGCCCGGCGCTGCTGAGCATCCACATCGGCCCGGCCCGGGCCAACCGCAAGCCGGTGGTCCAGCTCCTCGACGACGCCGGCGCCCCGATCGGGTACGCCAAGCTCGGCGTCGACCCGCTGACCCGCGCCCTGGTCGACGCGGAGGCGGCGGCGCTGGCCCGGCTGGCGACGCTCGACCTGCCCGGCGTGCGGGTGGCCGAGGTGCTGCACCACGGCGCCTGGCGCGGGCACGCCCTGCTGGTGCAGAGCGCCCTGCCGGTGGGGCTGCCCCGGGCCGCGCCGCCGCGGGCCGCCGAGGCGGAACGGGCCGCCATGGTCGCGGTCAGCCGCTGCCTCGGCGTCGACCGGGTGCCGTACGCGGACAGCCCGCACGCCCGGCGGCTCGCCGGCGAGCTGGCGGCGCTCGGCGACCGGCCCGAGGCGGCCCGGCTGCGCGCCGCGCTGGCCGCGGTCCGCCGCGCCGACCCGGTGCTCGACCTGGGCGCCTGGCACGGGGACTGGAACGGCGGCAACAGCGCGACCCTGGCCGACGGCCGGACGTTGGTCTGGGACTGGGAGCGGTTCGCCGGCGACGTGCCGGTCGGCTTCGACGCGCTGCACCATGGGGTGCAGAGGGCGATCACCCGGGCCGGGGCCGAGCCCCGGGAGGCGGCGGCGCGGCTCATCGCCGGGGCGGGCGAGGCGCTGGCCCCGTTCGGGCAGCCGGCCGGGGCCGCCGACCTGGTGGCGGTGCTCTATCTGGTGGAGCTGGGCGCGCGGTACCTGCGCGACCGGCAGGCCGAGGCGGGGGCCCGGCTGGGACACGTGGCCGCCTGGCTGTTGCCGGCGGTCGAGGATCACCTGGCCGGCCGGCCGGGCGCGGGAGGGATGGCGAAGTGACGCTGGTCAAGACGAAGGCGCGCCGCGCGGTGCGGTCGGTGAGCCGGACGTACGGGCGGTGGACGTCCGGCTCACGGCTCGCGCCCGACTTCCTCATCGTGGGCGCCCAGCGCTGCGGGACGACCTCCCTGTTCAAGACCCTGTCCCAGCACCCGGGCGTGCTGCCGGCGAACTACCAGAAGGGCGTGCACTACTTCGACGTCGCCTACGACCGGGGGATGGACTGGTACCTCGGGCACTTCCCGACGGTGCGGCGGGCGGAGGCCGTCCGGGACCGGATCGGGGTGCGCGCGGTGACCGGCGAGTCGAGCCCGTACTACATGTTCCACCCGCTGGCCGGCGAGCGGATCGCGCAGGACCTGCCCGAGGTCCGGCTGCTGGTGCTGCTGCGCGACCCGGTGGAGCGAGCGTACTCGGCGCACGCGCACGAGCTGGCCCGGGGCTTCGAGACGGAGGGCTTCGAGCGGGCCCTGGAGCTGGAGGAGGAGCGGATCGCCGGGGAGCGGGACCGGCTGCTCGCCGACCCGGCCGCGCACAGCCACCACTACCAGCACAACGCGTACCTGACCCGGGGGCGGTACGTCGAGCAGCTCGAACGACTGGAGGCGATCTTCGGCCGGGAGCGGCTGCACGTGATCGACGCCGACGACTTCTTCGCCGAGCCCCGGCCGGCGTTCGACGCGGTCTGCGACTTCCTCGGCCTGCCGCACTGGGCCGACATCTCGTTCGGCAGGCACAACTCGCGCTCCCGCTCGCCGATGGACCCGGCGCTGCGGGCTCGCCTGGAGGAGCACTTCGCCCCGTACGACGAGCGGTTGAGCACCTGGTGGGGACGCGTGCCGTCGTGGCGACGGTAGCGCCGGGCCGGTCGGACGCCGCCGAGCTGGGCGGAGCCGCCCGGCACGGGGTGGCCAACCTGCTCGGCGTCGCCGTCGCCGCGGTCGCCGGGTTCGGCCTGAACATCGTCGTCACCCGGGGCTGGTCCATGTCCGACGCCGGGCTCTTCTTCGCCGCCACCAGTGCCTTCATGATCGCGTACGCGGCCGCCCGGCTGGGCACCGGCGTCGGCTCGGTGTACTTCATCAGCCGGTACCGTGCGCTCGGGCAGGCGGAGCGGATCCGGGCGTCGGTGCTGGTGGGGCTGCTGCCCGTGGTGCTCGTCGGCACGGTGATCGCGGTGGCCGGCTGGTGGGCCGCCCCGCGGATCGTCGCGCTGGCCTTCACCGAGCCGGTGCCCGGCGCCGTCCGGGCCCTGCGGGCGCTGCTGCTGTTCGTGCCGGTCGCCGCGCTCTGCGACTTCGCACTGGCCGCCTGCCGGGGCTTCGGCAAGATGCGGCCGCTGCTGCTGGTCGAGCGGCTCGGCCGGACCGGGCTGCAACTGGCCGGCGTCGGCCTGGCCGCCCTGCTCGGCCTGTCGGCCACCACCGCGCTGCCGCTGGCCTGGGCGCTGCCCTACCTGCCCGCGGCCCTGCTCGGCACGGTCTGGCTGGCCCGACTGGTCCGGCGGGCCGAGCGGGCCGCCGAGGCCCCGCCCGTGCGGCTGCGCGAGGAGTTCGCCCCGTACTGGCGCTACAGCGGGCCGCGGGCGCTCAGCGGGCTGGCCCAGATGGCCGTGCAGCGGCTGGACATCGTGCTGCTCGGCGCGCTGCGCGGGCTCGCCGACGCGGCGCTCTACACCGCCGCCACCCGGTTCCTGGCGCTCGGGCAGCTCTCCGGGCAGGCGCTGTCGACCGCCGTGCAGCACCGACTGGCCGGGCACCTGGTCCGCGACGACCGGGCCGCGGCGGGCCGGCTGTACCAGGCCGCGACCGGCTGGCTGGTGCTGCTGGCCTGGCCGGCGTACCTGCTCTTCGCGGTCTTCGCCGGGCCGATGCTGCACCTGTTCGGCGACGGGTACGCCGCCGGGCAGCGGGTGACCGTCCTGCTCGCCCTCGTCATGCTCGTGGCGACCGGCTGCGGGATGGTCGACACGGTCCTCAACATGGCCGGGCGCACGTCCTGGACGTTCTACAACGCGCTGGCCGGCACGGCGCTCAACGTGGTGCTGAACGTGGTGCTCATCCCGCGCTTCGGCAGCATGGGCGCGGCGGCGGCCTGGTCCGCGTCCATCCTCGTCACCAATCTGGTGCCGCTGGCCCAGCTGTACCACGCGTACCGGCTGCACCCGTTCGGCCGGGGCACCCTCACGGCGGCCGGGCTGGCGCTGGCCGGCTTCGGCGTACCCGCGCTGCTCGCCCGGACGCTGCTGGACGTCGGGCCGGTGACGCTCGCGGCGCTGGCCACGCTCGGCGCGGCCGGCTACGCCGCCGCGGTCTGGCGGCTGCGCCGGGTGCTCCAGCTCGACGCGCTGCGGACGCTGCGCCGAGCCCGCAGGCGCTGAGGCCGGCCACGGAACACGTCCACCACCGGCCCGGCCGGTGGCCATCGCATGGGGAGGTACGCACGATGAAGCGGGTCCGCACAGCGTTGGCCCTCGCGCTCGGCTCGGCGCTGGGGGTGGCCGCGTGCTCCGAGCCGGCACCCGCGCCGCCGCCGGCCCCGGCCAGCTCCGCATCCACGGCCGGCTCCGCGCCCACGGTCAGCCCCCGCCCGCCGGACGGCCTGCGCACCACCGGACGCGGTCCGGAGCTGCCCGAGCGGGGCGTCTGGCTGGGCGCCTGGGTGAAGGCGGGCTGGCAGACGCCGGCCGGCCGGGTCGACGCGCTGGCCGCGTTCGCCGAGCAGACCGGCGGAAAGATCACGCTGGCGCACATGTTCCACGAGTGGGAGGACGACTTCCCCGGCCCGACCGAGCACGCGTTCCAGGCCAGCGGGCGGCTCCAGATGATCTCCTGGTCCGGCGCCGACACCCGGTCCATCCGGGACGGCGTGTACGACCAGCTGATCCGGCAGCGGGCCGAGAGGATCAAGCAGTTCGGGGTGCCGCTGCTGCTGCGCTGGCGGTGGGAGATGGACCGGCCCAACCTGGCCCAGAGCGTGCACTCGCCGGAGGACTACGTCGCGGCGTGGAAGCGCATCCGGGGCATCTTCACCGAGGTCGGCGCGGCCAACGCCGCCTTCGTGTGGTGCCCGCACGTGCAGGGGTTCGTCGACAGCACGCGCGACGCGGCGGCGTACTACCCGGGCGACGACCAGGTCGACTGGCTCTGCACCGACGTGTACCCGGGGCGGGAGTTCGAGGGCTTCGCCGCGCAGATGGACACCTTCATGGCGTTCGCGTCCCAGCGGCCCCGGCCGGTGGTGATCGGCGAGTTCGGGGTCACCACCGAGGGCGCGCCCGGCCAGCGCGGCGCGTGGCTGCGCGAGGCCGGCGAGTACGTCAAGCGGCACCCGCAGATCAAGGCGGTGGTCTACTTCGCGGCGAAGCAGACGAAGAAACCGGCGTACGACAGCACCTTCGACGCCGACCCGGAGGGGCTGGCGGCGTTCCGGGAACTGGCCGCCGACCCGTGGTTCGCCGCGCCGCCCCCGCCGATCCCGGTGCAGGGCCCGCGGTGACCGCGCCTGATCAGCCCGCGGATGCCGGCGCACAGCCCGCGGTGACCGCCCGGTTTCCGTCCGGCCGTCGACAAGATGGACGGACACAGGGGAGCGGAGCGGGGTGGACACCACGCGTAGACTGCGACATGGTTTCCTGACGTTCGTGTCCCCGGCCGCGTGCCTCCACAGCCGGCGGACAGCCGACCGGCTCGTCTCCGGTCGCGTGGAGGCAGCTCACATCGTTCGCTCCGTCGTATCCCCGGAGTTGCCCGTGGTTCACTCTCCCGCGCTCGGCCGCCGCTCCCTCGCGGCCCTGACCTGCGCCGTGCTCACCGTCGGCGGCGTCCTCGTCGCCGACCCGACATCGGCCGCTCCCGGCCACGGCACCGTGGTCGCCGCGGTCCCCTCCACCCTCACCCCGGACATCATCGACGGCACCGTCTTCGCCATCCACGACGCGGGCACCAAGGTGATCGTCGGCGGCTCGTTCACCGGCGTGCAGAACCGGAACTCCGACGTCACGATCTCCCGCAGGTACGTGCTGGCCTTCGACAAGGCCACCGGGGCGGTGGACAGCGCGTTCGCCCCCAAGGTCGACGGCGAGGTCCTCGACATCACCGCCGGCCCCACGGCCGGGACGGTCTACCTCGCCGGCAAGTTCAACACGGTCGGCACGACCACCCGCCGCAAGCTCGCCCTGGTCAACGTGAGCAACGGCAGCCTGGTCACCAGCTTCCCCAACCTGGCGTTCGACGGCCTGGTCAACGACATCGAGAAGGTCGGCAGCCGGCTGCTGGTGGGGGGCATCTTCACCAAGGCCGCCACGCTCCCGCGCAACGGGTTGGCCTCGCTGAACGCCACCACCGGCGCGGTGGACAGCTACCTCACCGCCGCGCTGACGGAGAACCACAACTACCGCTCCTCGGAGACCGGCGGCGCGAAGGCCGGCGTCGGGGCGGAGAAGCTGGCCGTCTCGCCGGACGGCACCCAGCTCGTGGTGATCGGCAACTTCCGGAAGGCCAACGGGACGCTGCACGACCAGATCGTCCGGCTCACCCTGGGCAGCACCGCGGCGACCGTCTCCTCCTGGAACACCACCCGTTACCAGGACCGGTGCAAGTGGACGGCGTACGACTCGTACGTGCGGGACGTGAGCTTCTCCCCGGACGGGAAGTACTTCGTGGTCGCCACCACCGGCGCGCCGTACGCCGGGACGCTCTGCGACGCGGTCGCCCGGTGGGAGACCTCGTCCACCGGCACCACCGTCCAGCCCACCTGGGTCAACTACAGCGGTGGCGACACGTTCCTCTCGGTCGGCATCAGCGAGCGGGCCGTCTACGTCGGCGGCCACTTCCGCTGGCTGAACAACACCGGTGCCACCAACTCGGCGTTCCCCGGCGCGGTGGCCCGCCCCAGCATCGCCGCGCTCGACCCGGTCAGCGGCCTGCCGCTGGCCTGGAACCCGGGCCGGCACCCCCGTGGGTACGGCGTGGCCAAGCTCCTGGTCACCCCGGCGGGCCTCTGGCTCGGCTCGGACCAGTCCTGGATCGGCAACTTCAAGTACCGCCGCGAGCGGATCGCGTTCTTCCCGCTGACCGGTGGCGTCGCCCCGCACTCCACCAGCACGGCCACCCTGCCGGGCAACGTCTACCTCGCCGGGTTCAGCTCCGGCACCGTCAACGCGGTGCGCACCCGGACGTACGACGGGGTCCGCGCGGTGGGCACCGCCACGACGGTCTCCAGCACCGACGGCACCACCTGGTCGACCGCCCGGGGCGGCTTCTGGGTCGGCGGCACGCTGTTCTACGGGATGAGCGGCGCGCTGTGGCGGCGCACCTTCGACGGCACCACCTTCGGCACGGCGAAGAAGGTCGACCCGTACCACGACGCGCTCTGGGACACGGTGGTGACCGACTCCGGGCCGGAGGGCCAGACGTACGCGGGCTCGACGACGAGCTTCTACGCCGAGATCGCGAACGTGACAGGCATGTTCTACAGCAACGGGCGGCTCTACTACACGCTCAGCGGCTCCAGCGGCCTGTACTGGCGCTGGTTCAACCCGGACAGCGGCGCCGTCGGGGCGGACAAGTTCACCGTCGCCGGCTCGACCGGCTTCGCCGACTCCGCCGGGGTGTTCGTCTCGGGCTCCAGCCTCTACCTGGTCAACCGCCTCACCGGCAACCTCTCGTCGACCGGCTGGGTCAACGGGGCGCCGTCGGGCAGCTGGACGGTGCGCAGCGGCCCGACGCTCGATTCCGTCGACTGGCGGGCCAAGGCGATCTTCACCGGTCCCGCGCGCTGACCCGACAGCTCGACGGCCCGGCCCCCGCGCGGGGGCCGGGCCGTCGCGTTTCCGCCCTGGCTGGGGCCGTCACGTTTCCGCCCTCGGCGGCGTCGAGCGCCGGTTGACGGCGGGTGCCATCTCTCCCGGCGCTATCCTCCACCGGTGACCCGGAGTCGTACGAGGGAGGACGCCGCATGATCGGGATGGTGCTCGCGGCCGGAGCGGGACGCCGGCTGCGCCCGTACACCGACACACTGCCGAAGGCGCTGGTGCCGGTGGACGGCGAGACCACCATCCTCGACATCGCGCTGCACAACCTCGCCGAGGTGGGGCTGACCGAGGTCGTGGTCGTCGTCGGATACGCCGCCGAGGCGGTCCGCGAGCGCCAGGCCGCGTTGGAGAAGCGCCACGGCGTACGGATCACCCTCGTGCACAACGACCGGGCCGAGGAGTGGAACAACGCGTACTCGCTCTGGCTGGCCCGCGAGTACTTCGCCCGGGGCGTGCTGCTGGTCAACGGCGACACCGTGCACCCGGTGAGCGTGGAGAAGACGCTGCTGGCCGAGCGCGGCCCGGCCATCCTGCTCGCCGTCGACACGATCAAGGTGCTGGCCGAGGAGGAGATGAAGACCACCTTCGACGCCGCCGGCCAGCTCACCCGGATCACCAAGTTGATGGACCCGGCCGAGGCGTACGGGGAGTACATCGGCGCCACGCTGATCGAGCCGCAGGCGGCCGAGGCGCTCGCCGACGCGCTGGAGGCAACCTGGCGCCGCGACCCGAACCTCTACTACGAGGACGGCTACCAGGAGTTCGCCGACCGGGGCGGGGAGGTGCGGGCGGCACCCATCGGGGACGTGTCGTGGGTCGAGGTCGACAACCACGCCGACCTGGCCCGCGCCCGGGAGATCGCGTGCCGCTACTAGCCCGGACGGTCCTCACCCCGCTGCACATCGACGTACGGCGGGGCGCGGTGGCCGACCTCGCCGCGATCCTCGCCGACGGGCGGATCTCCGCCGGGGGCGACGTGGCGGTGGTGGTCGGCCCGGGGCAGGGCGAGCAGATCGCCGAGCTGCTCCGCCCGTCGCTGCGCTCGGCGGACGTGTTCACCGTGGCCGGGGGCACCCTCGACGCCGCCGACGACCTGGGCGCCAAGCTGCGCGACCGGTCGTACGACGCGGTGGTCGGCATCGGCGGCGGCAAGACCATCGACGTGGCGAAGTACGCCGCCACCCGGCGCGGCCTGCCCATGGTCTCCGTGGCGACCAGCCTGGCCAACGACGGCATCGCGTCCCCGGTGGCCAGCCTGATCACCGACGGGATCAAGGGCTCGTACGGGGTGCACATCCCGATCGCGGTGATCGTGGACCTGGACTTCGTGGAGGCCGGCCCGGAACGGCACAACCGGGCCGGGATCGGCGACGTGATCAGCAACATCAGCGCGCTGGCCGACTGGGAGCTGGCCCGGCGGGTCCGCGGCGAGCCGGTCGACGGGCTGGCCGCCTCGCTGGCCCGGATGGGCGCCGAGGCGGTGCTCGCCCACCAGGGCGACATGGGCGACGACGGGTTCGTCACGGTGCTGGCCGAGGCGTTGGTCTCCAGCGGCCTGGCGATGGCCGTCTGCGGCACCAGCCGCCCGTCCAGCGGCGGCTGCCACGAGATCATGCACGCCGTGGACGCGCTCTACCCGGGCACCGCCTCGCACGGTGAGCTGGCCGGGTTGGGGGCGCTCTTCTGCACCTTCCTGCGCGGCGACCAGCGACGGTTCGCCGAGATGTCGGCCTGCCTGGCCCGGCACGGCCTGCCCCGGCTGCCCGCCGACGTGGGACTGACCGACGAGCAGTTCATCGAGGCGGTTCAGTACGCGCCGCGTACCCGGCCGGACCGCTACACCATCCTCGAACACCTCGCGATGTCGCCTTCCGAGACACGGGGACGGCTGGCAGACTACGCCGGTGCACTCCGCGACCACCTTGGCTGAGCCGTCCCGCCCCTCCGTCGCCGACTTCCACCGGGTCAACCGGGGCGGCGGCCTGTTCAGTGAGTCGATCAGCCAGTGGCTGGGGGCCGTGTTCGCGCTGGTCGCCCAGCGGCTCGGGCTGCGCCCCACCGCCCTGACGATGACCAACCTCGTGCTCGGCCTGGCCACGTCGCTGACCGTGGTGGCCCTCGCCGGACCGGTCGCCGCGGGGGACGTGCCGGCGTGGGTGGTCGGGCTGACCGCGCTGGTCGGCTGGCAGGTCGCGTACTCCCTGGACTGCGCCGACGGGCAGCTCGCCCGGGTGACCGGGCAGGGCAACCCGGCCGGCGCCCGGGTGGACGTGCTCTGCGACGTGGCCGCCCAGATCGCCCTGGTGGCCGCGCTGGCCGCCACGACCGTGGCCCAGCGCCCGTCGACCCCGACCTGGCTGGTCGCGGTCTTCGCCGGCACGTGGATGGTCAACCTGGTGACCTCGGTGATGCAGGCCGGCCCGAACGCGGCCAGCATGGTCACCTCGACCAGCCTGCCGGTCCGACTGGTCAAGCTGGTCCGCGACTACGGCGCGGTGATCTTCGGCGCCGCCCTGGTGCTGATGCTCGCGCCCGCCCTCACCTTCTGGGTGATCGTGGCGTTCACGGTCGTCAACGGCGGCTTCCTGCTGGCGAGCATCGCCTTCTCCGCCCGCGCCTCGCTCCGCTGACCCCGCCCTCCCGGGGGCCCTCGTCTCCGGGCCGACCCACCCCGCTCCGCGGGAAGGGGAGCAGTGGCGGTGGTGGCGAGGCAACGAGCGTAGGCCGCCGGTAGCGCCGGCCAGAACCGGAACGGCCCTACCCGTGCGGCGGGCTCGCGTCAGCTCAGCGTGCGGTCGGGCTGCCGCTGCCCACGACCCCGGCGTACACGTCGATGAGCTTGGCCGTGGTCACGTCAGGGTGGAACGTGCGCTCGTAGCGCTGGCGGGCGGCCACCGAGAGGCCGGCGGCGCCGGCGCGTGCCTCCGGCAGCGCTGCGGCCATGGCGGCCGGGTCCGGGGGTACCACCCAGCCGACCGGGCCGGCCGGGTCGTCCATGCCCACCAGGTACGGGATGCCGCCGAGGGCGGTGCCGAGCACCGGCCGGCCGCTCGCCAGCGCCTCGATGATCACGGTGGGCAGCACGTCGTGCCAGGTGGAGGCGGCCACGACCACGGCGCTGGCCTCGATCGCCGCGCGTACCCCGGCGCGGTCCAACGGCCCGAGGAAGGTCACGTCGGCGCGCTCCGCGGCGGCGGCCTCGGCCAGGGGCCGCAGCTCGCCGTCCCCGGCGATCCGCAGCGGGCCGAGCGCGCCGTCCGGGTGCCGCCGCCAGGCGTCCAGCAGCAGGCCGAGCCCCTTCTCGGGGGTGAGCCGGCCCATGAACAGGAAGCCGTCGCCGAGCGGCGCCGGGCGCCCCGGGTCCGGGATGCCGTTCGGCTTCACCACGATCCGGTCGGCGGGTACGCCGTAGTCGCGCAGGTGGTCGGCGACCGCCGAGGTGAGCGCGATGTACCGGTCGACCGAGTGCCAGGTGCCCCGGTGCACGGCCAGCGTGGTGGCCATGAGGGCGCTCTGCGCCCGGGACCCGCGGTAGCAGCGGTGCACGATCGCCGGCACGCCCAGCGCCCGGCCCCGGCAGTCCTGGCAGATCGTCCCGTCCCGGAAGTACAGGCCCGAGGAGCAGACCTGCCGGTAGTTGTGCACGGTCTGCACCACCGGCACGCCGTGCTTGTGCGCGGTCCGCACCACCCAGGGCGAGAGCAGCGGGTACGGGTTGTGCAGGTGCAGCACGTCCGGGCGGTGCTCGGTGATCAGCCGGCTCAGCTCCTGCTGGGCGCGCGGGGCGTAGATCGGGGAGAGTGGCAGCAGCGCCTTCGCCGTCTTCGGCAGGCTGGGGATCTCGTCGGAGCTGCGCAGGAACGGCAGCACCTCCACCCCGGCGGCGGTGAGCTGGGCGATCTCCGCGTCGACGATGGTGTTCTCGCCGGACGGCTGAGCCTCCCGGTACCGGTTGTGCGCCACCACAATCTTCACGGATGGAAAGGCTACCGTTGGCTGATGCCAGAGCTACCGGAGGTGGAAGCGCTCGCCGGCTACCTGCGTGAGCGCGCGGCGGGGCGGCGCGTCGACCGGATCGAGATCGCCGCGATCAGCGCCCTGAAGACGTACGACCCGGCGCCCGCCGCCGCGTCGGGCCGGACGGTGACCGACGCCCGGCGGCACGGCAAGTTCCTCGACGTGGTCCTCGACGGTGAGCTGCACCTCGTGGTGCACCTGGCCCGGGCCGGCTGGCTGCACTACCGGGAGTCGTTCCCGTCCGCCGCCCCGCTTCGTCCCGGCAAGGGGCCGATCGCCCTGCGGGTCCGACTCGACGACGGCTCGGGCTTCGACCTGACCGAGGCGGGCACCCAGAAGAAACTGGCCGCGTACCTGGTCACCGACCCGGCGCAGGTGCCCGGGGTGGCCAAGCTCGGGCCGGACGCGCTCGCCGCCGACCTGCCCACCTTCGCCGAGCGGATCCGCAGCCGGCGGGGCCAGGTCAAGGGCGTGCTGACCGACCAGGCGGTGCTCGCCGGGGTGGGCAACGCGTACTCGGACGAGATCCTGCACGCGGCGAGGCTGTCGCCGTTCGCGCTCACGGACCGGCTGACCGACGCGCAGTTGGCCGCACTGCACGAGGCGACCCGGCGGGTGCTCGGGGACGCGGTGGCCCGGTCGCTCGGGCAGAAGGCGGCCGAACTGAAGGGCGAGAAGCGCTCCGGCCTGACCGTGCACGCCCGGGCCGGGCTGCCCTGTCCGGTCTGCGGGGACACCGTACGCGAGGTGTCGTTCGCCGACTCCAGCCTCCAGTACTGCCCCACCTGCCAGACCGGCGGCAAGCCCCTGGCTGACCGACGGTTATCCAGACTAGTACGGTGAGTAACGCCACTCGGGGGTTACGGCGCGGAATGACCGTTCGCGCGCCGATCCTCCCGGTCGGCGCCTCTACCCGGACCCTCATCCATCGGTATAGTGGCTCGGTCCCCGGCTTTCGCACCTGAGGTGGAGCCGGCCGGATCCCTGCGGCCACACCGGCCCGCGTCCCTCGGGTCGACGTCCGGTGCGGGCTCCGCGTGGGAAACTGAACGGTGGGCGACCCGGGCCCTCACTGCGAGTGAGGGCGCGCGTCATGCGGGAGGACATGGGTGAGGTGACGACAAGCCTCCAGCGCCCGGTAACCAACACAGGCCGGAGCAAACTCGTGCGGCACGTCGACAGCTTCGAGATCCAGCCGCCGACACCGCCGTCACACAACGGCGTACCCCGGTCGGCCTGGGCTCGTGCCCGCCGGCGCGTCTCCCGCTGGCACCGCCCCTACACCGCGGTCCTGCTGCTGCTCGACTTCGGCGCGGCGGCGTTGGCCAGCTTCCTGGCGATCCAGATCTTCGAGCAGGCCGCCGCGGGTTTCAGCAGCTCACACGAGTCGTGGTTCTACACGGTGGCGTTCGCGCTGCTCCCGCTCGGCTGGCTGATCATCCTGTGGGGCAACCGGGCGTACGACCGGCGGTACCTCGGCCTCGGCCCCGACGAGTTCAAGCGGGTGATCCGGGGCGGGGTGGCCGTCGCCGCCACCGTCTCCTTCCTCGCGTTCGCCCTCAAAGCCGACCTCTCCCGGTGGACGGTCGGCTTCGCCCTGCTCGGCGCGCTGCTGCTGATCCTGCTCGGCCGGCTGCTGGCGCGACTGACGCTGCACCTGATCCGCCGCCGGGCCGGCCACGCCGGCCACCGGATGGTCCTCGTGGGCACCCTGCCGGAGTGCCTGGAGGTCTACGCGGCGGTCACCCGCAACCCGACCGCCGGGCTGGTGCCCGTGGCCATCCACATCACCGACGGGTACGCGGCGGCGCGCGGCATCCAGACCCCCGTTCCCGTGTACGCGGGCCGGGACGTGCTCGCGCTCGTCCGCGAGGTCGGCGGCGACACGATCGCGGTCTGCGGCTCGGCCAGCGCCGAGCCGGGCGAGCTGCGCCGACTGGCCTGGCAGCTCGAGGGCTCCGGCGTCGACCTGGTGGTCGCCCCGCAGCTCACGGACATCGCCGGCCCCCGGGTGCACATCCGCCCGATCGAGGGCCTGCCGCTGCTGCACGTCGAGGAGCCGACCCTGTCGGGTCCGGCGCTGCTGGCCAAGAACCTGATGGACCGGATCGCCGCCGGCCTCGGCCTGGTGCTGCTGATCCCGGTGTTCCTGGCGATCGCGATCGCGATCCGGCTCTCCGACCGCGGCCCGGTCTTCTTCCGCCAGCCGCGCGTCGGTCACGAGGGGCGCACGTTCCGGGTGTGGAAGTTCCGCACCATGTACGTCGACGCGGAGGAGCGGCTGGCCAGCCTGGTCGACCAGAACGAGACCGACGGCATGCTGTTCAAGATGAAGCAGGACCCGCGGGTGTTCCCGGTGGGCCGCTTCCTGCGGGCCTCGTCGCTGGACGAGCTGCCCCAGCTGATCAACGTGCTCAAGGGCGAGATGTCGCTGGTCGGGCCGCGCCCGCTGCCGGCCGACGACGGCGACTTCCTCGGCGACGTGCGCCGCCGCCTGCTGGTCCGGCCCGGCATGACCGGCCTGTGGCAGGTCTCCGGCCGCTCCGACCTGTCCTGGGACGAGGCGGTCCGGCTGGACCTCTACTACGTCGACAACTGGTCGCTCGCGTACGACCTGAGCATCCTGTGGCGCACGGTGGGCGTGGTGCTGGCGCGCAAGGGCGCGTACTAGCGTCCTCGGGTCTGGCCGGATCTTGCTGAACAAGGGCCGGTCCTGGCCTCTGACGGCTCGGGTGGCCGCTGTGAAGACAGCGGCCACCCGATCGCGCGTCAGGTCAGGTGTGCATCACACCGGTCGGCTACAGGCGGATCGCGTCGTCCGTGCGCGTGACGCCGCGGGTGTCGAAGAAGCGCTTCGCTGTCGCGGCAAGCCGGTCAGCATCGTAGTTGCGATGGTTCTGGACGAGGATCACGAGGTCAGCCGACGCGACTGCGGATTCCAGATCGTCAACCCGCATGACTCCAACGCCCGGCCGCCATTCCTCAACGAACGGATCGTGGTAGCTGATCTTCGCACCGAGACTGTTCAGGTCACGAGCGAGCGGCACAGCCGGAGACTCCCGTTCATCTGCGATGTTCGCCTTGTACGTGACACCCAGCAGCAGGATGTTCGCGCCGGTTGTCGCCAATCCCGCTTCGTTGAGGATGTTCTGGGCCCGCCTGGCCACGTAGGCCGGCATCGTGGCGTTGATTTCCTGCGCGAGTTCGACAAACCGGAACGGATAGCCAAGTCGTACGCGCACGTTGTGGCTCAGGTAGTTCGGATCGATCGGAATGCAGTGACCGCCTACCCCCGGCCCAGGGTAGAATGCCTGGAATCCGAATGGCTTGCTCGACGCGGCGTGGATCACATCCCACAGGTCGATCCCGAGCCGGTGGCAGAACTTGGCCATCTCGTTGACGAGCGCAATGTTGACGTGCCGGTAGGTGTTTTCGAGCAACTTGGCCGTCTCGGCCTCTCTGGTGCCCTTGGTACGCACCACAGTGTCGATGAAACGCCCGTACAACGCCGCGGCGGCTTCTGTGCACGCCGGTGTGTGGCCGCCGACGACCTTGGGCGTGTTGCGGGGGCCGAAATCCTTGTTGCCCGGATCGATGCGTTCCGGCGAGAACGCCAGGTGGAAGTCCTTGCCGGCAATCAGGCCACCGGCCTCCAGGATGGGGCGCACCAGTTCGTCAGTGGTGCCGGGATACGTTGTTGATTCGAGGACGACGAGCATCCCGACCTGGAGATTGCGCGCGACGGCTTCCGTGGCCGACTGGACCGCACCGAGATCCGGTCCGCCCTCCTCGAACAGCGGTGTCGGTACGCAGATGATGGCCGCCTTGGCCGCGGCGATTTCGGACTCGTCCGACGTTGCGCGGAAACCGCTCTCCGTCATCTGGACGATGTCGTCGTCGGCAAGATCATCGACGTGGGATCGGCCGGCGTTGAGAGCCTCCACCAACTCCTTGTTCACGTCGAAGCCGATCACAGACATGCCCGCCAACGTCGCCTCGCGAGCCAGTGGTAGGCCCACGTATCCGAGCCCAAGTATGACTACGTCGACAGCCACGGTCGCTCCTTCTTGCTGGGTGAACTAGGCCCCGTGTGCCCAGCCGGGTCGAACAAGCTCAGGCGAGTACGCCCGAGCCGAACTTCGCGCCTGAATCCAACTACTACATCCAGAATCGCGAGGACGCTCTACGCGCGCCGCGACGCATCCGACCTAGCCGCCGGAAAGGCAGGTCAGGTACGGAACAACTGACTCCTTGAAGGTCTCCAGGTTCCGCGGGGTGTCATCGAAACGCCAGTCCGCAGTGGAATGCGGCGGCGGCGCCTGGGTCCAGATCAGTCCGATGACGTTCGGATGGGCGCGCATCCAGGGTCCCAGACTAGTCATCCACTGGGCCTTGTTGACCCCAGCCACACCGGTCTCGGCAAGAACGACCGGTTTGGAGTATCGATCAAGAAGCTTCATGGTGGCATCGAACGTCTGGCTCGCCGCGGACTCGAACCCGAAGGTGCGACTCCCAACCCCGTAACCGGTGAAGCCGACCAGATCGACCCAGCTGTCACCCGGCCAGAACTGATGGATGCTTTGCACCGCTGCGCCACGAAGGATGTTCGGAGCCCAGAGCCACAAAACGTTGGTCGCGCCCGCCTTACGGAACAGCGTCACCACATGCCGCCACGCCTTGACGTACTGGTCCGGCGTATTGCCGTTGACACCGGCCGCCCACGGTGACCAGTTCCCATTCATCTCAGGCGCGTAACGGATCACTACCAGGTCGCCATATTCGACAACGATGTCCGCAACGGCCCGCAGCTCTGAATCGCGTTTACCCGAGGCGACCGACGCGAGCGACCAGCGCTTCTGCTCGACGATCGAGCCCAGGTCCTTTGGCTGCACGGTCAGGAAGGGAACACCCGCGGCATCGGTCAGCCTGGACATCTCGAATGGGGCCCCGATGGAAGCGTAGACGCCTCGCCACACCGGCCGACATCCAGTCTCTTTCGCAATCAGATCAGAATCTTCTGTAGCTACCTTGTCCGACGTGACACCGAAGACGGGCTTGTCCGCCCGAAGCATGGAGACGTTGGCATGGATCGGACTAGCGCGTAAAGCCGGATCGGTCGCGCTCGCCGCGGACTGCCGGCCCTGGAAAGAAGATGACGGTTTCATCGCGCATCCAGCCAGTAGCAGCAGCGGCAGCACCAGCAAGTACCTTTTCATGATCACCTCCGATCGCCACCTCGATCTGCTGACGGGTGCCCCACTTGAAGCTCATGCAGGAGGCGATGGCCCAGAGCCGCCACACTCGCAACACCGACCACTGCCACAGGGTCGCAACCGGAGCAAGGAACAGGAACCAACCCAGTTGTGCCGGCCTCGTTTGATCGGACCGTCGCACCGTGAAGATCCGCAACAGTTGGACGTACCCGAACACGATAAGCATTCCGAGCGCCAGCAAAAGCATCTTTGCGTCCGCTACCAGCGCGTCAGTTCCCGCCCCGCGCAACCAGGCGACGGCATCGGCCACCGGCTTCACCAGGACGAGCGAGAACACGACGATGGTGGAGGCGATGGCCTGCACCCACTTCAGTGCGTGCAGCCAGTACGCGATCCGGTGCACGGGCAGGTACTTGAAACGCCAGAAGGATCGGATGAACGATCCGCGCAACCAACGCATGAACTGCCGGCGGTGGTTGGAGAGGCGCTCCGGCATGATGCAAAACGCGAAGGCGTTTGCCTGCTGGACGGTCTTGCCCCGGAGCAACGCCTGCAGCGTCAAGTAGGAGTCGTCGGAGAACTCGACGCGACGTCCGAAGAACTCCTCATTCGCGTAACCATGGCGGCACTCGTCGATCACCCGCGCGCGGTACAGCGAGATCCCGCCCGAGTTGACGAGCACCGAGCCCAGCGCCGACGTCGCGGACCTGTCGGTCAACTGCGACGCCGTGCAGATCAGATCCACCGCCCGGGCGATCGGTCCCTTCAGGTTGTAGGTGAGGAACACGCCCGCGACCGACATGACCTTGGGATCGGCTAGCGGCTTGATCAAGTTCTCAAGCGCGTCCGGCGCGAGCACAGAGTCGGAATCGATCGTCAGGTACGCGTCGGCCCAGCCGGCGAAGCGTAGAGACGCGGCGACGTGAGTGGCCCGCTTGCCCCGATTCCGGTCGCGCACCCACACGAGCGGAAGTCCCACCTTGTTCGCGGCTTCGATTGCCCACAGCTCAGTGGGCAGGTAGTCCACCTTGTTCGATCCGTCATCGCGAACAAAGATCGCGTCCGGAAGGCGGGTCTGCCCGAGAAGACCGCGGATAGTGGCGATTACCGCATCGACGTCCTCGTTGTAGAGCGGGACGACTGCCACCACCTTCATCTTTGCCAACGCGGCAGCTTGCCTGGGCTTAACCTGTCTGGGGCGATCGAAGGTCGCAAGAACGACCTGCAGAAAGAACATGAGGTAGGCGAACGCGTAAACTACCTCAAACGCGGACACAGTGTCGACGTCCTCGAACCGGGTCACATGGTGGAAGAGCCACAGCGACGCGACACCGAGCATGAGGATCACTGCGGGCAGGGCTCGCCCGGGCGTCCATCGAGCGGTCTTGGCGGCCTTCGTCACGGCCTCATCCCGCGCCTCCAGAAGAGGCGCACGCCCAACGCGAAGGTCGTCACCACGCCGACTGCAGCGAAAAGGATCTCGAACAAGCCAAGGTGGGAAGGCACGCGAACTCAGCTCTCATCAGGGACGGCCGCTCGCGACGGCCCACGACATGCTACAGCCGGACGGCATGTCGCACCGCCCCCGTTCTCTGGAGTGACAAAATTCTCCAGCACCGCGGGCATATTCGGTGTTTTCATCCTTGTTGCTGCACCTCGGAGTCCCCTCCCGGGGCTGGCGTACCAGCAGGTACTCAGATCGCTGGCGTACTCCGCGCCGCGCTCTTACGCTACGGTGTGCGCCATGACCTACGACTACGGCGAGGGCGCACCCCCACGTGATCGGGGTCAGTTCCGGGATCGCCGGAACGATTCAGCCGACGTCGGCGCTTCCCCGCACAGCGACGGTCGGCCCCAGCCGCCCTCCTACGAGCCGCGCCGCCAATGGGCTGGCGAGGGCCAGCACGGCAGTCCCCCGTATGCCGCAGGTTACCGCGAGCCGCAGGCGCCGCAGTGGGACCAGGCAGCGCGGCCGGCCGGCTTCCAAGCGCCCCGCCAGCACCCAGCGTGGCCGAGTGACGTGGCTCAGCGGACCGGTCCGCATCGAAACGGCGAGCACGGCGTCCCCAACCAGAACGGCAACGCCAACCCGTACGGCATGGTCGGCGACCCGACGAAGTATGGCCGCCATCCGCGCCAGAGCAGCACTGCCGCGTACGGTGGCCAGTCCGGCGAACATGGCGCCGGCCCGAGGCGTGTGCCTGAGCAGTACGGAGCGCCCCGCCCCCAGTTCCAAGCGACCTTTCACGAGTCCGACAGGGCCGACGCGGGGCCGAAGGCCGGGCGTCGGTCCCGCAAGCCGCTCGTCTTCGCGGTCATCTTCGTGGTGCTGGTGATCGGCGGCGGCGCCGGCTGGTACTTCCTGCAGGGCTCAGCCAATCGACCTCTCACCGAGCAGGAGCGTAGGGTCGCGGACCAGCACGTCGACCCCGTCCCGCTGACCGCGGCCGAGGTTTTCGGCTCCGCGGCGATTCCCGGCGCCGAGGGCAAAGAGTCTTACAAGGTCCTCAAGACGCAGGTGTCCACCGAGTGCAAGGTGGCGGCCGGCGGTGCCATCGCGGAGCAACTGACGACGGCTGGCTGCACCCAGGTCGTACGGGCAACGATGATGTCGCTCGACGGCGAGCTGGTCATCACGGCTGGCATCTTCAACCTCGAAAGCCAGCAGAAGGCCGAGAAGGCGGCGGCCGCGATCAAGACTGCCGTCGATGCCCAGAAGGGCCGGTTCAGCGGCATGGTCGCGGGCGGCGCGTCGGACATGGTCAGTCGGGCCGCCGCGAACCTGGCATGGGACGTGCGCGGTCACTACCTGACGTACTGCCTCGTCGCGCACGCGAAGGGCAGCGCGATCGCGGCGGACGACCCCCGCACCGAATCGGTGCGACACGACCTGGTCGAGAGATACCTCGGCGACGTTGTCATTCACAAGCGCCAGACCGCCGCCGGTCCGACGGCGCCTCCGTCGTGACCGCATATTTGGGACATCCCGCTCGCCTTTCCCGGAAGTCTCGAAAATGGGTCAAACGGCGGTAGGGCGGAGGCCTTTCACCTGGTGATACCCCATATGAGATACTTCGGCCGTGCCCCTCAGAAAGACGCAACTGATCGCTGTACTCGGTAACGAGTTGTGGTGCTCGACCCTTTCCCCCAACGCGCCCTGGCTGAGTGCCGAGCTACGCGAACGGATGAAGCGGCCGCGCATCGGTGACATGGTGGTCGAGTTCTCTGCCGGGCAACGCGGCGACCCAGACGGCGTCGGATGGCTCCGCGGCATCGAATTCGCGGACGGCCGCGGGGGTGAGCACGTGAACATCGACGGCAGGCGCGTTGTCGACGCGTGGGTGATTGAGCCGATCGACAAGCCCGGGCAGACGATCCGATGGAGCAACGCGACATTCTTCGCCATACCGACACAGAGCGCGCGACAGTGGCTGGCTCAGTAGCGCTCCGTCCATAAACGTCACCCGGACCCGGCCGCGATCTTCCAACCCTTTCTACTGGCGGCAGGGGGCAGCCGCCGGTCAGGATCGCTGCGTGGCAGGCAACCTCTCCGCCGTCGTCGGCGTGCTCTCCCTCGGCACAGCGCTGGCCGCAGCCGTGTACGCGGTCGTCCGGCTGCGCGCCCGGCGGGGCATCGCCACGGCCACCCAGCGGGCCACGTACGAGGTGTTGCACACCGCCGGGCTGGCCGCCGATCCGCTGCGCGCCGGACTGACCGAGGCGGGCGCGACGAAGGCCGTACGCCACCTGCGGGCCCTGGTGGGGGCGGTCGGGCTGGCCCTGACGGACCGGGACCGGCTGCTCGCCCTCGACGGGCGCGGCGGGCACCACGGCGACCAGCTGCTCGCGGCGGCCCGGCGGGCGGCGACGGCCGGACGGTCGGCCGTGCTGGGGGAGTCGGAGCTGCACTGCGACCGCGTCGACTGCCCCGTCCGCGGGGCGGTGGTGGCCCCGCTGCGCGCCGACGGCCGGGTGGTCGGGGCGCTGGTCGCCGTCACGGACGGTCCCCCGGCCCCGGGGCTGGTGCAGGCCACCCTGGAGACCGCCCACTGGGCCGGCAACCAGCTCGCCCTGGCCGAGCTGGACCGCTCCCGCGAGCGGCTGGCCCGGGCGGAGGTACGCGCGCTGCGCGCCCAGATCAGCCCGCACTTCATCTACAACGCGCTGACGGCGATCGGCTCGTTCGTCCGCACCGACCCGGAGCGGGCCCGGGAGCTGATCCTGGAGTTCGCCGAGTTCACCCGGTACTCGTTCCGGGCGCACGGGGAGTTCACCACGCTGGCCGAGGAGCTGCGGTCGATCGACCGCTACCTGACCATCGAACGGGCCCGGTTCGGCGACCGGCTCCAGGTGCGGCTGCAGATCGCCCCGGAGGTGCTGCCGGTGACGCTGCCGTTCCTCTGCCTCCAGCCGCTGGTCGAGAACGCCGTCCGGCACGGGTTGTCACGCAAGCCCGGCACCGGCATGGTGAGCATCGAGGCCCGGGACGCGGGCGCGGAGTGCCACATCACGGTGGAGGACGACGGAGTGGGCATGGACCCGACGACGCTGACCGCCGGCATCGCCGAGCTGGCCGGCGCCGGCAGCGACCCGACCGACGACCCGGGCCAGCACGTCGGCCTCTCGAACGTCGACGAGCGGCTCCGCTCGGCGTTCGGGGACCGGTTCGGCCTGGTCGTCGAGACCGGGCTCGGCTCCGGTACGCGGGTGAGCCTGCGGGTGCCGAAGTTCCACCCCGGCGTACGGGCCGGTTCGTGACCGCGGCCCCGCCCGGTTTCCTCCGGGTGCTGGCGGTCGACGACGAGCCGCCCGCGCTGGACGAGCTGGCGTACCACCTGCGCGCCGACCCCCGGGTGGCCCGGCTGCACACGGCGGGGGACGCGACGGAGGCGCTGCGGGTGCTCCGCGACGGCGACATCGACGTGGTCTTCCTGGACATCCGGATGCCCGGGCTGGACGGCATGGAGCTGGCCCGGGTGCTGCGCCGGTTCGCCCGGCCCCCGGCGATCGTCTTCGTCACCGCGTACGACGACGGCGCGGTGGACGCCTTCGACCTGGGCGCCACGGACTACGTGCGCAAGCCGGTGCGGGCCGAGCGGCTGGCCGAGTCGCTGCGCCGGGTGATCGGCTCCCGGGTGGTGCCGACGCACCCGGCGGCGCTGGCCCGGGCGGAGGAGGACCCGACGATCCCGGTCGAGCTTGCCGGCACCACCCGGATGCTGCCGCGCTCGGCGGTGCGCTGGGTGGAGGCGCAGGG
Organism: Micromonospora sp. NPDC048830; assembly: GCF_043198215.1. Taxonomy (NCBI): domain Bacteria; kingdom Bacillati; phylum Actinomycetota; class Actinomycetes; order Micromonosporales; family Micromonosporaceae; genus Micromonospora; species Micromonospora sp. NPDC048830. The sequence goes on from NZ_JBICUP010000001.1 coordinate 62,225, forward strand.
CGACTACGCCCGCCTGCACACCGCCGACGGCTCACACCTGGTCCGGGTGTCGCTGGCCACCCTGGCCGAGCGCTGGGCGGACGCCGGTTTCGTCCGCATCCACCGGTCGTACCTGGTGCAGCTGAAGCTGATCGCCGAGCTGCGGCTGGTCAACTCCGGGTACGTGGTGGTGGTCGACTCCACCGAGCTGCCGGTGAGCCGCCGGCACACCCGGGAGCTGAAGGACAAGCTGGTCCGCGCGGCGAAGCAGGACTGGAACCGCTGAGCCGTACTCGGCCGGTCAGTTCCGCGCGAACGCGGCTGCCCACAGCGTTGTCCACCGGGTTATCCACAGGTGTGGAGAGTTCTCCACAGGTTGTTCACAACGCGCCCCACCGATCTCCACGGCCGCTGCCTACAGTCACTTCCCATGAAGGAGCGCAGGGTGCTGGTGGTCGAGGACGAGCGGACGATCGCCGAATCGGTCGCCACCCGCCTGCGGGCCGAGGGCTTCGCCGTGGAGATCGCGGCGGACGGGCCCGCCGCCGTGGCCCGGTTCCGGGCGTGGCAGCCCGACCTCGTCGTCCTCGACGTGATGCTGCCCGGGTTCGACGGGCTGGAGGTGTGCCGGCGCGTCCAGGCCGACCGGCCGGTGCCCGTCCTCATGCTCACCGCCCGGGACGACGAGACGGACCTGCTGGTCGGGCTCGCCGTCGGCGCGGACGACTACCTCACCAAGCCGTTCTCGATGCGTGAGCTGGCCGCCCGGGTGCATGTGCTGCTGCGCCGGGTCGAGCGGGCAACCGTGGCCCCGCCCGCCGCGGTTACCCTCGGCGACGTGGAGATCAACCAGTCCGAGCGGCGGGTGTTGCGGGCCGGCGTCGAGGTGCACCTGACCCCGACCGAGTTCGACCTGCTGGTCCATTTCGCGGGCCGGCCGCGTACGGTGCTGGCCCGGGAGCGACTGCTCGCCGACGTGTGGGGCTGGGCCGACGGCTCCGGCACCCGTACGGTGGACAGCCACGTCAAGGCGCTGCGTCGCAAGCTGGGCGCCGACCTGATCCGCACGGTGCACGGCGTCGGCTACGCGCTGGAGGTGCAGCCGTGATCGAGCGCCAGGTCACGTGGCTGAACCGGGTGCTGCCGCGTCCCCTCGACCCGGTCCGCTCGATCAAGGCGAAGCTCGGCCTCCTGCTGGTCGCCTCGGGCGCGGCCGGGATGGGCTACTTCTGGTACGCCATCGGCTGGCTGCCGCCGATGACCTCCGCGACCGCGATCGGCGTGGCGCTGCTGACCTCGCAGGTGCTGGCGCACGGGATGACCTCGCCGCTGCGGGAGATGACGGCGGCGGCCGGGGCGATGGCCCGGGGCGACTACTCCCGGCGGGTGCGGGCCACCTCGCGGGACGAGGTGGGCGAGTTGGCCCAGGCGTTCAACAAGATGGCCGCCGACCTCGCCGCGGCCGACCAACGCCGGCGCGAGCTGATCGCGAACGTCTCGCACGAGCTGCGTACGCCCATCACCGCGTTGCAGGCCGTGCTGGAGAACCTGGTCGACGGCGTCGCCCCGACGGAGCCGGCCGCGCTGCGGGCCGCGCTGGCCCAGACCGAGCGGCTCGGCCACCTCGTCGCCGACCTGCTCGACCTGTCCCGGCTGGACGCCGGGGTGGTGCCGCTGCGCCGGGTGGCCATCGACCTCGACGACTTCCTTGAGGACGCGGTGAAGCAGGCGGCGGCGACCGCCACCGGGGTCGGGCGGGACGTCCGGTTCCGGCTCCGGCCCCTGCCGGCCCCACTCACGGTGTACGCCGACCCGTGGCGGCTGCACCAGGTCTTCGCCAACCTGCTGGACAACGCCGCGCGGCACAGCCCGGCCGGCGGGACGGTGCTGGTCAGCGCGGAGGAGCGGGCTGGCCAACTGCACTTCGAGGTGAACGACGAGGGCGAGGGCATCCCGGTCGCCGAGCGGTCCCGGGTGTTCGAGCGGTTCACCCGGGGCGACCGTTCCGGCGGTGGCGGGACCGGGCTGGGCCTGGCAATCGCGCGCTGGGTGGTCGAGCTGCACGGCGGGAGCATCGCCGTCCTCGACCCTCACCCGGGGGCCGACGGCTCCCACCCGGGCTGCCGCATCCAGGTCACCCTTCCCGTGACCACCCCGGCCTGACCGCCGTTCTTCCTCTTCCCTTCCTTCTTGAACCCATCGTGTCCGTCCGTGGACCGATCGTGTCCTTCCGTGGACCCATCGAGGAGTTGTCGTGCCCGAAAAAGGCGAAATGCCAGCAGAGTCAGGCTCGGAGAAGCCCACCACCGACAGCCCCTTTGCTCTGCACCCACCCATGCAACAGGCACGGGCGGTAACCGGTGCGCCGACGGGTGCAGAGCAAAGCGGGCCGAAAGACACGTCCCGCCAGGCGGCGGCGGACAAGGCGGGCGCGAGATCTTGGTGCGAAACGGCCCCTGGAGGGGCACCTTCGTACCAAGATTCGAGTTCGTCAACCGAGCTGCCCGCACGCCAGGCCGCGACCGGTGAGGTGCGAGGGGTTCCGGGCGGGCAGGCCCCGCCGGGGCTGCCGCCGCGCCAACCGTCCTTCTGGCAGCGTCGCTGGCCGGGTCCGACGGCAGCCGCCCGGCCCGTCGTGCTCGGCGCGGTGGCCGTCGCCGCCGCGGTGGCGGCGTCCGTCGTCCCGCTCGACCGCCCCGGCCTCGGCTGGCTGCTGGCCGCGCTAGCCGCCACCGCCGCCCTCGTCCCGGCAGCCCGCGCCTCCGCGTCGGCCAAGACCGGCGCCGGGCCCGCCGGAACCGCATCAACCAAGACCGACCAGGACAAGTCTTCGCCGGCCGGAACCGCCGCCACCCGAACCGTCCAGGACAAGGTCCCGCCAGTCGGCACCGCACCCACCCGCACCAGCCCCGACAAGGCCCCGCCGACCGACATCGCAGCCGTCACCACGGGCAGCACCGACAGCGCATCCACCACCAGGAGCAGCGCGGAGAACGGCGACATCCGGGTCGCGGTCCGTCCCGACGCCACGGGGGCGCCGGGCCGGACGGCGAGCCGGCTGGTCTGGGCCGCCGCCACGATCGCCCTGGTCTCCGTCGGGTACGTCCGGGCCGCCGGCTGGCTCTTCGTGCTCTGCCTGCTCGCCGCCCTGGTCACCGGTGCCCTCGCCGTCACGGGCGGCCGGACGCCGCTCGGCATGCTGGCGGCGGCCGTGCTCACCCCGGCCGCACCGTTCCGGGCGCTCCCGTGGGCGAAGCGCGGGCTGCCCCGCTCCGGGCCCGGCCCGTCGGCGCTCGGGCGCGGGCTGGCGACCGCCGCCGCCTCGGTGGGCCTGCTGGCCGTCTTCGGCCTGCTCCTCTCCTCGGCCGACGCGGTCTTCGCCGACCTGCTCGCCACCGCGCTGCCCGAGTTCTCCGCCGGCGGCACGGTCGGCTGGCTGTTCCGCTTCGGGCTGGTCGGCGGCGGCCTGCTCGGCGGGGCGTACCTGCTGGCCGCGCCGGCCGACCTGGACGGGCTGCGGGCGGCCCCGGCCCGGCCCGTCCGCCGGCTGGAGTGGGCGGTCCCGCTGGCCCTGCTGGACGCGCTCTTCGCCGCGTTCGTGCTGGTGCAGCTCACCGTGCTGTTCGGCGGCTCCGACCACGTGCTGCACACCGCCGGCCTCAGCTACGCGCAGTACGCCCGCAGCGGCTTCTGGCAGCTCCTCGCGGTCTCGGCACTCACCCTGCTCGTGCTGGCCGGGGCGGCCCGCTGGGCGCCCCGGTCCACCTGGGTGGACCGGCTGCTGATCCGGTTCCTGCTCGGTACGCTCACCGCGCTCAGCCTGGTCGTCGTTGCGTCGGCGCTGTACCGGATGCAGGTCTACGCCGACGCGTACGGGGCGACCCGGCTGCGGCTGGTCGTGGCGACCGCCGAACTGTGGCTCGGGGTGCTCTTCCTGCTGGTCGGGGCGGCGATCGTACGGTTGCGCGCCGGCTGGCTGCCCGGGCTGGTCGTGGGCACGGCGGTGCTCGCCCTGCTCGGTTTCGCGGCGGTGAACCCGGACCGGCTGATCGCCGAGCGCAACGTCGACCGGTACGAGCGGGTCACGCGGATCGACCCGGAATACCTGTCCCGGCTCTCCGCCGACGCCGTGCCGGCGCTGGACCGGCTCCCAGAGCCGATGCGCTCCTGCGTGCTGCGGGAGATCGCCGCCGAACTGCCGGACGACGGGTTCCGGACGGCCAACCGGGGCCGCGCCACCGCCCGCGACCTGCTCGCCCAGGAGCCCGTCGTGACGAGCACGCACGACTGCCCCGGCTTCCTCTACCGGTGACGCCGGCCCTTGACATTCCCGGCAATCCGGCAAGACTGCCGGGGTGGCCGCTCCCGACGACCCCGTACCGGCCCCCCGCACGCCGGCCCCGCCCGGAACGCCGGCCGACCCGCCACCGGCCCCACGCCGGGCGCCGGCCAACCCGCCACCGGCCCCGCGCCGGACGCCGGCCGACGGGCCGGCGGCCGTCGCCCCGGGGCGCACCCGGATCGTGCTGGCCGAGGTGTCCCGGCGGGACACCGGCGCCGATCGCACCCGCGTCGAGCTGACCCAGCAGACCCAGGTCGGTGAGGCGCTGGTCCGGGGCCTGGTCCGGGCCCAGCTCGCGCTGGCGCTGCGGCTGAGCCTGGTGGTCGCGATCGGCCTCGGCGGCCTGCCGTGGCTGTTCGCCATCGCGCCCTCGGTGGGCCGGGTAACCGCGTTCGGGGTGAACCTGCCCTGGCTGCTGCTCGGGGTGGCGGCCTTCCCGTTCCTGATCGCGGTCGGCTGGGCGTACGTGCGGTTGGCGGAGCGCAACGAGCAGGACTTCACCGACCTGGTCCAGCGGCCGGAGCGCTGAGATGCACAACGGGTACGTCGTCCCGGCGATCGTCGCCGTCACCCTGGCCACCCTCGGGATCGGCTTCTACGGGCTGCGGCTGGCCCGGACCACCTCCGACTTCCTGGTCGCCTCCCGGACGGTCAGCCCGACCTGGAACGCCGCCGCGATCGGCGGGGAGTACCTGTCGGCGGCGTCGTTCCTGGGCGTGGCCGGCCTGATCCTCAAGTACGGCGTGGACGTGCTCTGGTACCCGGTCGGCTTCGCCGCCGGCTACCTGGCCCTGCTGCTCTTCGTGGCCGCCCCGCTGCGCCGCTCCGGCGCGTTCACCCTGCCCGACTTCTGTGAGCTGCGGCTCGGCTCGCGCCGGCTGCGTACCCTCGCCACCGTCTTCGTGATCTTCATCGGCTGGCTGTACCTGGTGCCGCAGCTCCAAGGGGCGGGGCTGACGCTGGCCACGGTGACCGGCTCGCCGTACCCGGTGGGGGCGCTGGTGGTGGCCGGGGTGATCACGGCGAACGTGGCGCTGGGCGGGATGCGGGCGGTCACGTTCGTCCAGGCGTTCCAGTACTGGCTGAAGCTCACCGCGCTCGCCGTACCCGCGATCTTCCTGATCCTGCAGTGGCAGGCCGACGGCCGCCCGGCGGTGACCCCGCCCGACGGGCCGGCGTTCCGGACCGCGACCACCGTCGTGGTCGAGCACCGCGCGACCCTCACCCTCGACGACGGCGACATCCGGGAGGTACGCCCCGGGGACCGCCTCGACTTCGCCGCCGGCGACCCGGTGCCGCAGGTCAGCGGTACGGCGACCGACGCCGCCGACTGGCTGCTGCCGAACGTGGCCGGGGACGACGACCGGGGGCTGTTCGCCACGTACTCGCTGATCCTGGCGACGTTCCTCGGCACGATGGGGCTGCCGCACGTGCTCGTGCGTTTCTACACCAACCCGGACGGTGCGGCGGCCCGCCGCACCACCCTGGTCGTGCTGGCCCTCGTCGGCGCGTTCTACCTGCTGCCCACCCTGTACGGCGTGCTGGGCCGGATCTACGCCCCGCAACTGCTGGTCGCCGGGCAGACCGACGCGGTGGTGGTGCTGCTGCCCGGGGCGGCGCTCGGGGACGGGACGACGGGCCGGCTGCTGGCCGCCCTCGTCTCCGCCGGGGCGTTCGCGGCGTTCCTGTCCACCTCGTCCGGGCTGGTCACCAGCGTCGCCGGGGTGATCTCCACCGACGTGCTCGGGCACGGCTCGGTACGCGGCTTCCGGCTGGCCACGCTGATCGCGGGCGGGGTGCCGGCACTGCTCGCGCTGAACGTCTCGGGGATGGACGTCTCGCAGGTCGTCGGGTTGGCGTTCGCGGTCGCCGCGTCCAGCTTCTGCCCGCTGCTGGTGCTCGGCATCTGGTGGCGGGGGCTCACCGACGTGGGGGCCGCCGCCGGGGTGCTGGTCGGCGGCGGCGCGGCGATCGGCGCGGTACTGCTCACGGTGCTGGGCGCGCCGCTGACCGGCTGGCCGGCCACGCTCACCGCGCAGCCGGCCGCGTGGACAGTTCCGCTCGCGTTCACCGTCATGGTGGCGGTGTCGGCGGCGACCCGCCGCCGCCTCCCGCCCGGCGTCGGGGCGACGATGCTCCGCCTGCACGCCCCCGAGACGCTCCGCTTGTAGGGGCGGTCACGGCGGGCCGGCCCCGCCGTGTCGGCGACATGGCGGTATCCGCGCCACCCCGACCCCGCCATGTCGGCGACATGCACCGCTACGCGCGTGGCCCGGGTTCCTCGTCGAGCAGAACGGCCGCGGCACTTTCCACCTCGGCGCAGACGTGGTCGGGTGGGCTCAACTCGCCGGGCCATGCCTGGCCTCTACTTATCCAGACGGTCGAGAGCCCCGCCGCGCGGCCGCCCGCCACGTCGAGCGTGGGGCTGTCACCGATCACCCAACCCCCGTCGTCCAGCCGGACACCGCATCCGCGTGCCGCGGCCTCGAACAGTCCCCGCGCGGGCTTCCTGATTCCCAGTTCGCCGGACACCGCCCACGCATCCACGTGCTGGTCCAGCCCGGTGCGGCGGATCTTGCCGAGCTGGTTGTCGGCCTGACCGTTCGTCACGATCGCGATCCGCCAACCTCGCTCCCGCAGCGAGGTCAGCAGGTTCCGCACCCCCGGGCGGCAGCTCACCAGCTCCGGCATCCGGCGCCGGTACTCCTCCCACAGGTGGTCGGCCGGCGCGGCGAGACCGAACCGCTGCCGCACCTCGCCGAAGAACCAGTCGCGCGGCACGAAGCCGTCCCCGTCGGTGGCGAGCAGCCAGGCGAGGGCGTCTTGCGGAAGGTCGTGCTCCGCGCAGAACCCGGCCGCCCAACGCCGGAACGCCTCGCTCCTGTCGACCAACGTGTTGTCGAGATCGAAGAGCGCCAGTCGCTGCACGATCACGGACCCTACCGGTCACCCGGATCCGACACGCTCGTCGCGAGCCGCCGCTGTTCCATGGACCCGGGCGTCAGGCGCTCTGGACCTGCCCCGGCTGTGCTACCGCCCTGGTCTACGAGACACGGGTGGATGGCCGACTCGGGTCCCCGGTAGCGCAGGCGGGGCAGCTCCACAGTGAGCACTTCGAGTAGGTGCAGGAGGACGAACGTGCGCGCCACCCCGAGCCCCCAGCCGGACAGGGGCCGCCAGGCGTCACCGGCGTCGCATGAAGGCGTACACGAGGTTGCTGCTGTTGACGCTGGTGACGTTGACCAGGTCCCACCCGTAGTGCGACAGGTGCTCGACGGCCTCCATCAGCTGGGACACGCCGCTGCCGGTGAACCCGGGGCTGGCGACCAGGGCGAGGTGCCGGTGGGGATAGGCGCGCAGGTCCACCTCGTTGCGGAGCACGGCGTCCGCGTTGGCGATGCGGGTCTGGGCGAGTGGCTGCCGGGTGAACGGGGACATGCCCGCACGGTAGATCACCCGCGCACGGAAGCTCGTCGCGGACGGCAGGCGGCCACTTGGCCCGGAGCTGCACAATGGGCCGGTGCCCGTCGTCGAAGCGGTGACGACCGTCCCGGTGCCGCCCGAGCTGGCCTTCGCGGTGTCGCAGACCGTCGCGCCCGTCCGCTACCGCTGGGATCCCTTCGTACGGGAGCAGCACTTCACCGACGGCGCCACGCGCCCGGGCAAGGGGGTACGCACCTTCACCCGGTCCCGGCACGGCCTGACCATGGTCAGCGAGTACGTCTCGTTCGCGCCGCCGAGCCACGTGGGCATGAAGATGGTCCAGGGACCGTGGTTCTTCGAGTCGTTCGCCGGCGGGTGGCGGTTCGCGGCCGGCCCCGAACCGGGTACGACGATCGCCACCTGGCGATACAACTTCCGCTGCCGGCCCGCGTTCCTGCGCCCGGTCGCCGACCGGGTCGGGCTGTGGCTGCTGGGGCGGGACATCCGCCGCCGGATCGCCGGGTACGCCGCCGGTTGCGCCGACCCGGAGGTCCTGGCCGCCGCCCGCCGCTCGTTGCCGGCGGGCGACTGAGGCTCAGTCCCTTCGGGTCTCACCCGTCGCCAGCGCGACGAAGCGGCGCCAGGCGTCGGGGCGGAAGGTGAGCACCGGGCCTGACCGGTCCTTGCTGTCCCGCACCAGCACCACCCCGGGCACATTGCCCGCCACCTCGACACAGTTGCCTGAATCATGCGAACGGGTGGACGTACGCCAGCGGGGAACCACGTCGATCATGGCGTTACCTTCAGCTTGTTGATCAGATCCAACGATGCGCGTTGCGAAAGCGCCTCACCCAACAGACTCTCCCACTTGCGCAGCATCATGCCAATCCACTCGGGATAGTCCACGATTTGTCCTCGGGCCGCGTTGTCGAGACACAACATGCCCTCGTTGCCCGGCATCTCCGCGATCACGAAGCCGCCGCCGAGCGAGACGTGCGCGCCGACGTCGAGGGGGAGAACGTGCAGGCTGACATGAGGCAGTTCGGCAGCCTCCATCAACCGGCCGAGTTGACGGTCCATCACAGCCGGTCCGCCGATCGACCGGTGCAGGGCGCTTTCGTCGATGACGAAGACGCACTCCGGCGGGTCGTTCCGATGCAACATCTGTTGCCGGCTCATGCGTAGCGCGAGAAACTGCTCCACCTCCTCGCCGCGCTGGAGACCCCCGGCCGAGAAGATCGCTTTGGCGTATTCCTCCGTCTGCAACAGGCCAGGGACCAGGCAGGGCTCGAAGTTGCGCAGCCTGACTGCTCTCTCCTCGTGGTCCCGCCAAGCGGTGAACCACAGATGAGAGCGATCCGATTCGGGTTCTTCGAGCAGGCCGGCGAGGAGGCCGCCCGTACCCAGGACCTCGTCGGCGGCCACCGCGAACTCCATGGTTGGCCGGCGGCGGCCGGTTTCGATCGCCGCCACCGTGGACGGACTCCACCTGATCAGGGTCGCCAGCCCCTCCTGCGACACCTCCGCCCCGGCCCGGGCGGCCTTCAACGCTCTGATCCACTTCTCGTAGTTCACCGCTTACCTCTCCGGTAAGTACGCGACCGCGCTGCGTAGTAAGCCCTGGCATCCTCCCCTGTCCGGCACTTCGAGTCCAGGGTGGAGGGCACGCGGCCCGGCTGGTGGAGGCGACGACCCGGCGGCCGGTCCTGCGCGGGCCGCCCCGGTCACTCCCCCTGGGCGGGGCGGCCCCTCTACCGAAGGAGGCCACCATGTTCCCGCTGCTCCGTCGGCTCCGCCGACGCAACGCCGCCGCGCACGCGTACCAGACGACGGTGCCGCCAACCCGCCGGAACCCCGTGCCGGACTGGGCGTCGTGGCCGACCGTGGCATACCCGCGGCCGGGCCGGGCGGGCTGGCTCACCCCGGCCCAGACCTGGCGGGCGAACGGTGGCCGGTGGTGACGCCGCCGGCCCGGTCGGGGCACGGCGGAGCGACCGGGCGGTGAGCCGGTACGTCCCGCACGTGGCGATGCGCCCGCTCTGGCGGTGCCGGGCCTGCGGCGCGCCGTGGCCCTGCCAGCCGGCCCGACTGGGTCTGCTCGTCGAGTACCGAGGGCAGCGGACGGCCCTGCTGGTGTACCTGGCCGGGCTGCTGGCCGAGGCGGGCGACCAGCTCGGGCAGCTCGGCGGGCACGCCCGCCCGGCTGACCTGCACGACCGCTTCCTGGGCTGGGCGCGCGCCCGGTCGACGCCCGACGGCTTGAACGTTGACGGTAGAACGGCACGGATTCGGCGTGTCGCAGTCGCTCAGCCGTCAACGCTGACATCAGACCAAGCGATACCCGGCGACACGATGACCGAAGGCCGGGCGACGCGCCACAAGCCACCAGGCGACGCGCGGCCGAGCGGCGAATCCCGCGCCGCTGCCCGGGTCACAATGTTTCACGTGAATCATGATCCGGGCGCCGAGATCCACCACACCGATCCGTTCGCCGTACCCGTCGGTCAGAGGTCCCCGGCGCGACGGCTGCGGGGTCGCCTCGCGGCGCCGGTGACGCTCTGGACGGCGCCCGGGCCCGCCGGGCTGACCGTGTCGTCCACGCTGGTCGCCGAGGGCGAGCCGGACCGGGTGCTCGGGCTGGTCGACGCCGAGTCGGACCTGTGGGCGGCGGTCGAGGAGGCCGGGCGGTTCGCGGTCGCGCCGCTGGGCCCGCCGCACCGGCAGCTCGCCGACCGGTTCGCCGGCCTGTTCCCGTCGCCGGGCGGCCTGTTCGCCAACGGCTCGTGGACCGACACGGAGTACGGGCCGGTCCCGGCCGACGCCGGCGGCTGGGCGGGCTGCCGGCTGGACTCCGCCCGCGAGTACGGCTGGGCGCTGCTCGTCGAGGCCACGATCGAGGCGGTCGACCTGTCGGAGGAGACGGCACCGCTCCTGCACTACCGGGGGCGCTACCGCGAGCTGACCTGACCGGCGCCGGGTCGTCGCCATATCGGCGACATGGCGGTGTCCGGGCCCGTCGATACGGCCATGTCGCCGACATGGCGGCATCGGCGCCGGCATCGACGCGGGCATCGCGCCGACCGGTCACCGGAGTGACCTGGGTCACTCGGCGCAGGAGGGGGACCGTTCAGCGCAGGGGGTGACCAGGCTCGATCTGGCCCTTCCCGGGCGGGGGACACCGTTTCTACGGTGCCCGAAACTCCCCTCGCCTGTGAAGGTGGTGATCCACAGATGTCCACGGACACACCCGCGCCGGACACGCCGGTGCCGGCCGAGTCCGCCGCCGAGCGGTACCTCGCCGTGCAGCGGTCGGACGAGTTCGCGGGGCTGCGTCGCGCCCTGCGCGGCTTCGTCTTCCCGATGACCGTCGCGTTCTTCCTCTGGTACGCGCTCTACGTGATCCTCTCCGCGTACGCGCGGGACTTCATGGGCGCGAAGCTGTTCGGCAACATCAACGTCGCCCTGGTCTTCGGCCTGCTCCAGTTCGTCTCCACGTTCCTGATCGCCTGGCTGTACTCCCGGTTCGCCGACCGGCGGATCGACCCGGTGGCCGACCGCATCCGCGCCGAGATCGGGGAGGTGACCCATGAGCACGGTCCTCGCGGCTGAGGCGGGCGGCAGCACCGCCCGGAACCTGACCATCACGCTCTTCCTGATCTTCGTGGCGGTCACCCTCGCGATCACGATCTGGGCCAGCCGGCAGACCAAGACCGCCACCGACTTCTACGCGGGCGGCCGGTCGTTCTCCGGCTTCCAGAACGGCATGGCGATCGGCGGCGACTACATGTCGGCCGCGTCGTTCCTGGGCATCGCCGGGCTCATCGCCCTGTACGGCTACGACGGCTTCCTCTACTCGATCGGCTTCCTGGTCGCCTGGCTGGTCGCGCTGCTGCTCGTCGCCGAACTGCTGCGCAACTCCGGCCGGTACACGATGGCGGACGTGCTGGCGTTCCGGATGCGCCAGCGCCCGGTGCGTACGGCGGCGGCGGTCTCCACGATCACCGTGTCGATCTTCTACCTGCTGGCCCAGATGGTCGGCGCGGGCGCGCTGGTGGCGCTGCTGCTCGGCATCAAGCCGGGCACCACCTTCCTGGGCATGGACGCCGACACGGCGAAGGTCGCCACGATCATCCTGGTCGGCGCCCTGATGATCATCTACGTCACCGTGGGTGGCATGAAGGGCACCACGTACGTCCAGATCGTCAAGGCGTTCCTGCTGCTGTCCGGCGCGCTGCTGATGACCCTGCTGGTGCTGGCCAAGTACAAGTTCAACCTGTCGTCGCTGCTCGGCGACGCCGCCGCGTCCTCCGGCAAGGGCAGCGCCTTCCTGGAACCGGGCCTGCGGTACGGCGTCGAGGTCGCCGGTAACGCCACGCAGACCTTCTACAACAAGATGGACCTGCTCTCGCTGGGCATCGCCCTGGTGCTCGGCACGGCCGGCCTGCCGCACATCCTGATCCGCTTCTACACCGTCCCGACGGCCAAGGCGGCGCGCAAGAGCGTGCTCTGGGCGATCGGCATCATCGGCGCGTTCTACCTGCTCACCCTCGCACTGGGCTTCGGCGCGGCGGCGCTGGTGGGCGGCAAGGAGATCGTCGCGCAGGACAAGGCCGGCAACACGGCCGCCCCGCAGCTCGCCGAGGCGCTCGGCAAGGACTTCCTCGGCGGGAACCTGGGCGGGGCCACCCTGCTCGCGATCATCGCGGCGGTCGCCTTCGCCACCATCCTGGCCGTGGTCGCCGGTCTGACGCTCGCCTCGTCGTCCAGCCTGGCGCACGACTTCTACGCCAACGTGGTGAAGAAGGGCCAGGCGTCGGAGCGCCAGGAGGTGACGGTGGCCCGGCTCTCCGCCCTGGTCATCGGCGCGGTGTCGATCGCGCTGTCGATCTACGCGCAGAGCCTCAACGTGGCCTTCCTGGTGGCGCTGGCCTTCGCGGTGGCCGCCTCGGGCAACCTGCCGGCGATCCTGTACAGCCTGTTCTGGAAGCGGTTCAACACCTCCGGCGCGGTCTGGGCGATCTACGGCGGCCTGCTCTCCGCGGTGATCCTGGTGTTCTTCTCGCCGGTCGTCTCCGGCGCGCCGACCTCGATGTTCCCCGAGCACGACTGGCAGTGGTTCCCACTGTCCAACCCGGGCATCCTCTCCATCCCGTTCGGCTTCCTGTGCGGGTGGATCGGCACGGTGATCTCGAAGGAGCACGACGAGGAGAAGTACGCCGAACTGGAGGTCCGCTCGCTCACGGGCGCCGGCGCCCACTGACCCTGGCCCGCTCGGCACCGCACCTGCCGGGCACACGGCGAGCCCCCCGCCGGACGGCAGGGGGCTCGCCCACTTCTGCCCCTCCTACTCAGCCGATGCCAGGTCGGCTGAGTAGGCTGGCCGGCATGAAGGTTGCTCCCCGCTTCGGCTCCGGCCACCGCGTCCTCGTCACCGGCGGCGCCGGCTTCGTCCCGTCGCACCTGGTGGACTCCCTCATCGACCGTGGCTGCGCGGTCGTGGTGCTGGACAACTTCGTCACCGGATCCAAGGACAACATCGCCCACCTGGTGGAGAAGCCGACCTTCACTCTGGTCGAGGCCGACATCTCGGAGGGGCTGCCGAGCCACCACCCGGCGCTGGCCGAGCGGTTCGACGCCATCCTGCACATGGCCTCCCCGGCCAGCCCCACCGACTTCGAGAAGCTGCCGGTGGAGATCCTCCGGGTCGGTTCGGTGGCCACCCTGCACCTGCTGGACCGCGCCCTCGCCGACGGCGCCCGCTTCCTGATGGCGTCCACCTCCGAGGCGTACGGGGACCCGAAGGAGCACCCGCAGCGCGAGACGTACTGGGGCAACGTCAACCCCATCGGCATCCGCAGCGTCTACGACGAGGCCAAGCGGTTCTCCGAGGCGGCCACCATGGCGTACCACCGCAGCCGGGGGCTGGACGCGGCGATCGTGCGGATCTTCAACACGTACGGCCCGCGGATGCGGCCGGACGACGGCCGCGCCATCCCGACCTTCATCTCCCAGGCGCTGCGCGGCGCGCCGATCACCGTGCACGGCACGGGCAACCAGACCCGGTCCATCTGCTACGTGGACGACCTGGTGCGCGGCATCCTGCTGCTGCTCGACTCGACCGAGACGGGGCCGATCAACTGCGGCACGGAGCACGAGCTGACCATGCGGGAGCTGGCCGAGCTGATCGTGTCGCTCTCCGGCAGCAGTTCGGAGGTGACCTACGTCACCCGCGCGTCCGACGACCCGGAGATGCGCCGCCCGAACCTCACCCTGGCCCGCGAGCTGCTGGGTTACGAGCCGACCGTCGCGCCCGAAGAGGGCCTCCGGCGCACGATCGAGTATTTCCGCGAGCGGCTAGGGTAACCGACGCGCACCGCCCGCGGGCTCGCTTCACGGCAGGACTCGACGGGGCTACGTACTCTCGGTTACATGTCAGCGACCACTCCCGCCGGGGCCTCCCTCCCGTACCTGCACCGCAGTTCCGGGCGTGCCTCGGTGCCCGGCCGGGGCTCGCCGGGCCGGGCCCACACCCCTCAGGCCCAGTGGCACCCCTCGCACGACGACCGGCCGTACGGCGGCGGGCCGGGCGGCCCCGCGGGACCGGGCGGCCCCGGCGGCCCGCGTGACCCCGGTGGGTCGGGCCGACGCGGCCCGCGTCCGCGGTGGGGCCGGATCGGCCTGGTGGCCGGCGTCGCGGTGCTGGTGCTCGCGCTGCTCGGCGGGGCCGGCGCGTGGTTCTACGCCCGCAACCTCAACAACGACCTGGCCCGCACCGACCCGTTCGCGGAGCTGACCGGCGGGCGGCCGGCGAAGCAGGTGGACGGCGCGCTGAACATCCTGCTGGTCGGCAGCGACTCCCGGGACCCGGACGCCCCGGTGGACCAGCGGAGCCAGTGGCGGGCCGACACGATCATCGTCATGCACATCCCGGCGGACCACAAGGAGGCGTACCTGGTCTCCATTCCCCGGGATCTGTACGTTCCGGTCCCCGAGAACGCCCAGGCGGAGTGCGGCTCCGGGCAGCGCCACAAGATCAACGCCGCGTTCGCGTTCGGGGGCCTGCCGCTGGCGGTCAAGACGGTGGAGTGCTTCACCGACGTCCGCATCGACCACGTGATGGCGATCGACTTCGCCGGCTTCAAGGAGGTCACGGACGCGCTCGGCGGGGTCGACCTGAAGGTGGAGCGGACGATCACCTCGATCCACAAGCCGTACCGGAAGTTCACCAAGGGCGTCAACCACATGAACGGCGCCGAGGCGCTGGACTGGATCCGTCAGCGCAAGCAGTTCCCGGACGGCGACTTCGCGCGGATGCGCCACCAGCAGGAGTTCCTGCGGGCGCTGATGGACAAGGCGGCCAGCAGCGGGACGCTGACCAACCCGGGCAAGCTGAACGCGTTCCTCCAGGCGGTCACCAAGGCGGTCACGGTGGACGAGGGCTTCTCCGTGGTCGACATGGCGCTGCAGTTCCGCAGCCTGCGCGGGGAGAACCTGACGTTCGTCACCAGCCCGAACCTCGGCGGCCAGATGGTCAACGGCGAGTCCGTGGTGGTCTCCGACCGGGAGAAGGCGCTGGCCATGTACCAGGCCATGTCGGCGGACACGATGGCCGACTGGGTGCAGGCCAACCAGCCGGCCGGGGGCGCGAGCAACGCGAACTGAGTCGCGCCACTTCGACGGGCGTCATCGCGGCCGGCGGTTGGATCCTTGTCCTCAGGGCTCCAACCGCCGGCCGGTTGTATTCATTTGGACGTTCGGACGATTGTCACCGGCGGCTACCCGGAAGAACGGAAATTGTCCGGCTGACGAACTCGCCATGACGGGAAGCGGTACGTAAAGTTGTCCCGCCCCCCGATCACGCGAGCTGGAGCACGCATGCCGGTTCAAGCCAGCCGTCGCCCCTCGTCACTGGAGCCCGCCGGGCCGTCCGCGCGGATGTCCCCGCAGCGCTCCAGCGGCGGTCGGCGATCCGGCGGCGCCGCGAAGAAGCGGACCCGCCGCAAGGACCCCCTCTGGGCCCGCCTCACCCTGATCTTCGGTGCGGTCCTGATGCTGACCAGCGGCATCGCCATCGTCGGCAGCAAGGCGATCATCAGCCAGGCGACCGCAGGCATCGCGCAGGGCAACCTGCTCGGCGACGCCGGCAAGTCGGGCGCCGAGGGCGGCAAGAACCTCGACGGCCCGATCGACATGCTGCTGCTCGGCGTGGACGCCCGCGAGCGCTGGGCCGCCGACGACGTCCGGGCGGACAGCATCATCGTGTTGCACATCCCCGCCTCGCACGACCAGGCGTACATGATCTCGATTCCGCGCGACACCCAGGCGGACATTCCGGGCCACGGGCCCAACAAGATCAACGCAGCCTTCCAGTACGGCGCCCAGAACGGGGGCGGCTGGGAGGGCGGCGCCCAGCTCATGGCCAAGACGATCAAGAGGATGACCGGGGTCAGCTTCGACGGCGCGGCGATCATCAACTTCGGTGGCTTCAAGAAGATCATCGACACCCTGGGCAGCGTGCGGATCTGCGTCAGCCAGCAGGTGACGTCGCACCACATGTCCTACGTCGACGGCAAGCCGATGTGGAACGCCGAGGCCAAGAAAACGGGCAGGACGATGACCCCGGTGGTGCACAAGAAGGGCTGCCGGGAGATGAAGGGCTGGGCGGCGCTGGACTACTCCCGACAGCGCTACGGCCTGGACGGCGGCGACTACGACCGCCAGCAGAACCAGCAGCAACTGATCAAGGCGATGGCGAAGAAGGCGACCGAGAACGGGACGCTGACCAACCCGGTGAAGCTCAACGCGCTGATGAAGGCGGCCGGCAAGGCCCTCGTCCTCGACGTCGGCGGGGTGCCGATCGCCGACTTCATCTTCACCATGCGCGGGGTCACCGGCAACGACCTGACCATGCTGCGTACCAACGGCGGCAGGTTCAACCCGACGGCCGACGGCAAGGAAGCGCTGAGCCCGCTGAGCCTGCAGATGTTCCAGGCGGTGAGGAACGACAAGCTGGCCGAGTTCGTGTACGCGAACCCGAGCGTCCTGTCGACGCGGAAGTAGCCCGACGCCACTCCCGCCGCCGCTCCCGGCGGCCGACCTGCGCAAAGCCGCCCGGGGCCCGGAGGCTTCCCCGTAGCCTGACCTGAGCGGGTCTCACGTACGGCGGCGGGGAGGACGTCACGGCCAGGTCAGGGCGAACCGGACGGGACCGAGGCGGCCCCGCCGGCCGGCGCGTACCCCGGCGGAGCCGCGCGCTGCTCGGGGTCGGCCTGGCCCTGGTGCTGCTGGCCGGCGCCGCGGTGGCCGCGATCGAGATCCTCGGCCGGCGGTACGACCGCGCCGTGGCGCGTGAGCAACTGCTCGACCCGAGCGCCCGGCGGGACCGTACCGACCTCGGCGGCTCGCTCAACTACCTGCTCGTCGGATCGGACCGCCGCCCAGGGGAGAGCGGGCCGGACGAGCGGTCGGACACCATCCTGCTGGTGCACGTGCCGGCCGGCACGAAACAGGCGTACCTGATCTCCGTCCCCCGGGACCTGCTGGTCAGCATCCCGGCGGCCCCGAACGGGTACGGGGGCGGCAGCGACAAGATCAATTCCGCGTACGAGCACGGTGGGGGCGGCGAGGCCGGCGTCCGGCTGCTCTCGGCCACCCTCGCCCGGCTCACCGGCCTGCGCTTCGACGGGGCGGCGCTGGTCGACTTCGCCGGGCTGCGGCAGGTCGTCGACCTGCTCGGCGGGATCCGCATGTGCGTCGACACCCCGGTGCGCTCGATCCACACCGGGCACGACTTCGCCGCCGGCTGTCAGCAGATGGACGGCGCACGGGCGCTGGACTACGTCCGCCAGCGGTACGACCTGCCCGGCGGCGACTACGACCGGCAACGCCACCAGCAGCAACTGCTCCGGGCGATGCTGGACCGGGCCGGCGAGACGAACCTGCGCGGCGACCCGGTACGGCTGGACCGGCTGATCCGGGCGGTCGGCGCGTCGCTGACCGTCGACACCAACGGCGTACCCCTGGAGGACCTGGCGCTCACGCTCCGCGGCCTCCCCCCGGACGGGCTGACCGGGGTGCAGCTTCCCTCCCACCCCGAGACCATCGACGAGGTCTCGTACGTGGTGCTGGACGACGGGGGCGACCAACTCTTCGCGGCGGTCCGAAGCACCCGGATGCCCAGGTGGGCCCAGGCGAACCCCCGCTGGGTCACTCGGCTCTGACCGCCAGGAGGGCTCCCGCGCACCCACGGCGGCCCCCCGAGGATCTAGGCTTGGTAGCCGTGTTCGGACCCCAGATCCCCAGCATCCCCGTGACCGAGATCAGCGACGACACCTACCTGCTCGACGTCCGTGAGGACGCCGAGTGGGCCGCCGGGCACGCCCCCGGCGCCCACCACCTGCCGATGATGGAGCTGCCCGGCCGGCTCGCCGAGGTGCCGAAGGACCGGGAGGTGGCCGTCATCTGCCGCTCGGGCGGCCGGTCCGCGCACGTCGTGGCGCACCTGGTGCAGAACGGCTGGGACCGGGTACGCAACGTCGACGGCGGAATGTACGAGTGGGCCTCCGCCGGGCGGCCCGTGGTCGGCGAGGACGGGCAGCCGGGCCAGGTCGTCTGAGGCAACTCGACAGATGGGTGCCCCCCTCGTCTTCGCGCACCGCGGCTCCTCTGCCGACCTGCCGGAGCACACCCTCGCCGCGTACCTGCGGGCCCTCGACGAGGGCGCCGACGGGCTGGAGTGCGACGTCCGGTTGACCCGCGACGGCCACCTGGTCTGCGTACACGACCGGCGGCTGGATCGGACCAGCAACGGCACCGGGCTGGTCAGCGCGCGCACGCTGGCCGAACTGGAGGCGCTGGACTTCGGCTCCTGGCACCCCGGGTGCGTCCCGGTCGACGGCGACGAGCCGCCGGACGAGTCGCACACCCGGCTGCTCACCCTGGAGCGGCTGCTCGACGCCGTGCTGGCCGCCAACCGGCCGGTCCGGCTGCTGATCGAGACGAAGCACCCGACCCGGTACGGCGGGGACGTCGAGCGCCGGCTGGTGACTCTGCTGCGCCGGTACGGCCTGGCCGAGCCGGGACCGGACGACCCGGTCCGGGTGACCGTGATGTCGTTCTCGCCGTTGGCGGTGCGCCGGATCCGCGACCTCGCCCCGCAGCTGCCGACGGTGCTGCTGCTGGAGGTGCTGCCGCGCTGGCTGCGGCTGGGTCGGCTGCCGTTCGGCACCCGGATAGCCGGGCCCGGGGTCGCCCTGCTCCGGGCCCGCCCGCAACTGCTGCCCGCGCTGCGGGCCGCCGGGAACCAGGTGTACGTCTGGACGGTCAACGCGCCGGCCGACCTGGAGCTGGTGCTCGACGCCGGGGTGGACGGGATCATCACGGACCGGCCGGCCCAGACGCTGGCCCGGCTGGGCCGGTGAGCGGGGCGACGGGGTGGAGGTGCGAGAACAGGCGTCCGGCCGGCACCGCTCGCCCGACCCGGCACACCTCGCGGCCCACCTGTCCGGACGGCACCGCTCGTGGGACGTCGCGCAGCTCCCGGCCCACCTGCCCGGACAGCACCGCTCCCCGGACGTCGCACAACTCCCGACCGGCCTGCCCGGACAGCACCGCTCCCCGGACGTCGCACAACTCCCGGCCAGCCTGCCCGGACAGCACCGCTCCCCGGACGTCGCACAACTCCCGGCCAGCCTGCCCGGACGGCACCGGGAGCGTGATCGGCCGGGGGTGTCGGCGGGCCGACCGGCGCGGCACACTCGGGACATGCCGGAGCGCATCGCCCCCGCCGCTCTCCTCGCCGGCCACGACGTCGTGATCGACATGATCAACTCTGACGGTGCGGGGCTGCCGGACCTGCCCCGGCTGCTCGAGGTCATCGGGCCGGCGATCGGGGCGGCGGGCACGGCGTTCGTGGAGTTCACCCCGACCGGCGGCCGGGTCGTCGCCGCGGCCGGAAGCGCCGGGTGGGCCGTCGGCCGACCGGTGTCGCCCACCGACCCGGCGACCGTCTGCCTGCTCGCCGGCCCCCGCGTGCGCGAGGTCGACGTCAGCCGGCTCCCGGACCCGTTCGGCGACGAGCTGGCGAGGCACGGGCTGCGTCGGATGGTGGTCGCCCGCGCCGAAGTCGGCGGGGTCACCGTCGGCAGCCTGCACGCGTTCTACCCGGACGAGGACGACCCGACCGGCACCGGGCGGCACGAGGTGGTCGCGTACCTCGCCACCTGCATCGCCAACAGGTACGGCGACCGGACGGGCCAACCGGCGCACGGCGACGGCCCGATGGTGGCGCTGGCCGACGGGCTGGCCGTGGTCGACCGGGACGGCCACGTCCGGCTCTGGAACCCGGCCGCCGCCCGGGCCACCGGCCGGTCGGCCGCCCAGGCGCTGAACCGCCCGCTGCCGTTCCCGCTCCCGGAGCCCGGTCAGGTTCTCGACCACCGGCTGCCCGACGGGCGGTGGGTGCGCGTCACGTCGGGGGAGGTGCCCGGCCCGGGCGGGCTACGGGTGGTCACCCTCCGGGACACCACCGAACAACAGCTGCGCGACGAGGACCGCGACCTGTTCGTCGCGGTCACCAGCCACGCGCTGCGCACCCCGGTCACCGTCATCAAGGGGTACGCGGACACCCTCACCGACCACTGGGACTCGCTGACCGACGCCGACCGGCGGGAGGCCGCCCGGATCATCGGGCAGCGGACCAACGAGCTGGCCCGGCTGGTCGACCGGCTGCTCACCTCGGCTACCGACCGGAGCCCGGGCGAGCCGCCCGCGCCGTTCGACCTCGGGGACGCGCTGCGGTCGGCCGTCGCCGACCTGCCCGCCGACCTGCGCCACCGGATAGTCCTCGACCTGCCCGCCGATTTGCCGAAGGCGCTCGGTGACCGGCTGAGCCTCGTCACCGTGCTGACCGAGCTGGGCACCAACGCCGACAAGCACTCCCCGCCGGACTCCCCGATCGAGATCGCCGCCACCGCCACCCGGCGGTACGTCTCGTTCCGGGTCAGCGACCGGGGGGTCGGCATCCCACCCGAACACGTGGAGCGGGCGTTCGAGCGGTTCTGGCAGGGCGAGACCGACGGCCGGCGGGGCCAGCCGGGCGCCGGTCTCGGCCTGTACCTGGTCCGGCGGATCGTCGAACAACAGAATGGATGGGTATCCCTCCGACCGAGGTCAGGTGGGGGTACGGTCGCAGAGGTGCGGCTGCCGCGCCGGTGAGCACCGGCGAGCGGGGCGGCTCGGCGGGGCGAGTGAGGAGCGGCGGTGGCGACAGGGCCGGTCGAGCGTTCATGGTGCGTGGTCGTGCCGCACCAGGCCACCGGTGCGCGGCTGGCCCGGCACCGGCTCGCCGACGAGCTGGGCGGCCTGGTCTCCCCCGTCCTGCTGGCCGACCTGGTGGCCGTTCTGGCCGAGCTGGTCGGCAACGCGATCCGGCACGCCGACCCGCTTCCCGGCGGGGTGGTCCGGGTGGCCTGGCGGCTGCGCCCGGTTTCCGGCGGGCAGGTCGTCCAGCTCCGGGTGACCGACGGCGGGGCGACCGTCGGCCCTCGGCTGCGGGCGGCCAGCCCGGACGCCGTCGACGGCCGTGGCCTGCACATCGTCGCCGGGCTCGCCAGCCGGTGGGGCGTCGACCGGGACGGCCTGGGCCAGTGTGTCTGGGCCGAGTTCGACCCCGCGTGCGCCGACCGACCCGACCTGCTCGTCGCGGGCTGACCGGCGATCGTACGGTGCGAGGGCGGGTCGTCCCCACGCCGTTCCGCTTCGGCCTCTAGGCTGTCTCGCCGTGAGCAAGCGTCGAAAGAGCCAGCGGGCCGCCGAAGCCACCCCCAAGCGGGAGAAGGTGCGGGACGTCTTCGTGCCCCGACCGTTCGAGGGCCTGACCGACGAGCCCGAGTGGATCGCCCTGCGCGAGCTGGTCCCGGCGGCGTCCGCGCCGCTGCGGCTCGCCCCCGCGTTGGTCGAGGAGTACGGCGACCGGCAGGTGACCCTGGCGACCGTGCTGCCGATGGCCGCCCCGGCGATGAGCAAGCCGGACGGGCGGGTGTTCATCGGGCTCCAGCGCCACCAGCAGTCCGGGGACGTCTCCCGGGACCTGGCCGACGCCCTGCTCTGCGCACTGGGTACCGAACCGGGCAAGTCGGTGTCCGTGCCGCCGCTGCCGGGGCCCGGGCCCCGGCTCCAGGACGCCCTGGTCGACGGCTCGCTGGAGATCACCATGCACGACGGGTTCGAGTTCTGGCTCGACCCGGGCGCCGCCGACGACCCGACCGTCCAGGCGTCGCTGGAGCGGGCCAACGCGGCGATCTATCCGACCGTACGGCTCGCCGCCGCCCGCGCCGCGTACTGGTGCCAGGTGCCCGAGAAGGCGCACGTGCGCTGGGTCCTCCCGGACGACGAGGACGCCGCGCTGGACGCGCTGGCCCGGCTGAGCGCGGCCGGCACGCTGACCCTCGGCGGCAACACCCGCTTCGCCGGCATGTTCCGCGCGCACGGCCGCCTGGTGCCGGTGTGGGACCTGCCCGAGGACGTGCCGGCCGCCGAGTGGGAGGAGCCGGTGACGGAGTTCGCCAAGCGGTACGCCGAGGCGCTGGAGGACAAGGACCCGCTGGACGCGGCGGGCCGGCGGGCGCGGCACGGGCTGCTCGGCCGCCAGCTCACCCTCCGCTGAGCTGCCCCTCCTCACCGCTTCAGCGGCTCGCGGACCAGCGGGCAGGACATGCACCGGGGGCCGCCCCGGCCGGAGCCCAGCTCGGAGCCGGCGATCGGGATCACCTCGATGCCCGCCCGTTCCAGCTGGGCGTTGGTCTCGGTGTTGCGTTCGTACCCGACGCAGAGCCGGGGGGCGAGCGCGAGGGTGTTGTTGCCGTCGTCCCACTGCTCCCGCTCGGCCGTCACCGGGTCGAGGCCGGTGTCGATGACGCGGAGCTGGTCGAGGTCCATCGCGTCGGCGGCGGCGCGCAGGAACGGCGCGGGCCCGTCCACCTGCGGCTCCCCGTCCGGGCCGGCGACCACCGTGTACGCGGACAGCGTGGTCGCGACGTTGGGGTACATCAGCACGGCGTCGACGTCGACCATGGTGCAGACCGTGTCCAGGTGCATGGTGGCCCGCTCCTGGGCGATCGGGACCACGAGAATGGTGTGTGCCAGCCCGGCGGCGAACACCTGTCGGGCGAGGCGCTCCGCCCCGGCGGGGGTGGTCCGCTCGCCCACCCCGACGGCGAGCACGCCCGGGGCGAGCAGCAGCACGTCCCCGCCCTCCAGGTGCTCCAGCTCCGGCCCGTAGACGAACCGGGTGCCGGCGAACCGTGGGTGGTAGCGGTAGATGGCGTGGGTGATGGTGCTCTCCCGGCGGCGGGCGAGCATGGCGAGGCTGGTCACCCCGACCCGGTCGGCGATCCACAGTGAGGAGTCGCGGGTGAACAGCAGGTTGGGCAGCGGGTCGATGACGAAGTCGTGCCGGTCCATCAGGGCGTAGACCAGCCCACCGGGCCGCTCCTGGCTGATCCGCAGCTCCTCGTGCGCGAGACCGGCGATGAGTACGTCGGCGAGGGCGGCCGGGTCCAGGTACGCGAGGTGGTCGGCGATCCGGCGGCGCAGGGCGTCGCCGAGCCGGGGCGAGCGCAGCACCTGCTCGGTCAGCTCGGCGCGGGCATCGGTGACGGCGAGGGTCTCGGCGAGCAGGGTGGCGAGGTACAGCACCTCCACCCCGCGCTCGCGCAGCGCCGCGGCGAACGCGTCGTGCTCCTCCTGCGCGCGGCCCACCCATGGGATAGCGTCGAAGAGGAGTGAGTCGTTGTTGCGGGGGGTGAGTCGGGCCAGCTCCGGGCCCGGTCGGTGCAGCAGCACCGTGCCGAGCCGGCCGACCTCGCTGTCCACGTAGTGGGTCACCCGCCCCAGCGTAGGGCAGGGATTGGCGGCATCCGGTAAAACGACTGTGGATGAATATGGCATTCATCCACACTCACTCCGGCCGTTAGACTTGCCGGGCACCCGGTCTGGCGACGTAGGGTAGTGAGAAGATAACTTCGAGGGACCTTTTGCCGGAGGTCGCGATGACTGTCTTTCCCGCACGCCGTGTCGGACCTACCGCCCGGGCACTGCCGCCCGTCGCGGTGCCACACCCCCGGGCCGAGGCGCCGGGGGCGCTGGAGCCGGTTCGCCCGAACCCGCTGGAGTGGGCTCGTCGCCGGCGCGCCGAGCGCGGCGCCCGCCGGTTGGAGGCGGCCGGGGCGCGGGCGCTGAGTCGGCTCGACCACCTCGGTCCGGCCTGGCACGTCATCGAGTGGCCCCGCACCGACGCGGCGGATCTCCTCTTCGACCAGGCCCAGGACGATCGCGCGGGTTTCCTCGCCATCGGCCCCGGCGGCCTGTACGCGGTGACGATCGCCGACCACGGCAGGGCCCGGGTGCTGGTGGCCGGCGACGTCGTCCAGATCAACGGCAAGCGACCGCCCTACGTCGCCGAGGCCCGCAGGGACGCCAAGCGGGCGAGCAAGGCCCTCTCCCAGGCGGTGGGGCTGCAAATCCCGGTGACGCCGGTGCTGACCTTCGTCGGCTCCGGCGTCATCAGCGTCTACGGCCTGCCGAAGGACTGCCTGATGGCCACCCACCGGGAGCTGGACCGGCTGCTCGTCGCCGGGGGAAACCGGATCAGTCCGACGACCGCCGAGAAGCTGGCCCGGGTCGCGCAGCACCCTGGCACCTGGATGAACGGCACGTACCGTCCAGCGGCCGACTACCGGTGGTACGACGCGGGCCGAACGGCGGCTGACAAGCCGGCCAACCGCCGGTAACGTCTCCGGCGACGCCACGCGTTCCGGTCCGTACGCAGAGCAGCAATCCGGCCGCGCCGTCGCCGGCCGCCCGGTCCAGGGCAACCGACCACCGGCGGCTCGGTGGCGCCAGCGCGGCCAACGCTCGCTGGTCGACCGGCTAGCGTGGACAGACAGTCGGTGCACATAGGAGGCGCGGTGGCTCACGTCGAACTCTCGCTCTCGGAAGTGTTCGTGCCCGACGCCCGGACACCGCCGGCGCAGGAGTCCGACAACTTCGGGCAGTGGTCCGTCACGGTCTCCTGCGCGGCCGAGCCGTGTCTGCTCATCGACGCCGAGACCCGGGTCGTCGCGGTCTCGGCGTCCGGCTGCGAGCTGCTCTGCCTCGGCTGCCCGGAGGACGTGATCGGGCTGCCGCTGCTCGACGGCTGCCTGCGCCTGCTCGACTTCACCGCCCACCGCGGAGAGTTGACCGAGCAGGAGACCGACAAGATCCCACCGCTGCTCGCCCTGCATTCCGGCCGCCTCGCGCGCGGGCTGCTACGGGTCCAGGCCGCGGCGGCGGGTTGCCCCGACCCGACCGTGGACGCCATCTCCACGCCGGTGCTGACCGACGGCCAGGTCGCCGGGTCGCTCACCTTCTTCGCGGCGGTCTGATCCGCCCAGCTTCACCGTGACCAGCATAAATGTGGCGTTCGCCGCACCGGCGGAGCTGGGGCGTCGAGCCGCTCAGGCCGTAAGGTGCCATCATGCTCGATGTCGCTCTGCTGCCGGGAGAGTACGCGGTGTGCCGGCTGGCCACCGACGCCGCCCTCCGGCCAGCCCTGTGGGCCGAGCTGGGCGACAGCGAGGTGGTGAGCGTCAGCTGGTCCATCGACGGGGTCTCGGTGATCTGCCCGGCCGCCCGCGCTCCGGCAGAGGCCGAGACCGACTGGCGTTGCCTGCGGGTTGTCGGGCCGCTCGACCTGGCGGTGACCGGCACACTCGCCTCGTTGGTCGCCCCGCTCGCGCAGGCCCGGGTCAACGCGGTGGCATTCTCCACCTACGACACCGACCACGTGCTCGTGCCGGCCGTCCGGCTGGGCGAGGCCACGGCCGCGCTGCGCCGCGCCGGGCACCGGATTCTCGACTGACGGCACCGCCTCCTCGACTGGCCCGCATCGCCGCGCCGCGGCTGACGGCATGGCCCGTGCCTCAGCTGACGGGCACGGCCCGCGTCCTGGCTGACTGGCACGGCCCGCGCCTCAGCGCCACCGACCCGGCACGGCGTCGGTCCGGACGCCGCGACCCGGCCGGTCGCGTACCGCCGGCCGCCGCTCTTCACCGGCGCGCCGGCAGCTTCTACGATGGGCTCGGCCATCCGGCCGCAACGATGTTCTCCGATGCAAGGATCGGCTCGTGCCGCCCACCACCCCGCACCGCACCGCGCCCCGCCGGCCACCCACGACGGTCACGCTGCTGGCCGTCGCCTCCCTCGCCGCCGTGACGCTGGGCGGCTGCGGGGTGCCGCCCGAACTCCGCCTGCCGGCCCAGTCGCCCAGCCCCACGGCGGCGGGCGCCTCGCCCACCCCGGGCCCGTCCACCGCGCCGACGGTCACCCCGCCCCCGTTCGCCCCGCCGACCACCGCCGCCGCCGACCTGGTCGCCACCGACTGCCGCAACGGCCCGTCGGGCAACCGGGTGGTCTCGCTCGTGCGCGGCAGCGCCGGGGTGCTGCCCCGGTCGGCCGAGGTACGGGTGCGCCAGGGCCCGCTCTGCGCCGGGGACTGGCAGTACACCGTGCTCCGGGTGACCGGGCACGAGGAGCTGCAGGTGGTCACCCGGGGCCGGCCGGGCGCGTTGAAGCTGGTCACCGCGGGCACCGACGTCTGCACGATCGAGGTACGGGTGTCCGCGCCGGGCGGCATCCGGGCGCTCGCGTGCGACGGCGGCACGGCCGGCGTACCGGGTGCGTAGGCTGGCGGTATGCCGGGAACACCACCCACCCGCTTCGCCTACCTCGGCCCCGAGGGCACCTTCGCCGAGCAGGCGCTGCGCACCGTGCCCGCCGCGGAGCACGGCACCCGCACGCCCGCGCGCAGCGTCGGCGAGGCGCTGGAGAGCGTACGGGCCGGGGACGCGGACGCCGCCCTCGTGCCCCTGGAGAACTCGATCGGCGGCGCCGTCGGGGTCACCCTCGACGAACTGGCCGAGGGGGAGCCCCTGGTGATCACCCGGGAGGTGATCCTGCCGGTCCAGTTCGTGCTCGGCGCCCGGCCGGGGACGACGCTGGCGTCGATCCGCTCGGTGGCCGCCCACCCGCAGGCGTCCACCCAGTGCCGGGGCTGGCTGCGGGCGTACCTGCCAGACGCCGTAGTGATCGACGTGCTGTCCAACGGGGCCGCCGCCGCGGGCGCGGCCGCGGGCGAGTACGACGCCGCGATCTGCGCCCCGATCGGGGCGGCCCGGCACCGGCTGGCCGTGCTGGCCGACAAGATCGCCGACCACCCGGACGCCGTGACCCGGTTCGCCCTGCTGTCCCGGCCCGGCCCGCCCCCGCCCCCCACCGGGGACGACGTCACGTCGCTGGCCGTGTACATCGCCCACGACCGGGTGGGTGCCCTGCTGTCGGTGCTGATGGAGCTGGCCGTGCGCGGGATCAACCTGACCCGGATCGAGTCCCGCCCGACGGGCGAGGCGCTCGGCCGGTACGTCTTCTTCCTCGACTGCACGGGGCACGTCGCCGACGTCCGGCTCGGGGAGGCGTTGCAGGGTCTGCGCCGGGTCTGCGCGGACGTACGCTTCCTCGGGTCGTACCGCCGGCACCGCTGGGCCGAGGGGGCGACCGAGCGACCGGTCCCCCCGCCCGCCGGTCTCTCGGACGTCGACTACGCCGACGCGGCGGCGTGGCTGTCCCGGCTTCGCGCGGGGGAGCTGAGCTGACCGCGCGGGAGGGCTGAGCCGAAGCGGGGTCCGGCTGCCCGCCGGACGAGCCGAGCGCGCGGGGCGCCCCCGTCGCCGGAGCGCCCCGCCGCCGGTCAGCTCAGCAGGCCGCCCAACAGGCCGCCCTGCTGCTGCTGGGCCCCACTGCCCATGACCGGCGGCTCCTCCGACGGCTGCACCACCACGAAGCCCTGCCCCGCGAAGCTCATCGTGAACGCCTCGCCGGTGGTGCGGCCGAGCAGCGTGCCCAGGCCGAGCTGCTCGGCCCGGTGGTAGCCGGTCTGGAGGCTGGCCGACCAGCAGACGGCGGCCTGCGGGTCCACGTACGTCGGCGCGTCGACGTTGAGCACGACCGGCGTGCCCTTGGTCGTGATCGCGATCCGGCCGTAGCCGGTGAAAACGCAGTTGAACAGGCCGGAGGAGGAGGCCATGCCGGCGCCACCGACCATGCGGATGTCGTACTGGAGGGTGGAGTCGAACGCCAGCACGCTGGAGCCGTTGATGGAGAGGGCGTCGCCCGGCTCCAGGTCGATGATGTGCACGTCCTTGGCCAGCTCGGCGAGGAAGACGTCGCCCCGGCCGGTGAGCTTCATCAGCGGAACGCCCTCACCGGTGAGCTTCTGCTTGATGAACTTGCCCAGGCCGCCGGAGCCGAGCGCCTGGAACTGCACCTGCCCCTGGTAGGCGACCATCGACCCGACCCGGGCCATCGCCTCGCCGTTGAGTTCGATCTTCAACATCTTGGAGTTCTGCAGCCGCATGCCGGGCTGGGCGGACTCCTTCTCCAGGTTCTCTGCCGAGAACAGCGCGCTGCGCATCGAGGTGCCTCCTGACGGGGAAAGTGCCTGTCCGGAGGGTAGGCGACGATCGCAACCCGGGCACATCGCCCGGAACGGTGGCGGGGGCAGACTCAGGCCCAGCCCAGCTCGTGCAACCGGTCGTCGTCGATGCCGAAGTGGTGGGCGATCTCGTGCACCACCGTCACGGCCACCTCGTCGACGACGTCCTCCTCGCTGTCGCAGATCCGCAGGATGGGACGGCGGTAGATGAGGATGCGGTCGGGCAGGACGCCGGAGTAGTCCCAGCCGCGTTCGGTGAGGGCGTGCCCCTCGTACAGGCCGAGCAGGTCCTCGTCGCCCGGGGGCGGGTCGTCCTCGACCAGGATCACCACGTTGCTCATCAGCCCGAGCAGCTCTTCGGGAACCTCGTCGAGGGCCTCTCCCACGAGCTCCTCGAAGCGCTCCCGGCTCATCTCCATCGCCACGCCCCCATCTTCGCCGACCCGGCCCGCCGCCGCCCGACCCGCAAGATCCACGCCGGACGGAACAATCCCCGGCGGGCGATTCCTCCGGGGCCGGCCGTGCGGCGGGGGCCGGGCCGTGCGGCGGGGGCGGGGCAGATCCTCAGGAGGCGAGGCGGGCGGTGAGGCTGATCTGCGCGCCCGGGGACAGCAGCCGCGAGATCGGGCAGTTCTCCTTGGCGGTCTCGGCCAGCTTGGCGAACTGGGCGTCGTCCAGGCCCGGGGCCTGGCCGACCGTTTCCAGGTCGATCCGGGTCACGGTCATGCCCGCGTCGGTCTTGTCGAAGTGCACCTTGGCCGTGGTCTCGACGGAGGTGCCGGTGGCGCCGGCGTCGGCGAGCTGCTTGGACAGGGCCATCGAGAAGCAGGCCGCGTGGGCGGCCCCGATCAGCTCCTCGGGATTGGTCCCCTCGCCCTCCTCGAAGCGCGACTTGAACGAGTAGTTCCCCTGGAGTCCGCCCTTGCCGGTGCGGACCGTGCCGGAGCCCTCGGCGAGATCGCCCTGCCAGCGTGCGGAAGCGGTACGGATAGGCATGTCCCGACGCTAACGGAAAGCCCGGCGCCCCGGCGACCGACTGCCCCCCGATCCCACCCAGGGAACCACAGACCGCGCGAATCCCGCCGATGCGGCCACCTGTGTCATGATTCGCCTCAGGCCCGCGAGCGGCGGAGAGGTGGCCCATGTCCCAGGATCTCCCCATTCCCCGGCAGGACGACCGATCCGATGGGGCGGCCGTCGTGGAGTGGGGCGGTACGGAGCGGCCCCCACCCGGCCGGGCGGGCCGGCCCTTGTCCGGGCTGACGCGGGACCGCCGCTTCCCCCTGGTGCCCGCCGGCCTCGGCGCCGCGGCCGCGTTCGCCTCGCTGGCCGGGGAGTGGCTGGTGATGACCGTGCCGAACAGCGGCCCCGACGGGAGCACCAGCCTGCGGGTGCCGGCCGGGGTGTCCGACATCGGCGGGTTCGGGACGGGCTACCTGTTCGGGCTGTTCGGGCTGGTCGCGGCGGTCGCCCTCGCCCTGCACGGCACGGCCGGCGCGCGGCGGAACGCGCGGGTGGCCGGCCTCGCGCTGGCCGCGGCCGGGCTCGGCCTCCTGGCGGCCATGACGTTCGCGCTGGACGAGGTTGGCCGACGGATGCTGTTCTACACGTCCGAGGACGGCTTCAAGGTCGAGTACGGCCGGGGGCTGGAGATGGCCTTCGCGGCGTGCGCGCTGCTGGCGGTGGCGCTGCACCTCGCCGGCCGGCTCGACGCGCCCGGCGACGCCGCCGCGCGCGGGGACGCTCCGGGCGAGGCCGGCCCGGAGGAGGACGACGCCTCCGCCGACGGGAGCGGTCCCGGCCGGGCGTGGAGCTGGCGGGGCGCGGCGCGGCGTCCGTCGTCCCGGGCCGACGACCTGCCGCCCGCCCCGGCCGACCTCACCGTCCAGCCGACCGTGCCCTTCGCCCGGCCCGAGCCGCCACGCTGACCCGACCCGGGGACACCCGGAGGTCGCCCTCCGTTGGTGCCCGATTCGTCAGGAAGCCATGGTTGCGGCCTGTTCGGCGAGGTACGGTTGCTGCCCGCCGTCCTACCGGTCGAGGCACCGACGACCGAGAACGGCCGGTGCGACGGCGGCGGGCGAAGGAGGAACCATGACCCGCCCGGGCCTGCCCAAGCTGATCGCCACGGACCTCGACGGCACGCTGGTCCGCAGCGACGACACCGTCTCCGCGTACACCCACGGGGTGCTCGACCGGGTGCGGGCCGCCGGCATCCCGGTGGTCGGGGCGACCGGCCGGGGTCCCCGGCTCGCCGAGCTCACCCGCAACGACATCCGCGCGGCCGACTACCTCGTGATGGCCGGCGGCGGCCGGGTGGTCGACCAGAGCGACCCGGCCGGCCCGGTGGTGCTGCGCGACGAGCGGCTCGCCCGGGACGTGCTGGCCCGGTTGCTGGCCGACCTGGAGGCCGAGGTCGGCCCGCTCACCGTGATGGTCGAGGCGTCCGACGAGCACGACGCCCCGCTGTGGGGCGACTACCACCCGAGCTGGCCGTACCCGGACCGGTTCGAGGCCCGCACCCGCGACGAGTGCCTGGCCGTCGACGTGATCAAGGCGTTCGCGCGGACGGCCGACCACCACGTGGACGTCCTGCTGGAGACCGCCTGCCGGATCGTCCCGCCGGAGGTCGCCACGCTCACCCAGGCCGGGCTCGGGTTCATCGAGATCTGCCCGCCCGGGGTGGACAAGGCGTCCGGGCTGAGCGTGGTGGCGCAGCGGCTCGGGGTCGACCCGGCCGAGGTGCTGGTCTTCGGGGACATGCCCAACGACCTGCCGATGTTCGAGTGGGCCGGATGGGCGCGGGTGGCCGTGGCGAACGCGCACCCGCTGGTCCGGGCCGCCGCGGACGAGGTGACCCTGCGCAACGACGACGACGGCGTCGCGATCTACCTGGACCGGCTACTCTCCCGGTGATGGGAGAGACTCCACGGCTGGTGGCCAGCGACATCGACGGCACTCTGCTCGACGACGAGCGGACCGTCAGACCGCGCACCCGGGACGTGCTGACCCGGCTGGCCGCGCGGGGCACGCCGGTCGTGCTGGTCACCGGCCGTCCCATCCGCTGGCTCAAGCTGGTGTACGAGCAGCTCGCCGAACCCCTCCCGGCGATCTGCGCGAACGGCGCCGTGGTGTACGACCCGACGGCAGACGAGGTGCTGCGGGCCGACCCGCTGGCGCCGGAACTGCTCGCCGAGGTGGCCCGCCGGCTGCGCGCCGAGGTGCCCGGGGTCACCTTCGCGGTGGAGATCGTGGACAGCCGCGAGATGCGGCACGAGGCGCACTACCCGCTGCGCTGGGACGCCGACACCGACCTGATCAGAGCGATCGAGTCGCCGGAGGAGCTGCACTCGATGCCGGCGGTGAAGCTGCTGGCCCGGGCCGGCGAGCAGGACCCGGACGTGTTCGTCCAGGTGGTGGCGGGGGCGCTGCGCGGGCTGGCCGAGGCGACCCACTCGTCGTACTCGGGGCTGGTGGAGATCTCGGCGGCGGGCGTGACGAAGGCCGCCGGCCTGGCCTGGTACTGCGCCCGGCTGGGGGTGGACGCGCGGGACGTGCTGGCGTTCGGGGACATGCCGAACGACGTGCCGATGCTGACCTGGGCCGGGCGCGGGGTGGCGGTGGCCAACGCGCACCCCGCCGTCCTGGCGATCGCCGACGAGGTCACGGCGGCGAACTCGGAGGACGGCGTGGCGGCGTACCTGGAGAAGGTCTTCGGGGTGGGCTGAGCGCGCCGGGCCGGGCGGGGCCGCTGCGCCCGCTCGCCGGCCCGGCGCCGCCGGTCAGAGGTACTGGCCGGTGCCGTGGCCCTCGCCGCCCTGCGGCTGGCCGATGCCCGGCATGCCCGGGATCATCCCGCCGGGGCCGCTGGGCAGGGCGGCCCGGCCGGAGCGCATCTGCTCCAGCTGCACCCGCGCCGCCATCTGCTGGGCGACCAGCGCTGCCTGGATGCCGTGGAACAGCCCCTCCAGCCAGCCGACGAGCTGGGCGTGCGCGATGCGCAGCTCACCCTCGCTGGGCGCCTTGTCCTCCGTGAAGGGCAGCGAGATGCGCTCCAACTCCTCGCGGAGCTCGGGGGCCAGGCCCTCCTTCAGCTCGACGATCGACCGCTCGTGGATCTCCCGCATCCGGTGGCGGCTGGCGTCGTCCAGCGGAGCGGCCTTGACCTCCTCCAGCAGCTGCTTGATCATGCTGCCGATCCGCATCACCTTGGCCGGCTGCTCGACCAGGCGGGTCGGGTCCTCGCCCGCGCCCTCGTCGGTCTGCACGGTGCCGACCGGCCGGCCGTCCGGGCCGACCACCACCACCGTGCCGGAGTGACCGGTGCCGTCGTGGCCCGGCTCGTCGTTGTGTCCAGGGGAACGCGCTTCGGTCATGCGTTCCATCTTCGCGCAGCGGGTGCCGTGGACGCTCGCCGGGACCGGTAAGGGTGACAGCGTGGCGCGGCCGGGCACGCTACCGTCGCCGACGTGTCCGCCGATCCCCGCGCCGTACTCAGCCGCCCCGCCCCGCCCCCGGACGCCACCGTCGCGTACGGCGGGCACCCGGACCAGATCGCCGACCTGCGCCTCCCGGCGGGCGACGGCCCCGCGCGGCCCCTGGTCGTCGTGGTGCACGGCGGCTTCTGGCGGGCCGAGTACGACCGCACCCACACGGGTCCGCTCGCGGCGGCCCTGGCCGCGCTCGGCCACCCGGTCGCGCAGTTGGAGTACCGGCGGACCGGGCAGCCGGGCGGCGGCTGGCCGGGCACGCTGACCGACGTGCTCACCGGGGTGGCGGCGCTGCCGGAGCTGGCCGCGCCGGTGCTGGGGGACCGGATGCCGCCGGGCCCGCCGCTGCTGGTCGGCCACTCGGCCGGCGGCCACCTCGCGCTGTACGCCGCCGCGTCCGCCCCGGCCACGGTCGGCGGGGTGCTGGCCCTGGCCCCGGTCGCCGACCTGGCCGAGGCGTACCGGCTGGACCTGGACTCCGGCGCGGTGGCCGCGCTGCTCGGCGGCGGCCCGGAGGAGCACCCCGAGCGGTACGCCGCGGCCGACCCCCGCACCCTGGTGAACGGATCGACGCCTACCGTGATCGTGCACGGTCTGCTGGACCGCCAGGTGCCGGTGGCGTTGAGCCGCGCGTACGCCGAGGCGGCGCGGGCGGCGGGCAGCCCGACGCGCCTGGTCGAGCTGCCGGAATGCGAGCACTTCGGGCTTATCGATCCGGAGTCGGCGGTCTGGCCGACGGTGGTCGATGCGGTGCGGTCCTTTCAAGTGATCAGTGAGCATTGACGCAGCGTGCCCGACCGGGTAGGAACGCCGAGGGGCCTATCTGCCCTGCTCAGATCCCCGGAAGGAACGCGGTGTCCCAGATGAACCGTAGGCGGGCACTCCAACTGTTGGCCGCTCTCGGTACCACCGGCCTGACCGCCGCCTGCGGCACCGACGGCGACGGCGACGCCGCGTCGGCCCCGGCAGGCGAACCTATCAAGATCGGTCTGATCGCACCGCAGTCGGGCGGCTACAAAGCCATCGGCGAGGAGATCACCGACGGTTTCCAGCTCTACCTGGACCTCCACGACCAGCGCCTGGGCGGGCATCCGGTGACCCTGCTGACCGCCGACGAGGGCGACAGCGCGGAGACCGGCACGGCGGCCGTGGAGAGCCTGCTGAGGCAGGGTGCCCTGGCCCTCACCGGGGTGGTCAACTCGATCGTGATGGCGGGCATCCGGGACACCGTGGAGAAGGCCCGGGTCCCGCTCATCGGCTCCAACGCCTCGCCCCAGAGCCTCCAGAGCGTCGTCTACATCTGGCGCGCCTCGTACGTGCTGAACGAGCCGGGGCGGGCGCTCGGCCCGTACCTGGCGCGGAAGCTGCCCACGGGCAGCAAGGTCGCCATCATCGCGCCGGACAACGCCGCGAGCCGGGACGTGATCGACGGCTTCAAGGGGTGGTTCGGCACGGCGGGCTCGTCCGACCCCCGCATCTCGGACGCGGTGATCTGGACCAACCCCACCGACTCTCCGGGGGGCACCACCTACGCCGCCGACATCCGCAAGGCGCTGAACCGCAACCCGGACGCGATCTTCTGTGACTTCGCCGGCTCGGCGGCTGCGCAGTTCGTCAGGCAGCTGTACCGGGAGGGGTACCGGGGCCCGATCTACGCCCCCGGGTTCCTCACCGAGGGCACCGTGCTCAGCGACGTGCAGGAGGCGGAGTCCCGCAACATCGTCACGGCCCTGAACTACTCCGCCGACCTGAACAACACCGCCAACCGGATCTTCGCCTCGGCGTACCGGAAGCACCACAACGTGTCCCCCACCACGTACGCGATGGCCTCGTACGACGCCGCGCAGGTGCTGGACAAGGCGATCCGGCTGGCTGGGTCGAACCCGAGCTCACAGCAGGTGAACCTGGCGCTGGGCAAGATCGGCCAGGTCGACAGCCCGCGCGGGGCGTGGCAGTTCAACCAGCCGCGCACCCCGCAGCAGAAGTGGTACCTGCGCAGGGTGCAGCGGGACGGCCGCCTCGTCTCCAACGTGCTGATCAACGAGCTGGCCACGCTGGGCTGATCCCCGGTCGGGCGGGTCCCTCCCTCCGGGGGGCCCGCCCGCCCGCGCCGTCAGGTGACCCGCGGGGTCAGTGGCGCAGCTCGGCGATGCAGCACTTCACGCTGCCGCCGCCCTTCTTCAGCTCGGCCAGGTCGACCGGCACCGGGTTGTACCCGGCGGCCTTGAACTTGCCGGCGAGCCGGGTCGCCTCGCTGTTGAGGACGACGTTGAGCCCGTCGCTGACCAAATTCAGGCCGAAGGCCAGGGCGTCGGAGTCGTCGGCGATCACCGCGTCCGGGAAGAGTTGGGCGAGGACCTTCTGGCTGGCCGCCGAGAACGCGCCGGGGTAGTAGACGATGTTCGCGTCGTCGATCGAGGCCAGCGCCACGTCCAGGTGGTAGAAGCGCGGGTCGACCAGGCGCAGCGACACCACCGGGCGGCTCAGCGCCTCCTGCGCCTCCGCGTGCGCCGGGAGCTCGGTACGGAAGCCGTGGCCGGCCAGGATCAGCCCGCCGTGCGCGTCCGGCAGGTACGCGAAGTCACCCTCGCCCTCGTTGGTCTCGTTCGGGGCGACGAACCGCCAGCCGTGCCCCTCGTAGAAGGCCCGGTGCGCGGCGGCCTCGGCGGCCCGCTGCTCGTGCTTGAACTGGGCGCCGTAGACCGTCCCGTCCACCACGAACGCGCCGTTGGCCGCGTACACCATGTCGGGCAGCCCGGCCTGGGGCGTCAGCAGGTGCACGTCGTGACCGAGATCGATCAGCGCCTCCCGCAGCCGGTCCCACTGCTTGACCGCCAGGCCCGCGTCCACGGGGGTGGTGACGTCCATCCACGGATTGATCGCGTACTCGACGGCGAAGTGCTCGGGCGAGCACATGAGATATGTCCGCTTTCGCGCGACTCGCTGCTGGTCCACGATGACCAAGGGTAGGTAGGCTACACCTTTGGTAACAGCCACAACCATTGCTTCCCGAAGGCGGAACGTTGCAGATAGACGCCGTAGATCAGCGAATCATTGCGTTGCTCGTGGCCGACGCCCGCGCGTCGTACGCCGACATCGGCAGCCGCGTGTCGCTGTCCGCTCCCGCGGTCAAACGCCGGGTCGACCGGCTGCGCGCCACGGGCGTGATCCGGGGCTTCACGGCGGTCGTCGACCCGGCGGCGGTCGGCTGGACGACCGAGGCGTTCGTGGAGCTGTTCTGCGCCGGACGGACCACTCCGGCCCAGATCGGCGTGGCCGCCCGCCGGCATCCCGAGGTGGTCGGGGCGTACACCGTCTCGGGGGAGGCGGACGCGCTGGTGCACCTGCGCGCGGCGGACATCGCCCACCTGGAGGAGGCGCTGGAGCGGCTCCGGGCCGAGTCGTTCGTCACCTCGACCCGGAGCACGATCGTGCTCTCCCGGCTCGTCGAGTCCCCCGGCGTCGGCCCGTCCACCCCCTGACGCGGCCCCACGTCGCCCGGGCGGCGGGACGTCGCCCTGAGGCTCCGTCGGCGCCCACCGGAACCGCAACCGGACGGCCGGCGTCGAACCGGGCATGGCACGGGGAACGGTAACCGCCGCGGCCGGCACGCTGGCCGCGTTGACCCTGCTGGCGGGTAGCGCGACCGGGCTGCCGCGCGGCACGACGGAGCCCTGGACACCCCCGGCGGGGGCCGTCCGGCTGGTGTCCTTCGACTCGTGCGCCGACGCGCTGGCCCGGCTACGCGCGGCGGCGACCGAGTCGGTCAGCCCGTGGGGCCTCGCGCCTGAGGCGATCGACCTGCTGGGCGGGCCCGTCCCCGCGATGGGCGACGTGCGGAAGTCGCGGGCCGGCGCGCCGGGCGGGGAGGCCGCGCAGGCGGATCACTCGACCACCAACAACCACGAACCGGACGCCGACGAGCCGGACCTGGTGAAGACCGACGGACGGCGGATCGTCACGGTCACCGGCGGCGTGCTGCGGGTGGCGGCCCCGGCGACGCGGCGGATCACGGGCCGGCTGGACCTGGCGGCGGGTGACGACCCCACCCTGCCCACCGACTGGCCCGCCGCGAGCCTGCTGCTGCACGGCGACCGGGCGCTGGTGCTGGTCCGGTCGGCGCCGCGGATCCCGGTCGTGGGCGGGAAGCGGCCGGCCGACAACGGGGAGCCGGGCCCGCGGCTGCTGCTGGTGGACCTGGCCGGGCCGCCGACGCTCGTCGGGACGTACCGGATCGACGGGAGCCTGCTCGACGCGCGGCTGACCGGGGCGACGGCCCGGGTGGTGGTCCGCTCGCATCCCCGGCTGACCTTTCCGTACCGGCAGGACGCCACCGACGAGGAGCGGCTGGCGGCGAACCGGGCGGTGATCGCCGCAGCCGACCTAGACGCCTGGCTGCCGGCGTACGAGTGGACCGAGGGTGACCGGCGCGAAGCCGGCAGGGTCGGCTGCGACCGGCTGAGCGCGACGGCCGACAGCACCGGCAGCGCCGTGCTCACCGTGCTCAGCTTCGACCTGACGACCGGCCGGCTCGGCGATGGCGACCCGGTCAGCGTCGCCGCCGACGCGGACACCGTCTACGGGACGGCCCGCAGCCTCTACCTGGCCGGCTCGCGCCACCCGGCCGGCCGGCCCTGGCGGACCGGGTGGGTTCCCACGGCCGGGCCGGCGGCCACCGCGATCTACCAGTTCGACACCGCCGCCCCGGGCCGCCCCCGCTACCTGGCCGCCGGCGCCGTGCCGGGCACGCTCGTCAACCAGTACGCGCTGTCGGAGTGGCAGGGTCGGCTCCGGGTGGCCACCACCAGCGGCGATGCCTTCGGTCCGCCGCCGGCGAGCGAGTCCGCCGTGTACGTGCTGACCCGGCGCGACGGCACCCTGGCCCGCACCGGCTCGGTCACCGGGCTCGGTCGGGGCGAGCGGATCCACTCGGTGCGCTTCCTCGGCCCCACCGGGTACGTGGTGACGTTCCGGCAGACCGACCCGCTCTACTCGCTCGACCTGACGGATCCGGCCGCGCCCCGGGTCACCGGGGAGCTGAAGATCACCGGGTACTCGGCGTACCTGCACCCGGTGGGCGAGGGCCGGCTGCTCGGGGTGGGTCAGGAGGCGGACGAGCGGGGGCGGACGCAGGGCCTCCAGGTCTCCCTGTTCGACGTGGCGGACCCGGCCCAGCCCGCCCGGCTGGCCAGGTACCACGTGCCGAAAGCCGCCTCCACGGTCGAGTTCGACCCGCACGCGTTCCTGTACGACGCCCGGACCGGCCTGGTGGCGCTCCCGGTCGACAACGCGCTGCGCCTGCTGCGGGTCACCGGCTCGTCCGTCGGGGAGGTCGGCCGGGTCGCGCACCAGGGTGGCGCCCCGGTCACCCGGTCGCTGCTGGTCGGCGGCGTCCTGTGGACCGTCTCCGACACCGGCCTGCGGGCAAGCGACCCGGCCGGCGCCGAACAACTGGCCTGGCTGCCGGCGAGCTGACTCACAGGTACATGCCGGTGCGGTGCTCGCCCTGGTCCCGCCGGCCGGGCTTGTCGCCCTCGCCGAAGAAGCGCTTGCCGCCGAACTCGCCGTGCAGCCGGTCGTCCAGCTCGTCGGCGAGGCCGGTCATCACCTGCACCGCCAGCATCAGGTGCGTCGCCTGGAAGTTGCGGCCGAACACCGGGATGGACGCCCAGACCGTGTCGTCGGCGCAGTAGAGCCTGCCGATCGGCATCCGGTTGGTCAGCTCGGAGAGCTTCACGTAGAGCCGCTCGGTCGGCTCCACCTCGGTGAGCACGGGCGAGAAGACGTCGACCAGAGGCGGGTTGTCGCGTACCCGGACGAACACCATGGCCGACCCGGCCCGGATGCTGATGTCCCCGTCCGAGTCGACCTGCACCTGGTCGGCGTTGGACTTGAGCATCGTGGAGACGACCGTCCGGACCCGCTCCGCCAGGCCCAGCACGTCCTCCTCCGCCGCCTGCGCGGCGGCGGCCAGGGCCTCGTCGAGGTCGGTCTCGGCCGCGCGGTCCGGGCCGAACTCGCCGCGCGCGGTGCCCAGCGGCTCCACGGTCACGGGCTCGCCGTCGGCGCCCTGCACCACATAGACCAGGAACGCGGGGTGCGGGGCGCCATAGACGTCGCGCAGGGTACGCGAGAGCAGGGCGGCGATCCGGGTCGCCTCGGCGGTGTCGCCCGCCAGGCCGAAGTGCTCGCCGGAGCCGGCGACCACCCCGGGCGGGGACCAGCCCAGCGCGACCATGTCGGCCACGGCGGCGCGGTCCAGCCGGTAGCCCTGGGGAAGGGTGGCGTTGCCGACCGCCTGTGCGGAGAGCCGGCCGGAGTCCGCGATGTCCACACTGATCGAGTAGACGGCGTCGCCGGTGCCGGAGGCGGTCGGGTCGAGGGTCAGCTCGACGTGCGACCCGGTGGGCAGCTCGCGCAGCCGGTCGGCGAGGGCGCGGGCGAACTCCCGCCAGGCCTCGGTCACCTTGGCCCGCAGGTCAGCCGTGGTCGGCTCGTCGAGCAGGATCGACTCGACCTGCTCAGGCGCGCCGCCGGGCGGGTTTCCGGCCGGCGTCGAGGGGTGGCCTACCGACATGATCGCCTCCGTCCGTCCCGATCACCCTACCCAGCGCGCCGGGGGGCCCAATCAGCCGGACGAGGATCGGACAACGGGCCCGAAACCGGGCCCCCCTGCAAGGCATGGGGCGGGGGTATCGGTCGCGCACGGCACCCGGGTGTCGGTCGCGCACGGCGCGGGTGTCGGTCGCGCACGGCGCGGGTGTCGGTCGCGCACGGCGCGGCCTGGAGGGGGTCAGGCGGAGGGCGGCCCGCCCAGTTCGACCGGCCAGGTGGCGGCCAGCTCGCCGAGGCGGGCAGCCGCCGCCGCCGGCTCGGCCCCCCGCCCGACGGCCAGGCCGAGCAGGTACGCGGTGACCGGGGCGCCGGGCCGTAGTACCTGGTGGGCGACGTCCCTGGCCAGGTCGAGCACGACCGGCACCGGCACCTCGACCGGGTCGAGGCCCAGCTCGGCGCAGGCCGCCGTGACCCACTCGTCCATCACCGTCATCGCGTCCACTCCTCCGCCCGGCGTACGTCCTCGTCAGTGTCGCAGTCGAACCAGGGCGGCGGGCCGTCGCCGGACCAGTGCACCTCGTGGACGGCGAGGCCGTCGAGCAGCGCGCGCAGGGACGCGCCGTCCACCGAGCCGCCCCGGGCGGCCGCGAGCCGGTCCACGGCGGCCCGCAGCACGGGTACCCGCCAGACGCCGCACAGGGTCTGCCGCCGCCCCTCGTCGTCGACGTAGCAGGCGCCGTCCACGCCCGGTTCGGCGAGCCGCTCCCGCAGCGCCCCGATCGCGGGCCGGGTCAGCAGGGGCAGGTCGCCGGCCAGCACGGCGACGACCGTCGTACCCGGAGGGAGCAGGGCCAGGCCGGCGGCGACGGCCGCGACCGGGCCACCGCCGGGCGGGCTTTCCCGGGTCGACCGGACGTCCTCGGGCACCGGCCGGGGCGGCCCGACCAGCACCCGGGCGGCGGCGTCGGCCACGGCGTCCAGCACCCGGTCGCGCATCGGGCGGCCACCAACGAGGAGGTCCGGCTTGTCCGCGCCGCCCATCCGGCGGGCCGCCCCGCCCGCCAGCACGATCGCCGCATAGCCGGTCATCCGCCCACGGTACCGCCGAACGCCGCGCACGGCGTTCGGCGTGCGCCTGCGGGTCGGCCGTCACCGGACCCGTGCGCACGCGGACTCCCAGGGAGCTGCGTTTCGCGCGATAGGAAACGATTCGCGGCTCCGACGAATCGCCATTTTCGCCGCAATTCAGCGAATCCCTTTTGAGACCGCCCGGCACCACC
This sequence comes from Micromonospora sp. NPDC048830, assembly GCF_043198215.1. Taxonomy (NCBI): domain Bacteria; kingdom Bacillati; phylum Actinomycetota; class Actinomycetes; order Micromonosporales; family Micromonosporaceae; genus Micromonospora; species Micromonospora sp. NPDC048830. Next base: position 102,824 of record NZ_JBICUP010000001.1, read on the forward strand.
CCCCACTTCGCTGCAAGCGCCCACGACAAAGGCAATGACGAGGTTGTTCGTGCGCACACACACCCGAAAATCGGGGGACGCCTCACCGGGGCTCGGAACCCAAACCGTCAAAACCGGCACAAAAGCGCGGATCCTATCACCCCGAGCACCGGCTTCGCCACGGATTGTGCGGCAACCCCGGGGCCGGCACACGGGATTCAAGTCTATGAATTTCTCGTAACTCTTTTTACAGTGACGGCGGCCGGGATGGCCAACCTCGGTTCCCGACTGGCGCTTGTCGGATATGCGCCACAACGGTTCGCGGCACCCGGATGACCCCGTTCTTGTCGAAACGGACAGGAGGGTACGCATGCCCGAAGGAGACAATTCCCCACTGCCCGTGCTGGTCGGCCGCGACCGGGAACGGGACATTCTGCACAAGGCGCTGGGCCAGGCCCGTCACGGGCACGGCGGGTGCGTCTTCCTGGTCGGCGGCGACGGGACGGGCAAGTCCCGCCTGGCGCTGGAGGCCGTACGCCGGGCGCGGCAGTGCGGGATGTCGGTGCTGCCGGGGCGGACGGGCAGCACCGGTCCCGCCGTGCTGCTCCGCCCCCTCACCGAGGCCCTGGCCCACCTGTTCCGCACCGAAACCGTCCTGGAACATCCCAGCCTGCGCCCCTACCGGTCCGCCCTGGGCGGGCTCATCCCCGAGTACTCCTCCCCTGGCGCCGCCCCAACACCGGCGTCGCCGGTGCTCCTCGGCGAGGCGGTGCTGCGGCTGCTGTCGGTCACCGGCACCCACCGTGGCTGCCTGCTCGCACTGGAGGACCTGCACGACACCGACCCCGAGACGCTGGCGGTGGTGGAGTACCTGGCCGACAACATCGCCGGCCAGGGCACCCTGCTGCTCGCCACCGTCCGGCAGGGCCCCGGGCCGGCGTGGGACCTGGCGCAGGCGCTGAGCCGGCGGTGCAGCGGCACCGTCCTGCCGCTGGACCCGCTCGGCCCGCCGGCCGTACGCCTGCTCGCGGCTTCCCGGCTGGAGCTGGACCCCGCGCGCGTCCCGGACCCGGTCGTGGACCGGCTCTGCCGGGACAGCGCCGGCAACCCGTTCCTCGCCGCGGAACTGCTGCGCGCCATGCTGGACAGCGGCACCCTGGTCGTCGACCGGGCCGGATGCCGGCTGGTGGACACCGTACGCACCGAGGTGCCGTCGACGGTCCGGCACACCGTCGCCGGCCAGGCGGCACGGCTCGGGCCCGCCGGGCGTCACCTGCTCACCGCCGCGGCCGTGATCGGCGAGCGGTTCCCGATCTCGGTGCTCGGCCAGGCCCTGCGGCTGGACCGGGACGACCTGCTGCGGCACGTACGCGCGGCGGTCACCGCCGGGCTGATCGCCGCCGACGGCGACCACGACTGGTACGCCTTCCCCAGCCCGACGACCGCCGTCGCGCTGCTCGACCTGCTCACCCCCGCCGACCAGGCCGCCCTCGCGCAGCGGTCGGCCGAGGCGGTGCACGAGCTGCATCCTGACCTGCCGGGGGACTGGTGCGCGTTCGCCGCCCGCCTGGCCGGCCGCGCCGGGGACGTGCCGGAGGCCGTCCGCCTGCTCACCCTCGCCGGCCGCCGGGCGCTCAACGCGGGACGGCTGTGGTCGGCCACCGAGGCCCTGGAGCGGGCCTGGGAGCTGGCGGAGACGTCCCTCGACGGCCCGCTCCGCGTCGACGTGCTGCACGAGCTGCTGTGCGCGCTCGTGGAGAGCGGCGAGGCCGGGCGCGGACTGCGGCTCCTCGACAGCCTCGACGACCTGTGCCACCCGGCCGTCGCACCCGAGCGGCTGGCCGCGGTGCACGTCCAGTTCGCCCGGCTCGCCTGCCTCGCGGGCCGGCGGGCCGACGCGGTCGTACAACTCGAGGCCGCCCGGACGGTGCTCGGCCCGGACGCCCACGGGCGGCAGACGGCGCACCTCGACGCCGTCGCGGCCCACCTCGCCGTGGACACCCCCGAGCAGGCAGCCCGGCTCGCCGACCGGGCGGTGGACGAGGCCGAGCGCGCCGGGCTGCCCGCGGTCGCCTGCCTCGGCTGGCAGACCCGGGGTGTGCTGGCCCGACGACGGGAGACGGACGAGGCGCAGGCGTGCTTCTTCCGGATGCGACAGCTGGCCGACCGCCACCATCTGCCGCTGTGGCGCGCCCGCGCCACCGTGCTGCTCGCGGAGCAGCGGTGGCTGCTCACCGGGGACGCCGACGCCCTGGTCCGCAGCGCCGAACGGACCCGACGGAGCGGCGCCCAGACCCTGCGCCACACGGTCGGCTCCCTGCTCGCCTGGGACCACGCCCTGCGGGGCCGGTACGCCGAGGCCGAGCGGCTCGTCGCCGAGAGCGCCGCGGAGGCGCACCGGTTGGGACTGCACGACGTGGTCGCCCGGTCGGCCCTGGTGCGCGCGATCTGCGCCGGGCACCAGGGCCGGCGGCAGGAGCTGGACGGGGCGCTGACCGAGCTCAGGCGCGGCGGCGGGGCCGGATCGCCGTACGCGGCGCTCGTGCACGGCATGGCGTACGCAATCTGCGCGCTGCTGGAGGAGGACCGGGACCGGGCGCGCGAGGAGCTGGCCCGGGCGGCCCGGTGCGACGCCGACCAGCCGGCTCCCTACCCGCTGGCCGGGAGGCACGGGCTGGGGCTGCTGCTCGACGTGCTGCGCGGCGAGGCGGACTGGAACCACTGCCGCGAGCTGAGCGCCGGCGGCGCGGGCCGGCTGCACTGGAACCGGCAGTTCGGGCTGCTGGCCGAGGCCGTCCTGCTCGGCCGGCGCGGCCGGCGCGACGAGGCGACGGCCGCGGTGACGGCGGTGCGACGTGCCGCGCACCCGCACCCGGTGGCGGTCCACCTCGGCCTGCGCCTCGTCGCGGGGGCGGCCCGGACGGACCGCTGGGGGGACCCGGTCGACTGGCTGCGCCAGGCCGAGGAGCACTTCCGCCAGGCCGGGCTCCCGGCCCCCGCCCGCGCCTGTCGCGCCGAACTGCGCCGCTTCGGCGTGGTGGTGCCGCACCGCCGCGACGCCAGCCGGGTGCCGCCGCCGCTGCGGTTGAAGGGGGTGACCGAGCGGGAGTACGAGGTCCTGGAACTCATGGCGGACTGGTCCGACAACCGCAGCATCGCCAGCGAGCTGTTCATCTCGCCGCGCACGGTGGAGAAGCACGTCGCGAGCCTGATCGCCAAGACCGAACAGGCGAACCGGGCGGCGCTCAGTCGCTACGCCGCCCGGTTCCGGAAACAGGTCAGTCCGGACTGACGGCCCGGTAACCGCCGCCGAAGAAGACGGCCGGCTCGGCACCGGCCCGCGCCTCACACCAGTACGGCGCGCCCAGCACCAGCGCATGGTCGGCGACCCCGATCACCTGGGTCACGGTGCACACCGCGACGGCCATCGCCCCGTCGAGCAGCGGCAAGCCGTCCCGGCTGTGGTGGAGCACCCCGGCGAAGCGGTCCGGGACGGTGGCGGCGAACTGGTCGGCCAGGTGGCACTGCCGCCGGTCCAGCAGGTTCACCGCGAACGCGCCCTCGGCGGTGACGGCGGCCAGCGTACGGCTCGCCCGGCCCAGTGAGACGAGCAGCAGGGGCGGACGCAGCGACACCGACGTGAACGCGTTCACCGTGCAGCCGACCGGTCGCCCGTCGACGTGGCTGGTGACCACCGTCACGCCCGTGGCCCAGTTCCGCATGAACTCCCGCAGCATCGGGCCGCTCACCCCGCCGGCCGCGATCGGTTCGGCGGGTCGGGAAGCCTCGGCGGGTCGGGAAGCCTCGGCGGGTCGGGAAGCCTCGGCGGGTCGGGAAGCCTTGGTGGCTCGCAGGGCCTCCGCGGCCTGCCCGACGCCGACCTCGACGCGGTGCTCGGTCGCGCCGGCCTGGGCACCGGCCCGCCCGACCGAGGTCGAGTCCCTGGGCGAGGCGGTGGTGGTCATCGCGCGCCGGCCAGGTCCAGCCGCTCGGCCGCGCTGGCCGCCTCGTCGGCCCGACAGGCGTCGGTGTCCCCGAGTTCCGCGTGGCAGCGGGCCCGCCGGCTCAGCAACTCCCCCCGGTCCGCCCCGGGCAGGTCCAGGGCGCGGCTGTAGTCGGCCACCGCGTCGGCCCAGCGGCCCGCCGCCTCGTGGACGAAGCCCCGGTTGTACAGCAGGTCCGGGTTTTCGGGCTGGGCGCCCAGCGCCGCGGTCAGGTCCGCGACCGCCGTCGCGTGGTCCCCACCGTCGAACGCCAGGGTGGCCCGGCTCGCCAGCGCGGCGACCAGCCCCGGCTCGGCGCGCAGCGCCGCGTCGAAGTGCCGCCGCGCCTCGTCGCCGTCGTCGTCCGCCAGCGCGAGCACGCCGCGCAGGTGCAGCAGGCGGGCCTCGTCCGGGTGCCGCAGCAGCCCCTCCTCCAGGTGCGGCCGGGCCTCGTCGACCAGCCCCTCGTCGAGCAGCAGGCTGACCAGGTTCACCCGGGCGTCGAGCTGGTCGGGCTCCAGCTCGACGACGTAGCCGAAGTCGGCCACCGCACCGGCGAGGTCGCCCAGCTCGGCCTTGATGTCCGCCCGGTTGTAGTACAGCTCGTAGAACGGGGGTGACAGGCTGATCGCGGTGTCGCAGTCGGCGATGGCGCCGACCAGGTCGCCCAGCCGCCGCCGCACGTCCGCCCGGTCGAAGTAGTAGTCGGCGTAGTTCGGGTCCAGCTCGATCACCTTCGTGAGGTCGACCAGCGCCTCCTCCAGCCGGCCGAGCGCGAGGTACGCCTTGCCCCGGTTGTGCACCAGCACCGAGCGGTGCAGCCGGTGCTTGTCGCCGGGCAGCTCGCGGTCGAGCCGCCGCAGCCCCTCGTCGACCAGCCGCAGCGCCGCCGGCAACCGCCCCAGCCGCATCTCGATCAGCGCCAGCCCGTTGTTCTGGAACACCGAGTGGAACGCCCGCTTCTGCAGGTCGGGCAGCAGCGACGCGATCGCGATGGAGTTGTTGATGTAGCCCCGGGCCAGGTGGTGGTCCTTCAGCTCGTCCGGGTGGAAGCGGGTGTAGAGCATCGCCAGCGCGTACCCGGTGGACATCTGCAGCTCCGGGTCCCAGTACCGGCTGCGCAGGTCCAGGTACGTCGGCTCGGCCTCCGCCGTGCGCCCGAGCACCACCATGGCCGAGCTGGCCCGGGTGCTGAGCAGCCAGAACCGTTCCATCTGGGTGTCCGGGTCAACGATGGCCCGGCCGCGGGTCCCGTAGTCGATCACCGCGTGGTAGTAGCCCATCGCGCCGCAGTGCCGGGCCGCCTCGTACAGCGCCTCCGCGCCCGCCCCGGCCGGATCGCTGCCGCGCTCCAGGTGCCAGGGGATCGCGCCCAGTTCCAGGCTCCACTCGCCGCGCTCGCGCAGCAGGGCGGCCCGGGCGTCGTGCAGCGCCACCCGCACATCCGGGTCGGCCTGCTCGTACGCGGCCAGCTCCGCCGGGTCCCTGGAGGTGCCGTCCGCGTCGACGTACGCCCGCAGCAGCTCGTCCGGGCCACGGCCGGCGGCGGGGCCGGGCCGGGGCGCGTCCGGCAGCCGGGTCGCGTACCGGTCGAGCGCGGCGGTCAGCTCCGGCTCCAGTGGCCCGCCGCCGGTGCCGACCCACACCGCGACCCGGTCCGGCCCTACCCGGCGCAGGAAGATGGCGAGGAACTCCTGGTCCGTCGGGTCCGCCTCGTCCACCCGGTCGAACGCCACCCGCAGCGGCAGCCGGCCGGCGCGGGTGGCGTACCCGGCGATGAACTCCGTCGCCCCGTGGGCCAGCCGGCGGGTCCGGTTGGCCGGGTAGATCCGGGTCCGCTCCTCGGGCACGGCGAGCGACGTCAGGGTCTCCGGGGCGGCGTCGATCGCGCCGCGCAGCTCCGGAGCGGCGGAGAGGATCTCGGTCAGGTGTCCCCGGACGAGGTCGGGCCAGCGCTCGTACGCCTCCGGCACGATCAGCCGCAGCAGGCTGCCCAGGCCGGTGTACGGGCCACGCAGGCCCCGGTGGGAGTCGACCGCGAAATCGGCCCGCTCGCCGTCGGCCGGCGACGGCCCGACCCGCCATTGGTGTGCAGTCATGCCGTTGCTCCTCGGTTGGGGGGTGGATCTGGCGACGCGGTGGCCGTGATGGGTGGTCGTGGGGACGGTCAGCCGGCCGGAGCGGGGCTCGGGCTCGCGGCGCGCCGGCGCCGGGTACGCCCGGCCAGCAGCGGCAGCAGCACGATCTCGAACGCGACCAGCAGGAGGGTGGCGACGGAGTCCCAGAAGCCGGGCCCGGTGGGGGTGCCGTCGACGAGGGCGGTGACGACCCGGGTGCCGAACTCCCAGATCAGGGGCGCGGTCCACAGCGCGACGGTGACCAGCAGGACCCCGACGCCGGCGCAGGTGATCAGCGCGAACCAGGGCGCGAGCTGCCGGTCGCGCGGCGACCAGTTCCCCTTGGCCCAGTCGGACCGGCGCACCCAGGGCAGCCAGGAGAACCGGTCGCGCAGGTACGCCCGGCTCACCTCGTCCAGGTTCGTGCAGCCCAGGGCCGTGGTGGCGACGTAGTACATGTCCGTGCGCAGGAAGACGTAGAACTGCCAGGACATCCGCAGGAGCACGGTGTACGCCACGGCGAGCGCGAGCCGTCCCGCCCAGGACAACCCGCCGGACAGGTCGGCCGCGGCGGCGAGCACGAGCGCGCCGAAGAGCACCGCGTCGGCCAGCAGCCCGGCCAGCATCGGCAGGTAGCGCTGCCGCGCCGGCACGGTGAGCAGGGCGTCCAGTTCGGTCTCGACCACGGCGTAGTAGAGCCGGCGGCCGATCCGCATGCGCGTGGGCAGGCCGAGCCGGCGGGCCGCGAGCAGGTGGTACCACTCGTGCCACAGGATGGCCGGCGACTGGCAGAGGGCCAGGCCCAGCTGCACGGCGAGCAGGGACGGCACGAAGAACACGTTGCTGGCCTGCGGGCGCAGCTCCGGCCGGCTCACCATGGCGACCGCGGCGGCGGCGATGACCAGCGCGTACGCGGCCCAGGCGAGCGGGGAGAAGGCCGCCCTGCCGAGCCGGCGGAAGCGGACCTTCGGCGGCGTGGCCAGGGGCTCCCCCTCGGCCCGGACGAATCCCAGCTCGCGCATCGCGTCCACGAAGTCGGCCATGTCGACGGTCTCGCCGTAGGTGCGCAGGTACCACTGCTCGGCCACGGCGACCGGCATTCCGTCGGCGAGGCGGCGCAGCAGCGCGACGCCGTCCTCCGGCAGCACGGCGAAGGAGGCGGCGTCGACACGGCCGACCGTGACACCGTCCCGCTCCTGGACGTACGTGAGCGGGTGGAACTCCAGGCGGGTGGTTGACATCGGTCCTCCATCACGGTGAGGGCCGGTGACGGCCGCCCCGGCGCCGCAGACGCCGGGGCGGCCGGACCGGTCAGCAGCAGTCCGTGCAGTACAGCGGCGCAGACGTGGTGAGCTTGATGGAGCCGGTCTTGCGGATCGTGATCTTCTTCATGACGTTCACCTCCTCGGACGGCGTCGTGGGGGGGGTTGGCTGGCCGGCCTGGGCCTGGGGAAGAACCTGCCAGCCCGGCGGGCCGTGCGGCATGGGGAGCGGCCCCCAAACTCCGGGGGCCACCCGCCGCCGAAGATGGGGCCGTTCCCCCATTTCCGTGATCGACCCGTCACGCCACGCTGTCGCAATGCGAGATGACGCGCTTTCGGTGATCGTCTGTGGCTCCAGCGCCGCGATGGCGACCTCGGGGTACCTGTCCTGGCTGCGCCAGGAGATCGACCTGCCGCTGCGGGTGCTGCTCACGGCGAGCGCCGAGCGGTTCGTGCAGCCACAGGTGGCCGCCTGGTACGCCGACGAGGTCTACACCAGCGCCGATCCCACCCTGAACCCCACGGAGTTCGCGAAGCGGTCCCTGGGCATCGTGGTCCTGCCGGCCACTGCCAACACGATCGCCGCGGCGGCCCTCGGCCTGGCCGGCAACCCGGCGCAGACCGCACTGCTGGCCGGCGACCGCCCGTCGCTGTTCTTCCCCAGCATGAACCGCTCGATGTGGGTCAAGCGGGTCACCCAGCGGCACGTGGCGGCGCTGCGGGACGAGGGCCACACGGTGGTGGAGCCGCAGGAGCGGGTCATCTTCGAGTTGTGGCAGCGGGAGAACGCGGTCGGCATCGCCATGCCGCCGCCAGACGCCGTGGCCGAGCTGATCGTCAGCTGGCTGGAGGCCACCCTGTCCGCCGAGGTCGAGGCCGAGGTCGAGGCCGAGGTCGAGGCCGAGGTCGAGGTCGAGGTCGAGGCTCCCGCCGACGCCGAGGCCGCGGGTCCCGCCGGGGCTTACGATTTGGTGCGCGATAGCTGACCCAGGGTGCGCAGCCGTACGCCGGGCATGCCGGGCACGGCGAACCCACGAGCGGCCAGCAGTGGACGGATCTCGCCCACCGCTCGGGTGATGGTGGCGCGGTCGACGTTGTAGAACAGGGCCAGGGCGGCGTGCGGGAGTTGGAAGCGCAGCACGACCAGGGTGGCGATGACCCGGTCGGTGAAGGTCAGGTCATGGTCGGGGCCGGCGCCGGCAGCGCGGATGCGGTCACGACCACGGCGTTCGCGCAGCCTTGACTCCTGCTGCGCGGTCCATGGGTCGGCCAACTCGACGATCAGCTTGGCCAGCCGTCGGCGCGGAATCCCGGTGCAGATACGATGAGACAAGGCCGTGCGGGCCCATCCTGACGTCACAATCACGATCGTCCCGCACGGCCGTTTCCATGATCAAAGCGGGTCGGTCAGCTATCGCGCACCAAATCGTTAGACCGCCGGTCCCGCCAGCGTTGAGGCCGCCGGCCGCACCGGGCTTAGACCGCCGGTCCCGCCAGCGTTGAGGCCGTCTGCCACGCCGAGGCTGGGACCGCGATCGCCGGCCGCGCTGGGGCTGGGACCGCGATCGCCGGCCACGCCGGGGCCGAGGGGCCTGCCGGGGCCGAGGAGTCCGTGGGCCCCGCCGCCACCGCCTGAGTCCCCCGGCCCTTTCGTACGGGAGGTCCCGGCGTCGGTCGCCGGTGTGCGGGGTGGGCGGTTCGGGCAGGATGGCGGGATGGGACGGGCGACGGACCGAAGGAGCGTGCTCCGGGTCGACCTCGACGCGGCGGCGGACGGGCGGGCGACGGTACGCCGGCCGGACAGCCTCGCGGTGGAGGAGCCGTTGGAGATCCGCGTCGGGCCGGGCGGCCCGGGCCGGCGGCGCCCGCTCGCGGTGACCATGCGTACGCCCGGCGACGACCTGGACCTGGCGATCGGGTTCCTGCTGACCGAGGGGCTGATCCGCTCCGACGCCGACGTGCACACCGCTCAGCTCTGCGCGGGCGCGGAGACACCGAACACGTACAACGTGGTGGACGTGGTCCTCGCCCCCGGCGTGCCCGAGCCGAACGTCGACCCGGCCCGGAACTTCTACACCACCAGTTCGTGCGGCGTCTGCGGGAAGGCCAGCATCGACGCGGTGCGGACCCGATCCCCCTTCGCCGTCGCCGACGACCCACTCACCGTGCCGGCCACGCTGCTGGCCGAGTTGCCCGACCGGTTGCGGGCGGCCCAGCGCGCCTTCGACCGCACCGGCGGGCTGCACGCGGCCGGGCTGTTCACCGCCGACGGGGAACTGGTGGTGCTGCGCGAGGACGTCGGCCGGCACAACGCCGTCGACAAGCTGGTCGGCTGGGCGGTACGGCAGCGGCGGCTCCCGCTCGCCGGCCACCTGCTGCTGGTCTCGGGCCGGGCGAGCTTCGAGCTGACCCAGAAGGCGTGGATGGCGGGGATACCGCTGCTCGCGGCCGTGTCCGCGCCGAGCACCCTGGCGGCGGACCTCGCCGACGAGGCGGGGATGACCCTGGTCGGCTTCCTGCGCGGCCGGACGATGAACGTCTACACGGCAGCTCACCGGGTGAGCGCCGACAGCGCCTGACCGGCGCGCGGGCGCGACTTGACCCAGTGCACGGCACGGCGCGACCTGACCGGGCGCACGGCACGGCGCGACCTGGCCGTGGATCGGCCGGCTGACCGCATGATCGACTCTGTGTCGCCGACATGGCGGCATCGACACCCCCACATCCGCCCCATACCGCCGACATCGCGGCACCGACACCCCCACGTCCGCCCGATGTCGCCGACATCGCGCGGCATCGGCGCCCCCACCGAGCCGCCCGACGCGGTCGCGGCTCCGGTCAGGTGGGGCGACGGGGGCGGCGGCGACGCGGACGGAGCACGGCGGGCGGGTTGACCGCCGGCCAGCCGTCCAGCCGGGACGGGGGCACCCCGGCGCGGAGCAGCTCGTCGAGAAGCAGCGCGAGCGAGTACCCGGGATGCGCCGCCAGAACGCGCTCCAGCGCCACCGCCGCCAGCGCGCCCTGCCCCGCCCGCCAGGCGGCGAACGCGAGCAGGCAACCCGGGGCCGCGATCAGCTCCGGGGCGGCGCGACGCAGCACGTCCGTCCACAGGTCGATGTCGCCGTCCCGCCCGTCGGTGCGTTCCCACGCGTGGTCGCGGATCGGAAGGTGGGTCAGGAGCACGGTCAGCCAGGCCACCTCGTCGTCGGGGAGCCGCTCGCCCCTGCGGTGCCGGCGCAGGGCGGCGCGGACGGCGTTCACCCCCGCCCGGCGCAGGGTGCGTCCGCCGATCAGGTCGGTCGTCGGCGCTCCCGCCAGCAGGGCGTCCCTGCGGCGCTCGGCACGGGCGACCGCCGCGCGCATGGCCGACGCGGCGGGGCCGCCGAGCGGGGCCACCTGCGCGGTCAGTGCCGCCCGGTCGGGCAGCGCCACCTGGCCGGCGAACACGGCCGCCGCGCTGACCTCGCTGGCCCCGGCGTCGTACGGGGTGCCCTCGGCGGGGCAGCAGGCGGGCTCGGCGCACAGGTACGACCAGTAGCGCCCGTCGGTCACCCGTAGCGCGTCGAGCACGGCCAGCCCGGCGGCGGTCAGCGACCCGCGTACCGCGTCGACGGCGGGGGTGACCCGGGCCGCCTCGCCGTACCCGAGCACGGTGGCGGACTCCGCGCCCTGCCGCGCGATCACGCCGGCGAGGTGGCTGGCCGGGTCGAGCGGGTCGGCGCCCGGTCCGGGCAGGTCGGCGCGGGCGGCGAAGACGATCCGCGGGCCCCGAAGTGCGACCACCACCACGCTGTCGGCGGGATGGAAGCCGAGCAGGTACGGCACGGCGGCGATCAGGTCGGCGGGCGAGCGGACGGCGAGCCGGGGGCGGTCGGTCGGAGTCATGGGGGCAGCCTGGGACGCCCGGGGGCGCCCCGGCAGGCCCTGTGGACGACACGCGGGTTGTCCACAGACACGGAGAGTATCGGCGCAGGTCAGCGCGATTCACCGCCCGGCGAACAGGCGCTCCGGTGGCGCGGGGCGTTCACCGGTGGGACCACACCGGCTACCTTGCGCTCATGGACCTGGCGTACCTGCGGTCGCACCCGGAGCACCTGCCGACGTTCCTCACCCATCAACGGATCAGGGAGACCCCGGTCTCCGGCGGCAGCATCTGCGCCGCCTCCCGGCTGACCCTGGACGACGGGCACTCCGTCTTCGCCAAGTCCTGGCCCGAGGGTGCGGGGCGGGCGGTGCCGGCCGAGTTCTTCGCCACCGAGGCGGCCGGGCTGCGCTGGCTGCGGGAGGCCGGCGGGGCGCCCGTACCGGAGGTGGTGGTGGCGCTGCCGGAGCTGCTGGCGCTGGAGTGGCTGGAGCCCGGCGAGCCGACGCCCGAGGCCGCCGAGCGGTTCGGCCGCGAGCTGGCCGCCACGCACCGCGCCGGGGCCCCCGCCTTCGGCGCGGAGTGGACCGGCTTCATCGGCGCGCTCCCGCAGGACAACACCCCGGACGCGGGGCCCTGGTCGGCCTGGTTCGCCCGCGCGCGGCTCGCGCCGTACCTGCGGATGTCGGTCGACAACGGCGCGCTCACCGCCGCCGAGGCCGCCCTGGTCGAGGAGGTCGTGGACCGGATCGGCGAGTTCGGCGGCGACGAGCCGCCGGCGCGCGTGCACGGCGACCTGTGGCCGGGCAACCTGCTGTGGGGGGCGGACGACCGGGTGTGGCTGGTCGACCCGGCGGCGCACGGCGGCCACCGGGAGACGGACCTGGCCCTGCTGGCGCTGTTCGGCGGGCCGCCGCACGCGGACCGGATCATGGCCGCCTACCGGGAGGCGTGGCCGCTGGCCGACGGGTGGCGGGAGCGGGTGCCGCTGCACCAGCTCCACCTGCTGCTGGTGCACACCGCCCTGTTCGGCGCCGCGTACCGCGATGCGGTGGGCGACGCCGCCCACGCCGCGCTGCGCGGGGCCGACCGCGCGACCGCCACGCCACCGACCGCGCCGCGCGGGGCCGACCGCGCGACCGCCACGCCACCGACTGCGCCGAGCGGGGCCGAGCGCGCTACGGTCGAACGGTGACCGCCGCGCCACCGACCGACGGCGTCCTCGTCGACCGGTACGGCCGCGTCGCCCGGGACCTGCGCGTCTCGCTGACCGACAAGTGCAACCTGCGCTGCACGTACTGCATGCCGGCCGAGGGGCTGCCCTGGCTGGCCGGGCCGCAGCTGCTCGACGACCACGAGGTCGTGCGGCTGGTCCGGGTGGCGGTGGAGCGGCTCGGGGTGACCGAGGTGCGGTTCACCGGCGGGGAGCCGCTGATCCGCCCGGGGCTGGTCGGCATCGTCGCCGCCGTCGCCGCGCTGGAGCCCCGGCCCCGGATCTCGGTGACCACCAACGGCATCGGGCTCGGCCGGCTGGCACCCGCGCTGCGGGCCGCCGGGCTGGACCGGGTGAACGTCTCGCTGGACACCCTCGACGCGGAGCGGTTCACCCGGCTGACCCGGCGGGACCGGCTCGCCGACGTGCTCGCCGGCCTGGCCGGGGCCGCCGCCGCCGGGCTCACCCCGGTCAAGGTCAACAGCGTGCTGATGCGCGGGGTGAACGACGACGAGGCTCCCGCGCTCGTCCGCTTCGCCCTGGCGCACGGCTACGAGCTGCGGTTCATCGAGCAGATGCCGCTGGACGCCCAGCACGGCTGGGACCGGGACAGCATGGTCACCGCCGAGGAGATCCTCGCCGCGCTGCGTACCGCGTTCGAGCTCACCCCGGACCCGGCGGAGCGGGGCGCCGCGCCGGCCGAGACGTGGCTGGTCGACGGCGGGCCGGCCCGGGTGGGGGTGATCGGCAGCGTGACCCGGCCGTTCTGCGGCGACTGCGACCGGACCCGGCTCACCGCCGACGGCCAGGTCCGGGCCTGCCTCTTCGCGACGGAGGAGTCCGACCTGCGCGGGGCGCTGCGGGCCGGGGCGGACGACGGGGAGCTGGCCCGACTGTGGCGTACGGCGATGTGGGGCAAGCGGGCCGGGCACGGCATCGACGACCCGGCCTTCCTCCAGCCGGCCCGCCCGATGTCGGCGATCGGAGGTTGAGCGTGCTGACCGTCCGCTACTTCGCCGGGGCGCGGGCCGCCGCCGGCACGGCCGAGGAGAGCGTGCCCGCCGGCGGCTGCCTGGACGAACTGGTCGGCGAGCTGGCCGAACGGCACGGCGAGCGCCTCGCCGCCGTGCTGCGGGCTGCGAGTTTCCTGGTCGACGGCGTCGCCTGTCATGATCGTGGGGCACCGCTGCCGGCCGGCGCCACGATCGACGTGCTGCCGCCGTTCGCAGGCGGCTGAGAGGGGATCCGTGTTGGCGGCTGTGCTGTCCGTGGTCGTGGTGCTCGTCGTCCTCGGCCTGATCCACTTCTACCTGTGGAGGCGGGTGGTCCGGGACACCACGGGCCCGGGCCGGTGGCGCCGCGTCGGCGCCGTCGCGGCGGTGGTGCTGGGACTGCTCATCCCCGCGACCCTGGCGAGCGTCCGGGCCGACTGGTACTGGCTGTCCTGGCCGGGGTACGTGTGGCTCGCGCTGATGTTCTATCTGCTGGTCGTGCTCGCCGTGCTCGAGGTGCCGATGCTGGCCGTCCGGCTGGTGCTGCGCCGCCGGGTGGCCGCCGCCGAGCCGACCGCCGCCGCGCCCGAGCCGGTGCTCGTGGGTGCGACCGGCCCGGCGGACCCGCCGGCCGCCGCAGCCGTGGACCAGCCCGACCACGACCCCGACCGCCGGCTGCTGCTGGCCCGCGGCGCGGCGATCTTCGCGGGTCTCACGGCCGCCGGCATCACCGGGTACGGGGTACGCAACGCGCTGGGCCCGCCGCGGCTGGACCGGGTGCAGATCCCGCTGGCGAAGCTGCCCCGGGGCATGGACGGCCTGCGCATCGCCACCGTCTCGGACATCCACCTCGGGCCGTTCCGCGGCCGGGCGCACACCGAGCGGATCGTCGCGATGATCAACCGACTCGACGCCGACCTGGTCGCGGTCGTCGGCGACCTGGTGGACGGCTCGGTCGCCGAGCTGGGCGAGGCGGCGGCGCCGCTGCGTGACCTGCGCTCCCGCTACGGCAGCTTCTTCGTCACCGGCAACCACGAGTACTACTCCGGGGTGGAGGAGTGGGTGCAGGAGGTGGACCGGCTCGGGCTGCGGGTGCTGCAGAACGTCCGGCAGGAGATCCGTACGCCGGGCGGCGTGCTCGACCTGGCCGGGGTGAACGATGTGAGCGCCGCCGGCACGGGGCTGGCCGCCCCCGCCGACTACGCCGCCGCGCTCGGCGACCGGGACCAGAGCCGCCCCGTGGTGCTGCTGGCCCACCAGCCGATCGCCGCCGTGGAGGCAGCGAAGTTCGGCGTCGACCTGCAACTGTCCGGCCACACCCACGGCGGTCAGATGGTCCCGTTCAACCTGCTGGTGGCGATGCAGCAGCCGGTGGTCTCCGGGCTGGGCGAGGTGGACGGCACGAAGGTCTACGTGACCAACGGCGCCGGCTTCTGGGGCCCGCCGGTCCGGGTGGGCGCGAACCCCCAGATCACCCTGGTCGAACTCCGCACCCCCTGACGCACCGGCTACCACCTGCCCCCCGCCCCGTCCCGGCCGGACTCCGCCTCGTTGATCATGGAGTTGACGGCACCGAATCAGACGATTTGCCCCGCCAACTCCATGATCAACGCGGGTCCAGGGGCGGCGGCGGACGCATAGCGGCGAGGGCCGCGCATGTCCAGAGGTGGATTGCTCAGGTCACGCGTACGCGTGGCGGAGAGCGGCGCGCCGGGGCGGCGTGGCAGGATGCGGCGTGCCTCCGTTCAGCGCCGCACCCCCCGGTGGCCCCTCGCCGTTCGTCGCGGACCTGCACATCCACTCGAAGTACTCGCGCGCGTGCAGCCGCGACCTGACCCTGCCGAACCTGGGCTGGTGGGCCCGACGCAAGGGCATCGGCGTGCTCGGCACCGGCGACTTCACCCACCCCGCCTGGTACGACCACCTGCGCCAGACGCTGCACCCGGCCGAGCCGGGCCTGTACCGGCTCGGCCCCGAGGCGGAGCGGGACATCGCCCGCCGGCTGCCGCCCCGGCTGGCGAGCGAGGCTGAGGCGGACCCCGTCCGGTTCATGCTCAGCGTCGAGATCTCCACCATCTACAAGCGGGACGACCGCACCCGCAAGGTGCACCACCTGGTCTACCTGCCCGACCTGGACGCGGTGGAGCGGTTCAACGCCGCTCTCGCCCGGATCGGGAACATCGCCTCCGACGGCCGGCCCATCCTCGGCCTCGACTCCCGGGACCTGCTGGAGATCACCCTCGAGTCCAGCCCGGACGGCTACCTCGTGCCCGCGCACATCTGGACGCCGTGGTTCTCGGCGCTGGGCTCGAAGTCCGGCTTCGACGCGATCGCCGACTGCTATGCCGACCTCGCCGAGCACGTCTTCGCCGTGGAGACCGGGCTCTCCTCCGATCCCGAGATGAACTGGCGGGTCGGCAGCTTGGACCGCTATCGGCTCGTCTCCAACTCCGACGCCCACTCCCCACCGGCGCTGGCCCGCGAGGCGACGGTCTTCGCCACCGGCCGGGACTACTTCGCCATCCGGGAGGCGCTGCGCACCGGCGACGGACTGGCCGGGACGATCGAGTTCTTCCCGGAGGAGGGGAAGTACCACGCCGACGGGCACCGGCTCTGCGGCGTCAACTGGTCGCCCGAGCAGACCCGGGCCGCGGGCGGGCGCTGCCCCGAGTGCGGCAAGCCACTGACCGTCGGCGTGCTCAGCCGGGTGGAGGAGCTGGCCGACCGACCCGAGGGGCACCGTCCCGCGCACGCCCGGGAGGTCACCCACCTGGTGCCGCTGGCGGAGATCCTCGGTGAGATCAACAAGGTGGGCCCCCGGTCGAAGAAGGTCGAGGGGAAGCTCAACGACCTGGTCGCCGCGCTCGGCCCGGAGCTGGACATCCTGACCCGCGCCCCGCTCGACGAGATCGGCCGGGTCGGCGGGGAACTGCTCGCCGAGGGCATCGGCCGGCTGCGGCGCGGCGACGTGCGCCGGGTTCCCGGCTACGACGGCGAGTACGGCGTGATCACCCTGTTCGACCCGGGCGAGCTGGGCGGGACGGCCGCGGGGCCGCAGGCGGAGACGCTGTTCGACGTACCCGTGCCGGCGCAGCGGGCCCCGGAGCCGGCGGCGAAGGCCAAGGCCCGGCGCCCGGCGGCGAAGGCCGAGCCGAAGCGCAAGGCGCCCCCGCCGCCCCCGCCGATCGCGCCGCAGCCCTCCCCGCACGAGCCGTTCGAGCCGATGCTCGCCGGCATGGAGGAGGTCGGCACCGGGCTGCTGGACCGGCTGGACGCCATGCAGCGGGTGGCCGCCTCCGCCCCGGGCGGGCCGCTGCTGATCGTCGCCGGGCCGGGCACCGGCAAGACCCGGACGCTGACGCACCGGATCGCGTACCTGTGCGCCGAGCTGAACGTCTTCCCCGAACGCTGCCTGGCGATCACCTTCACCCGGCGGGCCGCCGAGGAGCTGCGCCACCGCCTCGACGGGCTGCTCGGGCCGGTGGCCGAGGACATCACCGTCGGCACGTTCCACTCGCTGGGGCTGACCATCCTGCGGGAGAACGCGGGGACGGCCGGGCTGCCGGACGACTTCCGGATCGCCGACGACGCGGACCGCGCGACGGCCCGGGACGAGGCCGGCGACGATCAGGCCGCCTACACGGCGCTGCTGCGCAAGCGTGACCTCGTCGACCTCGACGAGCTGCTCACCCTGCCGGTGGAGCTGCTGCGCGCCGATCCGAGGCTGGTCGACCGGTACCGGGACCGGTGGCGGTGGATCTTCGTCGACGAGTACCAGGACGTCGACGCGGTCCAGTACGAGCTGCTGCGGCTGCTCAGCCCCGCCGACGGCAACCTGTGCGCGATCGGCGACCCCGACCAGGCGATCTACTCGTTCCGGGGTGCGGACGTCGGCTACTTCCTGCGCTTCTCGCAGGACTTCACCGACGCGCGGCTGGTGCGCCTGAACCGCAACTACCGCTCCTCCACGCCCATTCTGGCCGCCGCCGTGCAGGCCATCGCGCCGTCGTCGCTGGTGCGGGACCGCCGGCTCGACCCGGCCCGGCTCGACCCGGAGTCTCCGCTGGTCGGCCGGTACGCCGCCGGGTCCGTCGCCGACGAGGCCGACTTCGTCGTACGCACCGTCGACGAACTGGTCGGCGGCCTGTCCCACCGCTCGCTGGACTCGGGGCGGATCGACGGCCGGTCGACGAACCTGTCGTTCTCCGACATCGCCGTGCTGTACCGGACGGACGCGCAGGCCGCCCCGATCATGGACGCCCTGGCCCGGGCGAACATCCCGGTGCAGAAGCGCTCGCACGATCGGCTGCGGGACCGGCCCGGCGTGGCCGCGATCGCCCGCGAGCTGCGGCACGCCGACGGCCTCGGCGGCGGGCTGCCCGCCCGGGTCCGGCTCGCCGGCCAGGTGGTGGCCGACCGGTTCGCCGCCCCCACCCTGGACGGCTCCGGCACCGTACGCCCCGAGGAGGTCCGGGCGGCGGTCGACCTGCTCACCCCGCTGGCCCGCCGCTGCGGCGACGACCTGGGGCTGTTCCTGTCCCAACTCGCCACCGGCGCGGAGGTGGACGCCCTCGACCCGCGCGCCGAGGCGGTCACCCTGCTGACCCTGCACGCCGCGAAGGGGCTGGAGTTCCCCGTGGTCTTCCTGGTCGGCTGCGAGGACGGCCTGCTCCCGCTGCGCTGGCCGGGCTCCGAGCCGGACGACGACGCGATCGCCGAGGAGCGCCGGCTCTTCTTCGTCGGCCTCACCCGCGCGCAGGACCGCCTCTACGTCAGCCACGCGGCCCGCCGTACGCGCCACGGCGCGGAGCGCGACTGCCGCCCGTCCCCCTTCCTGGACGTGATCGACCCGGGCCTGTTCGAGCGCCTCGGCGAGGCGGAACCCCGCCGCCCCAAGGACCGCCAACTCCGCCTGCTGTGAAGGGAAGGTGGGGTGGGCGGCGGTAGCGGCGCGGGCGCGGCTCAGGTCAGGAGGACGGCCAGCCAGGCGCCCGCCAGGAGGGCCGGCCCGAGGGGCAGCAGGGTGTCCCGGCGGACGCGGCGGGCGGCCAGCAGGCCGAGCACGGCCGACCCGTGCAGGACGTGCGGCAGGACCAGCCCGGCCAGCAGCGTCGGCCAGCCCAGCCAGCCGAGCGGCAGCCCCAGCGCGGCGGCCAGCTTCACGTCGCCGAACCCGAGCCGGGCGCCCGGCAGCAGTGCCAGCAGCGCGTACCCGGCGAACGACAGGGCCGCCCCGGCCAGCGGCGTGAGGAGCCGGTGCGGCTGGCCGCCGATCCCCGCCGCCGCGCCCAGGCCGGCCACCGCGGCCAGCGCCGCCGCCCCGACGAGCCGGTCCGGCAGCCGGAGGCAGGCCAGGTCGACCACGGCGAGCACCAGCCCGACCGCCGCGACCGCCAGGAACGCCGGCAACGCCGGACCGACACGCGCGACGCCGAGGCCCGCGAAGACGACCGCCCCGACCGCCGCCGTCACGCCGGCCGCCGGCAGGTCCCGGTCGCCGGGGGTGAAGCGCCGGGCCAGCCACGGTGCAGCGGCACCGGCCGCCCCACCGAGCACCGCGACCCCGGCCAGCAGCCAGAAGGCGGGATAGCCGGCTGGCAACCCGAGCACGGCCGGCAACCCGAGCACGGGAAAGCCGGCCAGCGGTTCGGCCGAAGCGACGAGGGTCAGCGGACCGGCGGACACCGGCCGGACGTTACCGCCGGGCCGTACCGTCCGCCGCCCCGGCGGGCCGTCCGGGGCGTTCCGTGCTGACCACGAGCGCCACCCCGGCGACGATCACGGCCCCGCCGAGGAGCACCTGGGCGGTGACCGGTTCGGCGGCCAACAGCGCGCCGAGCGCCACCGCGACCGCCGGGTTCACGTACGCGTACGTGGCGACCAGGGAGATCGGCGCGTGGTGCAGCAGCCAGACGTACGCGGTGAAGGCGACCAGCGAGCCGGCGACCATCAGGTACGCCAGGGCCAGCCAGGACCGCCCGCTGACCGCCGCCGGGTCGAAGTCCCGCAGTTCGCCCCGGCAGGCGGCGAGCACGGCCAGCGCCACGGCCCCGGCGATCATCTCGTACACCGTGGCGACGAACGGGTCGGCGGGCATCCGCAGGCGTCCGGAGAGGAGCGATCCGATCGACCACGAGACGGCCCCCGCGACCACGGTCAGCGCCCCGGCCAGCGGCACGGCCGCCGACCCGCCGGAGGGCAGCACCAGCAGGACCAGGCCGAGGAAGCCGACGCTCACGCCGGCGAACGTCCAGAACCGGGGCCGGTCCCCGGTGGCCGCCCGGAGCAGGACGACCAGCAGGGGAACGATGGCGATGAGCAGCGCGGCGATGCCGGGGGGCACCGCCGTGCCGGGCCGGCCGGACTCGGCGAGCACGACCAGGCCGTTGCCGCCGGCCAGCAGCAGCACCCCGACCAACGCAGCCGACGCGAGTTGCCGCCGGTCGACCCGCAGCGCGCCCGCGCCCCGGCGTACCCGTAGGACGAGCGCCAGCACGGCGGCGGCCGCGGCGAACCGGAGGCCGGCCGAGGCGAGCGCCGGCAGCGACTCCACCGCGACCTGGATGCCCAGGTAGGTCGATCCCCACAGGACGTACACGACGGCCAGCGCCGCCCAGATCAGCGCGGGGCGGGCCGTCGTCCGCCCGGCCGGCCGGGCGGCCGGGGCGGCGGCAGAGGTCACGCCCGGGGAGGATGAGCTCATCGGTGGGCCACGCTACGGTGACTGGGCGTCGGTGTCCCTCATTGGTGGCCGGCCTCACCACCTGGGCAGGAGGGTGCGCATGTCGAACTACGGACCGCCGGGCGCGGGTCCCGGGCCGTGGCCGGGACGAGGGCCCGAGGAGGGGGACGACCCGAACACACCCTGGCCGGGACGACGGCGCGACGAGGGGTACGGCCACCCGACGGCGCCGTGGCCGCAGCAGCGACCCGACGACAGGTACGACCCACACCCACCCTGGCCGCAACAGCGCCCCGAGGAGAGGTACGACCATCCGGGCCGGCCCTGGCCGGACGCCGACCGGGGAGCGGCGCATCCGGGGTACCCGCCACGCCACCAGCCCGGTCCCGACCCGGGGCGCACCGGGGCGTACCCGCCGGCGTACTCCGACGACGGCTACGCGGACCTCCCGTACGGCGGCACGCCTCACCCGCGCTTCGGCGACACGCAGCCGTACGCCGAGGAGCCGGCGCCGCCGCCGGAGCGCCCGCGCGGGCGGGGCCCGCTGCTCGCCGTGCTCGCCACCCTGGTGGTGCTGCTCGCCGGCGGGTCGACAGCGTGGTATCTGCTCGGCCGGGACGACGCGCCGCCGGCGGCGGGTCCGGCTCTGCCGAGCAGCGACGGGGTGCCCGAGAACGCCCAGGACGACTCGACGGCCCCCGCCCCGACCGGTCCGGCTCCCGAATCGTCGGCGGATCCCCGGTTCGTCAAGGTCGGGCAGTGCGTCCGCAACGACGGGCCGACGGGCGGCAAACCCAAGCTGCTCATCGCCCCGTGCGCGCCGAGGACGTACGAGGTGCTGCGCCGCTTCGACGGGCAGACCAGCGGCGAAAAGGACGCCGAGACGAAGTGTGCCAAGGTGGAGGGCTACACGAACTGGTACTTCTTCGACAGCCAGCTGGACACCCTCGACTTCGTGCTCTGCCTCAAGCTCCGCTGACCGATTGCTCGCCGATCGCCACACCCCTGGGGTAGAAATGTCATCATTCGGACCACCCGGCTCCGGCTCGCCCGACGACCCGTACGCCCGGCCGCCGGGCGGTTCCGGCGGCGGCACGCCGGTCGACCCGACCCTGCCGCAGTGGGGCCCGCCGCCGGTCGGCGGGGCCGAGCCCCCGACCGCCCCGCTGTGGAACCAGGCGCCCGGTGGCGGATACCCGCCGCCCGCCGGTGACCAGCCGCCGGCCTCCGGCTACCCGCCGCCCGCGCCGGGCGGCGGACAGCCGGGCGGGTACCCGCCGCCGACCAGCGGCGCGCCGGGCGGGTACCCCCCGCCGGGGCCGTTCCCGCCGGCCGGGCAGCCGGGCGCCGCTCCCGGCGGCCCCGTCCCGCCCGTCGGGCAGCCGGCGCCGGCGGGGCCGTGGGGTCCGCCGCCGCCACCCGGGTACGGCCCCGGGCCGGTCGCCCCGCCCGCCAAGGGGAACGGCCGGCGGGTCGGCCTGATCATCGCCCTGGTGGTCGTGCTGGTGCTCTGTCCCTGCCTCGGCCTGGCCGGCTGGGGGATCTACCGGGCGGCCGACGTGGCTGACGACCCGGTCGTGCCGGCGCCGAGCGTCTCCTCGGGCCCCGTGGAGCCCAGCGACGAGCCGTCGGCGGCCCCGACCACGGCCGAGCCGAGCCCGAGCGAGGACGACGACGATGAGTTCGCCAAGGGCGACTGCGTCGTCAACGACGGCACGGACGACGACGCGGAGCTGCGCAAGGTGCCGTGTGGGCCGAACACGTACAAGATTCTGCTGCGCATCCCGGCGACCGCGGACGGCGATCGGTGCGAGACCCTGGCCCCTGAGTCGACCGCCAACTACGTCCACGACAACTCGGTCGACTTCCTGGACTACGTGCTCTGCCTCAAGAAGCTCAAATAGCCCCCGGTAGCCGAAACTAGGGCTGTCTAGCATCCACGCTAGACAGCCCTAGTTTTGTCTCGACGGCCGATCCCACTGCCCCCGGCGGCCGGCGACACGGCGGTAGCCGCATCTACGGATGTCTAGCCTCGCAGCTAGACAGCCCGATACTGTGCGATTCGTGGATCCGGTCCGCAACCCGTACGCCCCGGGCG
Source organism: Micromonospora sp. NPDC048830 (assembly GCF_043198215.1). Classification (NCBI taxonomy): domain Bacteria; kingdom Bacillati; phylum Actinomycetota; class Actinomycetes; order Micromonosporales; family Micromonosporaceae; genus Micromonospora; species Micromonospora sp. NPDC048830. Next base: position 125,012 of record NZ_JBICUP010000001.1, read on the forward strand.
CCGGCCAGCGCCCGCCCGAGCTCGCCGGGCGGGCGCGGGAACTCGACGTCTTCGACGTGGTGCTGGAGCGCATCGCGCGCGGCCGCCCGGAACGCAGCCTGATGCTCACCGGCCTGCGCGGCGTCGGCAAGACCGTGCTGCTCAACACCCTCCGCTCGCAGGCCATCGGGCGGCTCTGGGGCAGCGGCAAGATCGAGGCCCGGCCGGACCAGTCGCTGCGCCGCCCGATCGCCGCCGCCCTGCACATGGCGGTCCGCGAGCTGGCCCCCCGGCACCGGGCCCCGGACCGGATCGAGGCGTTCCTCGGGGTGCTCAAGGCGTTCGCCCAGCGGTCCGCGCCGCCCGGGCGGGCCGGCGCCGCCCCCAGGCTGCGCGACCGCTGGCAGCCCGGCATCGACGTGCCGGCGGCCACCGGCCGCGCCGACTCCGGGGACATCGAGATCGACCTGGTCGAACTACTCAGCGACGCCGCCGCGGTGGCCGGCGACGTCGGCACCGGCATCGCGATCTTCATCGACGAGATGCAGGACCTCGGCGCCGAGGACGTCTCGGCGCTCTGCGCCGCCTGCCACGAGCTGTCCCAGCTCGGCGCCCCGCTGATCGTGGTCGGCGCCGGCCTGCCCCACCTGCCCGCCGTGCTCAGCGCCGCCAAGTCGTACTCCGAGCGGCTGTTCCGCTACCAACGCATCGACCGCCTCGACCGGATCGCCGCCGACCAGGCGCTCTGCGCGCCCGCCGAGCGCGAGGATGTCGAGTACGAGCCCAAGGCCCTCGACCTGCTCTACGAGAAGTCCGGCGGCTACCCCTACTTCGTCCAGGCGTACGGCAAGGCCACCTGGGACCATGCGCCGCGCTCCCCGATCACCGCGGCGGACGTCCGGGTGGCCGCCCCGGAGGCGGAGGCCGAACTGGCCGTCGGCTTCTTCGGCTCCCGCTTCGAGCGGGCCACCCCGGCCGAGCGCGAGTACATGCGGGCGATGGCGACGCTGTCCCTGGTGGAGGGGGATGCCGGCGGCCGGGACGACATGGACGCCGCGGTGCCGACCGCCGAGATCGCCCGGTCGCTGGGGCGGAAGCCGGCGAGCCTCTCCCCGGCCCGGGACGCGTTGATCAAGAAGGGGTTGATCTACTCCGGGGAGCGCGGGACGGTGGCGTTCACCGTTCCGCACTTCGGCCGGTACCTGCGCACCCAGCCCGCCTGACGGCCCACTACCCGCCGGACGGCGCGTCAGACCTTCGCCCAGGGCGACGGGAAGAGCACCTCGCCGCGCGGCGCGAGGCCGTCCCCACTGGAGCTGGCCGGCAGGACCAGCGCCTGCCAGGGGTCGCCCAGGCCGGACCACGGGCTGGTCAGCCCCAGCCGGTCGGCCCGGGTGAAGCCGAAGCGCCGGTAGAAGGCGGGGGAACCGAGCACGACCACCAGCCGCTCGCCCAGCTCGGTGGCCGCGTCCAGGCCCGCCTGCACCACCGCCGTGCCGTGCCCGACCCGCTGCCGGTGCGGCGCCACCGCCACCGGCCCGAGGGCCAGCGCGGGGGCGTCCCCGCCGTCGCCTCGCACCCGCACCCGGGTGAGCAGGGCGTACCCGACGACCTCCCCGCCGTACTCGGCGACCATGGCCAGTTCGGGAATCCAGGCGGCGGTGCCGCGCAGCTCCTCGACCAGCCCCACCTCTGGCGGCGCCAGGACGTCCGGGCGGGCGAAGGCCGTGGCCAGCACCCGGCCCACCGGGCCGGCGTCGGCCGGGCCTTCCGGGCGGAGCCGCAGCGTCGTCACCCGGGCGAGGTTACCGTCCGGAGCGGGTCCACCAGCGACTGTCACCGAGATCGGCGTGGCGCTGGGACCTGTCCGACCCGTCCCGACGCCGATCGGATCGCGCCGTTGCGGGGGTAGCCGACCGGACGAAGGGGTATGACTATTTCATGAAACCCGTGCGCTCCCTCGCCCGCGTCATGTTGAGCGGCATCTTCGTGGTCAGTGGCGCCCGCAACTTCCACAACCCCGGTCGGCTGGTCCCGGCCGCGAAGCCGGTCACCGACCGGGTCGCCCCGTTCATCCAGCAGGTCGCCCCCAGCCTGCCCACCGACGCCGAGACGCTGATCAGGGTCAACGCGGCCACCCACCTCATCGGCGGCCTGATGCTGGCCACCGGCAGGTTCGCCCGGCCGGCCGCGCTGCTGCTCGCCGGCACGCTGATTCCGACCACCGCCGCCGCCCATCCCTTCTGGAGCAACGACGACCCGGCCCAGCGGGCACAGAACCAGGTCCATTTCCTCAAGAACCTCGGGCTCTTCGGGGGGCTGCTGCTGGCCGCCGCCGACAGCGGTGGCAAGCCGGGCCTGCGGTGGCGCGCCGGCCACCGGATCGACCACTCGCGACGGTCCGTGCGGCGCGCGGTCAGCACCGCCCGCCGCGAGGCCCGGATCGCCGTACGCTCGGCGGCTGCCGCCCGCCGCCTGCCCGGCTGACCTGCGGATCTCCACCCCCTCCCGGCCCCCGCTGCCGCCCCCGTAGAAAATCACCTGAACCACCCGCTAGGCGTTAACGCGGTGGAAATGTCAAAAACATGTGTGGGATCGGACACGGTCGCATAACGCGGGAGGCATCAACGTGAGGCGCCGTTCTAGGCTGCCTGCTGGACCTGGACGGGTAGGACGATCTTGGTACGGGGGTGGCCACGCCATGCCGGCGACCGTCGGACGACGGATGGACCGCCTCGCCCCGGTCCGCCGTATGACCCGTGGCCTCGACCGCAGGACTGCCGTCCGCGCCGGGATCATCGCCACCGTCGCCTACGCCGCGTGGCTCGCCGTCGGCGCCTTCGGGCGGCCGTACAACTTCTTCGACATGAAGATCTACCACGGCGCGGTGGTGTGGTGGGCGAGCGGCCATGACCTGTACGAATTCATCGCCCCCTCCACCACGTTGGGCTTCACGTACCCGCCGTTCGGGGGCCTGGTCATGCTGCCCATGGCGCTGGTCCCGGTGGCGGCCGCCGGGTGGCTGAACGCGCTGGCCAGCATCGCCGCGCTGGCGCTGGTCCTGGCCGCGCTGCTGCGGCCGATCATGGACCGGCTCGGCTGGCCGTTGTGGTTCACCGTCGGCATCGCGACGCCGATGGCGGTGGCCATCGAGCCGGGCCGGGAGACCCTCGGGTACGGGCAGGTCAACCTGCTCCTCTTCGCCCTGATCATGGCCGACATGGTCGGGCTGCGCTGGCGGGCGAGGCGCGGCACCCGGTTCGACCCGGCCGACAGTCCGCTGCGCCGGTTCGTGTTCAGCGGCGTCTGGGCCGGGGCCGGCATCGGCCTGGCCACCGCGGTCAAGCTGACCCCCGCGCTGTTCATCGCCTACCTGATGATCACGCGGCAGTGGCGGGCGGCGGCCACGGCGATCGGCACTGCCGTCGGGGTCACCCTCGCCGGCTTCGCCCTCGTGGGCACCGAGTCGCGGACGTACTTCGGCGGCGTGCTGTGGCAGACCGAGCGGGTCGGCGCCGCCGACATGACCCCGAACCAGTCGCTCGCCGGTCTGCTGGCCCGCCTCTACGACTCGATCGAGACGCCCGGCCTGCTCTGGCTGTCGTTCTCGGTGCTGGTGCTGGCGCTCGGGCTGTCCCGGGCCGCCACCGCCCGCGCCGACGGCGACGAGTTGACCGCGTTCACCCTGGTCGGGCTCACCGCCAACGTGATCAGCCCGATCTCGTGGTCGCACCATCTCGTGTGGGTGATCCCGGCGATCATCGTGCTCGCCGACGCCGCCGTACGGCGCCGGGAGGCCAGCCGCGGCCTGGCACAGCGCGCAGGCCAGGTGTTCCCGTACGGCGGGGTGCCGGGGGTCAACGGCCTGCGCCCGCCGATCTGGTACCCCACGCTGACCGGGCTCCGGCACGGCGTGGCCGCGGTCGGGCTCTACCTGCTGTTCCTCGTCTCGCCCATCTGGCCGTACGAACACCAACTCCCCGAGGTGTCGCACTACCAGGACGGCCTCTTCGGGGCGCTCATGGAGAACTCGCTGGCCGTGGCGCTGATCGTGCTGGTCGCCGCGCTGCCCTGGCGGCCGGGCGCCGAGCCGGCCTTCTACGCCGACCGGCTGGGCCGCGCCGCCTCGGCGTACGCCCGCCGCTGACCGGCGCCGGCCGACGCACCGCGGCCGGCCGTCAGGGGCAGTTGACCCACTCCTCCGTGCCGTCGGCGAAGACCTGCCGCTTCCAGATCGGCAGCCGGGCCTTGACCTCGTCGACCAGCCGGGCACAGGCGGCGAACGCGGCGGCCCGGTGCGCGGTGCTCACGGCCGCGACCAGTGCCACGTCGCCGATCCCGAGCGGGCCGACGCGGTGCGACACCGCGACCGCGTACACGTCGGGGTCGGCGGCGACCTCGGCGGCCACCTCCCGGAGCACGGCTGCGGCGCTCGGGTGACCCTCGTACTCCAGGCTGGTGACCGCGCGGCCGTGGTCGTGGTCGCGGACGACGCCCTGGAACGACACCACCGCGCCGGCCCGCCGGTCGGCGACCGCCTCCTCGTGCACGGCCAGGTCCAGCGGCTCGTCCGTCACGGTGCCGAAGATCGTCACCGCGCCGGCGTCCGTCGCCGCGTCCGCGCCGAGGGGGCTGCCCGTGGCCACGCCCGCTCCGCCGGAATTCGGGGCGGCCGTCACCACGCCCGCTCCCCAGGCTGGAGGGGCAGCGGCACGACCGGCACCCGGTCGCCCGGCTCCCCGGCGGTGCCGGGGCGGATGACCGCGAACCCGTCCGCGCCGGCGAGCCCGCGCAGCATCGCCGAGCCGACGTGGCGCACCGGGTGGGCGGTGCCGGCCACCCGGTCCAGCCGGACCAGGGCCAGGTGGGTGTAGTCGCCCCGCCCCGGCACCGGCTCTGCGAGCGTGGCGTGCGGCAGCACCGGCTCCGGCCGGCCCGACAGGCCGGCGAGCAGGGGCGCCACCAGCGACACGAGCGCGACGATCGCCGACTGCGGGTTGCCGGGGAGGCCGGCGACGAAGCGGACCCGACCGTCCGGGTCGGTGAGCCGGGCGAGCAGCATCGGGAATCCGGGACGAACCGCCACCGTGTTGACCACGTAGTCCGCGCCGAGTTCCGCGAGCGCGGGGTGCAGGTGGTCGACCGGGCCGTGCATCGTGCCGCCCGTCGTGCAGACCAGGTCGGCCTCGGCCAGCGCCGCGCGCAGCGCCCCGACGTGCGCCGGCAGCGTGTCCGCCACCGGGCCGGTCACGTCGACCGGGCGCACCTCGCAGCCGTACCGGCGCAGCCAGGCCGGCACGGCGGGGCCGAGGGCGTCGCGGACCCGGCCGGCGGCCGGCGGACCGGAGGTCAGCAACTCGTCGCCGAAGACCAGCAGCGCGGCCCGTGCCCGGCGGCGCACCCGCAGGGTGTCGTGCCCGCAGGAGGCGGCCAGGCCGATCAGCGCCGGGTCGACCGGCGTGCCGGCTGGGAGCAGCTCCTCACCGGCGTACGCCTCCTCGCCCGGCCGCCGCCACTCGGGGTGCGGCCGCGGCGTGCCCGCGATGCGGCCGTCGGCCGTCCGGGTGGACTCCTCGACCCGCAGGATGGCGGTGACCCCCTCGGGCACCATCGCGCCAGTGGCGATCTCGACCGTCGTGCCGTCCTCGGCGAGCGGCGGCGGGCTGCCACCGGCCAGCACCCGGCCGACCACCCGCCACGGCCCGTCGCCCCGCACGGCCCAGCCGTCGACGCTGGAGGTGGGGAACGCGGGCAGGTCGGTGGCGGGGGTCAACGGCTCGGCGAGGGTGAGTCCGTCGGTGTCGGCGAGCGGCCGGTCGACGGCGGGCAGCGCGGCGGACCGACCGGCGGCGTACGCCCGGGCCCGGGCCTCCGCCCAGTCCACCACCGACGGTACGGCGGCCCGCTCCGCGGCGGACGCGGTTTCCGTGCTCAACGGTGCCGTTCCTCCGTTCGCGACCGCGGGGCGACTCCCCGCGTCCACCGGGCGAGCCTATCGCCGGACGGCCCGCCCTGCCGGTTCAGTGGTCTCCGCCACGCAGCTGGTCGACGGCGTGGGTCAGGATCGGCCCGAGCACGGCGAGCCCGTCGCGGGCCCCGCCGGTCGAGCCGGGCAGGTTGACCACCAGCATCCGGCCGACCACCCCGGCGACGCCCCGGGAGAGCGCCGCGGCGGGCACCCTGTCCCGGCTGTACGCCCGGATCGCCTCGGCGATGCCGGGAATCTCGTAGTCCAGCAGCCCGCGCGTCACATCCGGGGTCCGGTCGGTGGGGGTGATCCCCGTCCCGCCGCTGGTCAGCACCACGTCGATCCCGTCGGCCCGGGCGGCCCGCAGCGCCGCCGCGACCGGCTCGCCGTCGGGCACCACCACCGGCTCCTCCACCTGGCAGCCCAGCTCACGCAGCCCGGCGACCAGCAGCGGGCCGCTCGTGTCGGCGTAGACGCCGGCGGCGGCGCGGTTGGAGGCGACCACCACCCGGGCGCGGATCACGGCCGATCCTCCGGCCGCAGCCACCGGCCGGTCTTGCCGCCCTCCTTGCGGAGCACCCGTACCGCGTCGACCGACGCCGCCGGGTCCACCGCCTTGACCATGTCGACCAGGGCGAGCCCGGCGACCGCGACGGCGGTGAGGGCCTCCATCTCCACCCCGGTCCGATCGGCGGTGCGCGCCGTGGCGGTGATCTCGACGGTGTCCTCGGTCAACGCCAGGTCGACGGCGACCCCGTGCAACGCGATCGGGTGGCAGAGCGGGATCAGGTCCGGGGTGCGCTTCGCACCCATTATGCCGGCGAGCCGACCGACGGCGAGCGCGTCACCCTTGGGCAGCCCGTCCCGCCGGAGCAGGTCGATCACCTCCGGCGTGGTACGCAGGCGGCCGGCGGCCACCGCTAGCCGACCGGAGACCTCCTTGGCGGAGACGTCGACCATGCGGGCGGCACCGGCCGCGTCGACGTGGGTGAGCTGCGCGGGTTCGGTCACGGCGGCGAGCCTATCGTCCGGGTACGACGCCCACCGGTTACCGGTGTCCGCCCGGCCGCCCGGCCGCGCCGGTCGCGGCCGTCCGGCAGGGGCGACGACAGCGGCCCGGAGATGCCCTGCGGCGCCCCGGAGATGCCCTGCGGCGAGCGGAGGTGCGAGGCATGCAAAGGGTGCGGGGCGGCACCCGGACCAGGTGGCCGTGGTGCGACGCGACCACGGCTTCCCGGGTGCCGCCCCTTCCCTGTCGACCCGCCGCCGGCCGCTGGGACCCTCGACGGCGGGCGCTGTCGTCGACCCGGTCCTGCCCCGGCCAGAACCACCCCCGTACGGTCGACGGGGAGGGACGCTACAAAGCGCGGCGATAAGAAATCGATAAGTCGCGTCTTCCCTGCTCACCCGCCGGACTGCCCGCCCTCCTCGGCGTCTGCCGCCGGCTCCGCCAGCCGGATCCGCATCTCGAAGCGCTCGGGTACGCCCATCCGCTCGAAGATCGCCAGAGCGCGCCGGCGGTACCGGCGGGCCTCGTCGGGGTCGTCCCCGGCGAGGTGGTCGGCCAGGGCGGCGAGTGCCCGGCCCTGCTCGTAGGGGTGGGCGACGCGGGTGGCCAATTCCAGCGCCCGCCGGTGCATCGTGACCGCCTCCGCCTGGTCACCCAGGCGGCGAGGGTCAGGCCGAGGTGGTTCAGGGCGCCACACTGGGCGTGCGGCTCCCCGTAGTCCCGGGCGAGTTCCAGCGCCAACTCGTGCTGGCGCCTCGACTCCGACAACCTCCCCATGCCCCGATAGGCCACCCCGAGGTGATTGCGTAACTCGGGCTCACCGTAACCGTGCCCGGTCCGCTCCCGATCTCAGCCGGAGGCGGTCGCCATGGTCACGCCGAGGTACTCGGCGAACGCGCGCACGCTCATCCGTAACGCTTCGCGTAACGCGCGGACCTCCCGTCCGGTCCACCGGCCGACGACCGTCGGCCCGCACCTGCACGGCACCGGACAGGCAGTCACTGGAGACGTGAGCGGGGCCGGTGGTGTCGCGGCTTGCTGGCGTTCCTGGTCGGGTGCGTGAACTTCTTGTGCGTGGAAGTCCCGCACGAGCGCGTGCACGTGGTCGAACATGGCCAGCAGGGCTCCGTGTGCGCCGAGGGCCGCGTCCGCGTTATGCCAGAAGAGGCGGGTGGTGTTGTCCCGGCCGACTTCGACGTTGGCGATCTGGCTTCGGGAGTAGCAGATGAGCTTGGCAAGATCGACCTGTCTCAGCCCGGCGCTGGCACGCCACTGGGCCAGTTGCCGGCCGAGATCTTTGCGCGCGTCGGCCACTTGACCAGGGGTGATTCCGCCTGCCACGCCGGGACGGCGCGACACCGCAGGCCCCTGCCGTGCCATCGTCCCCGGCCGTGAGGGCTGCGTACGGATCATTGCTGGTTCCGCCTCTGTTCGATCGGGTACACCCGCGCTCCACCGATGGCCATCGGCCCAGTGACCACGGGCCGGGTAAGGCTGACGGGATCGGCATCACCGGGATCGATCAGCACCCGGACCGGCCCGGCCACGACCGCGACCCGGCCAGGCGGCGCGACGTCGTGGCAGACCACCGTGACCGCCGCCCCGTGCACACTCACCTGCACCACCGCCGTCTCGGCAGGCGCGAGCGGCCCCCCGTTCGTCACCTCGGGCGTGACGGTCAGTCGAAGGGCGGCGGCCGGCGGTGTTGGCGCGTGGAGGTCAGGCGACGCAGCCTGGGACAGTTCCGCAGGTGGGGGTGGCTCGACCGGTGCGACGTCGGGATCGTTGGTGTGGCCCTGGATGATGAAGAAGCCGAGTTCGGCGTCGGTGGCCTTGCCCAACACCGCGCGGAGCGCGGTGCGGTAGTGCGCGGACGGCCATCTCGTCTGTCCGCGCTCCAGTGTGCCGATGTAGCCGGCGTGGATGGCGAACCGCCGCCCCGCGTGCTCGTGGAGGTAGGAGTTGACCGCCTCGGCCAATTCCTGCCGCGACATTGGCCGACCTGATCCGGAGGGGGACCGCAGCGCCTGCCTCGCTGCGCGGAGCAGGTCGTTCGGTCCCGGTTGATAGGCCACGTTGTAAGTCCAAACTTGGTCTGTGCTTGTCCCTGCGAGGTGGGGCAGAACGAGTGAATACGAAGACGTGCGACCCTCACGCCTCAACCCGCCCGCCCGGGGTCTAGTGGGTGTGCCGGGCGCGAGCGGTGTCACGCGGGCCGGAACTCGAAGGCCGCCCCGGCGGTCGTACGGTCGGAACGGTGAGATGGTCGAGCGCCGCCAGGTCCGCGGTGCGCGAGGTTCGGGTTACGCGACTGGTTCGCTGTCGCCGCTGGTGAGGATCACGGCGTATTCCTGGTCGAGCCAGATGCGGTGGCGTCCGTCGTCGTAGGCGGTGATGCCGAAGCGGCGGATGCTGGGAAGCTGCCACCGGTTCCAGCGTTGCCAGGTGTCTTCGATGGCGGGCCACAGGGCTCGGGGTCCGCCGTAGGTGACGGTGGCCTTGTCGGGTCCAGGCCGGTACTGCACCCAGGAGTAGTCGTTTTCGCTGTGCAGGAAGATGCCTTCGCCGCCGTCGGGCAGGTGCTTGCTGATCGGTCCTAGGCCCGGCACGGCCAGTTGCAGCAGGAACAGCAGCTCGCGTTCCTCGAAGGCATCGGCGGGGATGTCGGTGGTGCTCTGCGTCGGGTTGGTGAAGTCGAACCTGGCGGCCGGGTCGCTACCGTCGCGTAGCGGGTGGTCAGCGCGGGCGCGCAGCCACATGAAGTGACCGGGGATGTCGTGGAAACGCCCTCGGACCTGGTGCGGGCCGGTCTTCTCGGCCACCAGCAGGGTGGAGGTGAGTTCACCTCGGATGTCGGCGACGATCTTCCCGGCGGGCGCGAGCTGGGTGATCCAGGCGGGCGGGATGGCCGAGACACCAGCGGTGGCGATGATCCGGTCGAACGGGGCTCGGCCGGGGACTCCGGCCGCTCCGTCGCCGGCTACGAGCTGCGGGCGGAAGCCGAGCCCGGCCAGCCGAGCTCGTGCGGTCTCGACGAGCGTCGGGTCGATGTCGATGCTGGTCACGTTCGCCTCGCCGAGGCGGTGGCACAGCAGAGCGGCGTTGTACCCGGTGCCGGTACCGATCTCCAGCACCCGCATTCCGTCCGTGACGTCGAGCAGGGTGAGCATCTGGGCCATCAGGCTCGGGCGGGTCGAGGAACTGGTCGGCCAGTAGAAGCCTCCGCCGGGGTGTGGAGCGATCTGGGTGACCAGCGAGTCATCGGCGTATACGACCGCTAAGCCCTTGGGCGTGCCGGTGCTGACACGCTGGTCGTTGTCGAAGAAGTGGGGCACAAACATGTGCCGGGGTGTCGTGGCGAACGCCTCCCGCCAACTCGGAGCCAGGACCGCCTTACGGGTCAGCTCCTTGACCAGCGCGTCCGCGTGCTCCTGCCAGGCACTCATGCCCAGGTTCCCTTCATCAGCAGGTCGGCCAGTACGGCAGCGATCGGCGCGCCGGTCTCGTGTTCCAGCCACAGCCACTGACCTGCCGGGTTGCATTCGAGCATGACCCATCGGCCCTCGGGGTTGATAACGAAGTCGAACGCGCCGTAGCTCAGCCCCAGCCGGATCAGGAAGCGGCGGATCCCGGTGGCGACGGCGTCGGGTACGTCGATGTGCTCGTAGGTCAGCGAGTCGTAGTCGGCCCGCCAGTCCACCTGCCCGGCCTGTGAGCTGGATCGGATCGCGACCGCGATCGGCAGCGTGCCGACCACGGTCACCCGTGCCTCGAATGCCTTGGGCACGTACTCCTGCACCAGGTGCGCGGTCGCCGCAAACGCCTCGGGGTGCACGTCGGCGGGGTCGATGATCGTGGTGTAGCACTTGGTCGGCTGCTGGCCGTCCTCGGTGAACACCAGCGACGACAGCGGCTTGCACACAACCGGCCCGCCGACCTTCTCGGCGAACGCGGCCACGTCGGCGGCGACGTTGCTCAGCAGGGTACGCGGCACCGCAAGCCCGCACCGGGTGGCGACCGCCAGTTGCAGCGGCTTGTATTCGGCGGCGGCGGACTTGACCGGGTCGTTGACCCACAGCGCATCCAGGCTGGCGAGCAGGCCACCGAAACCGTGGCGGGCCTCGACGGCCGCGAACACCTCATCGGCCGGTGACATCCCGGCAGGCAGCCGAAACCTGGTCGGCCGCCAGTAGAACACCGAGCGCACCCGCTCCAGATCGAGCGTGTCCGCAGCGCCGCTCAACATGCCGGCCCAGCCGCCTTCCGCCGTGGTTGTTGCCGACAACCGCAGCTCCATCGGGAAGTCACAGGTATCAAATCGCGCGACCTTGCCACCGGCCTGCGCCAACGCAGCCGTCACAGCGTCGGCTGTCGGGTCGTCGGCGCTGGTCAGGACCAGGATCGTGTCTTTGGTGTTCACGGCCGTCGCCCCCGCTTCCTAGCTGTCCGAGCCGGTGTCGGTCTGGTTGTCGCGGGTCACCTTGCCGTCTGAGGACCTCTCGGTCGCCATGGAGGTCCGCGGGGAGGTGGAGGTGGTGTGGTGCTTGCCTTGAAGTGGCATCGGCACGGCCAGGCTCGCCGCATACGGGCGCAGGGCGCCCGGGGTGTGGATCATCGGGTAGGCCACGCCGCCGGGCTCACCCATCGGCAAGAGCGCCGTGGGCGAGAACAGCGGAGCAACCACCCTGGGCAGGGTTGACGTTCTCATCGGGGTGGTCCTTCCTACCGCCGACGCTGGCGGCGTCGACTGTCAGTCGTCGGTGGGCTGCTTGTCGGCGTCGCAGGTGGCGGGCTGGTCATCGTCGGTCTGTCGAATCGGCTCCTGCGGTGGGGTCACGGTCGGGGTCACCTCCTTCCGTCCGGTGAGCGGTGTGTTGGGTTGCCCGCGCGGTGTGTAGCTCCGCGCGGGCAACCATCCGGCCGCCTTGCAGGGGCGTCAACGGCCGGAAGCCTTTCGGCCGCCGGGGCGCACCGAACGCATGGAACGGTGTGCTGTCGGCGGTGGTGAAGTCACCGTTGGGGCCGATCAGTTGAAGGGGCTGCCTTCGGGGAAGCTGCCGGTCGTGGCCGAACAGCGCCACGTGCGCGATGTTGCGCTGGCTGCACGGCTCCATCTCGCCGCACGCGAGGCACCGGCCGCCGCGATCGGAGCGCAGATGCGCAGCGATCGCGCGACGTGCAGCCTCCGCGCCCTGCAAGGCGGTGCCGTTCACCAATGCCCGCGCGGTTGCCGTCACCATCACGCACCTCGCTTGCCGGGCGGTGCCTGCGCGGCCCACCGCGACCGGATCTCGGCAACGGTGGCCCGGCCGTCGTCGGTCAACCGAACCGTCAGCGCGCGTGCGCGCGGCACGATCTCCATCAGCCCGTCGCCGAGCAGGAGATGCAGGGTCGTGCGTACGGCCTCCACCGACACCTCTGGCAGCAGCGAGGCAAGTTGACTGACCGTCCAGTCCCGCGCCGGCTCGGCGAGCAATGCGTCGTAGATGCGCTGGCGCGGGACGCTTGCGACGGTCAACACGGTGGCGCTAATGGCCTTCACAGCGCGTCACCCCCGTCTGCCGCGAGCACCCGCTGCGCCCAGCGAGCTTGCGGGCACGGGAACCACGCGAACGAGCACGACAGCTCTCGCCGACGCGGCTCACCGCTCACCCCTTGTGCCGTAGCCGGTGCGCTGGCCGAAGGTCATCGGCACGTTCGGCATGATCTGCGTCGGCTCGCAGTACCAGCGGCTGTTGCGTAGCCGCTCGGCCTGGTTGAGGATCCGCTGCTGCGCCGCGGCCTGCTCGACGGCCTGGTGGCGTTGGCCGGTGCCGGGCGGCGGGGGCGGGTCGGACCGCCGCAGCAGCCACCGCACGATGTCCCGCAGCTTGGACCAGAACCCCACCGTGTCGCCTCCCTCGTTCGCGGAAGGGGCGGCGACGGCAGCTCGCACACATCGCAGGAATGGGATTCACCGCCGCCGCCACCCGGTGGCGGATCGGCCCAGACGGGGGCCGGGCCGATCCGCCACAACGGAACGTAACTAGGCGGGCACACCTGCGGGTGGGGCGCGCTGTCCTACTCAGGCGGCATCTCAGATAGCCGGGTGGGATGTGGTGTCCTACCTGGACACGCCCACCCGGTCAGCGAGGGCGACCAATCCAGGCAGACGCTGCCGGGACCGGCGCGGCAGCAGTTCCTCCACACATACCCGCGCCAGTGTCTGGTGATCCAGCACCTCGGGTGCGAGACGGTCCACACGTCGCAGCGTGTCCACGGCGTCTTGACTGCGCCAGTCGGCGGTCTGCGCCCAGGCCACGCCCAGCAGGTAGCGGGCGTGCATCGCCGTGGGCACCCGGTCCGGGTGTTCGACCCGCTCAGCGAGCCGGATCGCCGTACGCGGGCGGTCCGCCGTCACCGCCACGTCGACGGCCTTCATGGCGGCCACTGTCGGCCCGAACCCCGCCGCGTACCGGGTCGCCCGGTCGCTACCGAGCCGCGCGGCGGCGGCCTGCACCAGGCCCAGCAGATCCCGGGCGTCGGCGTGCCGGCCCGACCGCGCCACCGCCGTGCACCCGTAGCGCAGCAGCTCACCCCACACGGCAACCTGGTCCGCGCTGGCCTGGGACAGCCGGGGTTCGATGGCGTCCGCCGTGGACGTGGCCACGTGTTCCGACTCCGCCCACAGACCCTGCCGGGACAGCACCCACGCCCGCGCCGCCTGCACGGAGGCATGTAGCAGCATGTCGCCGGCCGCCTCGGAGGCACGGTCGGCGGCGGTCAGCGCGAGGTGGGCAAGATCCTCATTGGCGAGGTGGGCGAGCAGGCTCCCGGACAACTGCATCACCTCGGCCAGCAGCGTGGATGTCACCGCCTGGTCGCGGGACGCCGCCGAACCGGCCAGGGCCCGCGCCTGGTTGATCCGGTCGGGTAGCTGCCGCGCGAGGTGGGCGTACCTACCAGCCCAGTAGGCACCCCACAGGTCCGCGACGGCAGCCTGCATCGCGTCGAGGGCGGGCGGTTCCACCATCAGCGGGGTGAGGCCGAGCACGGCCCGCCGGAGCGCACCGAGTTCGCCGTCTTCGGCCCCGCCGGCCAGGCCGCGCGGCTTGTCGAGCAGGTCCGCCATGGTGACGTCCAAGGCGGCAGCGAGGCGGGCGACCGAGTCCAGGCCGACGCGTTGGCGCTGCCCCTGCTCGATCTTGCGGATCAGGTCGACGCTGACTTCGGCGGCGGAGGCGAGGGCGGTCTGTGTCATCTGCCGTCTGGTGCGCTGTACGCGCACCTGACGGCCAAGGGCGCTCACGGCCACGGTGCGTCCTTCCCAGGTAGCGGTCTGGGTGGTGGGCCGCCGGCCGCTACAACCGGCGGCGCCGCCATCGACAACGATACGCCCGAGAAGCAGGTGGGGCACCCACATGGGGTGCCCCATCGCGTCTCGGGTCAGACGACACCCCACCTGCGGAGCGCCCTGACAGCCTGCTGCTGTTCCCGCCCGGTGAGCCCGCGGCCTCGAATCCAGAGCGTCAATCTGGCGGACGGTCGATCCGGCGTCGGTCTGGCCAGGGCGACCGTATTGGTTGCCACCGGCTTGCGGCGGCGACCTATGTGACCTGACGTTATGGACTCGTCCCGTACCGGAACTACTACATCGGTAGCAGCGTTCGTACCACCAGGGTCTCCTCGGCCTGGCCGAAGTCGCCCGCCGCCACCCGCTCGCGCGCTCGGCGGCACTCTCGGAGGAAGCGGAAGATGTCGATCCGGTCCTCCTCCAACCGCAGCCGGTACCCGTGCCCTTCACGGGAGATGAGGCCACGACCTCGGTCGGTCGCGTCGAAGGTGCGACGCAGGTTGGCGGCGTAGGTGCGCACGTTGGCCACTGCGGAGGGGACGGGGAGTCGGACCAGATCTCGTCGATCATCGCCGCCCGGGACACCAGGCGGCCCGGCGCCGTGGCGAGCATCGCCAGCACCACCTGCTGCTTGGGCGTCCCCAACCCGAGCCTGGTCGGTCCACAGCGATCCAGGGCGCCCAGGAGCCGAACCCGCACCACCCGTTCCTCCTTGTGGGAAAGGCTCACGAAGACGAAACAACGTCGAATTCTATAGGAATTGCCCGCGAATCAGGGGCACACCGATATGCCGAGACAAAACCGAGCAAAGTATTACGAAAAGCGCGACCGAGACGAGGGCCAGCAAGAGACACTAACAAGAATCTATGACAATTCTCCGCTCCGTTAGGGCCGGCAAGACCCGGGAGCCCGCCGCCACCGCGGCAGTTACCCGACGCCCTTACTGGAGAGACACCCCGGCCACACTCCGATAATCGAAGCTGGAACCCACACGGGTTGGGCATTGAGTTTTCGCACCGGAACTCTGAGTAACAGGGCAGCCTGGTCTTGCCGCATACTGCGCATATGGACATGGAATACCCCGAACACGGCTGAAAGGGCATAACATCTGCTCGTCGGCCAGGCCCGGGCGGGCGCCGACCTCGGCGATTCTCAGACGGAAGGTGGCAGCCATGAAGGCTCACGACTGGCTCTGATCGGGTCCTTCACCCGCGACCTGACCGGCCGTAAAGTCCGAGACACGCACTGCCAGAAATCGCCTGCGGCAGAGGATGAGACGTGACCCGGACCGTCAACAACGACAGTGAGACCGATCGGCGGCTGGTGCTGCTTGTCGGTCTCGTCGTGTTCACCGCCGCGGTGGCGATCCTTCTCAGCCTTCATTTCCTCCGGCTCGTAGGCGCACCGACCGCACACGATCTCGCCACTGCGGCGACGGTCACCTTCCTCGTCGCCGTGGGAGCGACGGTCAACGTCCGGGTACGTATCCGGGCCACGACCCACGGCATCTCCTGGACGGAGGTCGCCGCGGTCATCGGGCTCGCCGTGGCGCCCGTGCCCTGGGTGATCCTCGCGACCGGCCTCGGTGTCGGCATAGCCCGCGCGATCGTCCGGGTGACACCCATCAAGCTCGCGTTCGGCGTGGCGAAGGACACCGTCACCGCCGCGGCCGGCGGGCTCGTGCTGCTGTTGGCCGGCTGGTCCTGGCCGATGACCGGCCCCCTCCACCGCGCCGTGCCGACCCTCGTCGCGGCGTACCTGGTCCTCGTGGTGCTGGACGAGGCGCTGACCTTCCCGGTCATCGCCCTCGCCACCCGGACCCAGATACGGGCGCTCTTCACCGAGCACTACGACCTTCGCATCGCGAGTGCCATCGCCAGGTTCCTGGTGATCGTCTGCACCCTGCTGATCCTCAACCACAACCTCAGCTTCCTCATCGTCGTGCCGCCACTGGTGTTGAGCCTGCATCTCGCGTACTCCAGCCGGGTCCGCAGCCGCGCGGAACGGAACGCGTGGCAGCGGCTGGCGCGCACCACGGACGCGCTCAACGTCGTCGACCTCGACAAGGTCCTCACCACCGCCGTCACCCAGGCCGCCGAACTCTTCTCCGCCGACGAGGTCGAGATCGCGCTCCGCGAGGGTGACCGGACGGTCCGCGGCGCCGCCGGCGCGCTCACCTACGACGGGCCGGCCGAGCGGACCAGCGAGGTGGACGGGTCGGTGATCGAGGTACGCCTGGAGGGGCACGACCGCAGCGTCGACCTCGGCGTGCTCCGGTTGCGTTTCCGGGGTCCGGTCCAGCTCTCCGAGCGGGAGCAGTACACCCTGCGTACCTTCGCCTCGGCCCTCTGCACGGCGGTCCGCAACGCCCAGGCGTACGCCGAACTGGCCCGCGTCGCCGCGGAGCACGCGTACGCGGCGACCCACGACACACTGACCGGGCTGGCCAACCGTCGACAGCTGCTGGAGCAGGGCGGCGAGCAGCTCGACGCCCGGCGCGCCGACGGGATCACCGCGCTGGTGCTCGTCGACCTCAACCACTTCAAGGAGGTCAACGACACCCTCGGCCACGCCGCCGGGGACCGGATCCTCACCCAGGTCGCCGACCGGCTGTGCGGGGCGGCCCAGACGGGCGACCTGGTGGCCCGCCTCGGCGGCGACGAGTTCGCCGTACTGCTGCGCGGCCTGCCCGCCCCGGCGGTTGCCGCGCACCGGGCGGAGGCGCTGCTCGCCGCCCTGCACGAGCCGCTCGACCTGGACGGCATGCGGATCAGCGTGGAGGCCAGCGGCGGCATCGCCGTCGCCCCGACCAGCGGCGGGATGCCCGAGCTGCTGCGCCGCGCCGACGTGGCGATGTACCAGGCGAAGAGGGCCGGCCAACGGATCTCCACGTACGCCCCGACGCGGGACACCGGCGACCTCGGCCGGCTGACCCTCGGCGGGGAGCTGCCCCGCGCGGTCGCCGACCAGGAGTTCACCGTCAACTTCCAGCCCATCGTCGACCTGGGCACCGGCGAGGTCACCGGCGCGGAGGCGCTGGCCCGGTGGCGCCACCCCGTCCACGGGCTGATCGACCCGCTGCGCTTCCTGGAGGCGGTGGAACGCTCCGGCCTGCTCCCGGCGTTCGCCGAGGCCATCCTCGACCAGGCGCTGATCGCGGCGGGCAGCTGGCGCAAGGCCGGCTTCGACCTGCCCGTGGCGGTCAACGTGTCGCCACGTAGCCTGCTCGACGCCCGCTTCCCCGGTTCCGTGCTGGCCCGGCTGCGCGCCCACGACCTGCCGCCCGACCGGCTCGTCCTCGAACTGACCGAGACGCTGACGCTCAGCCAGCTCGACGTCGTCGACCGGGTGCTCAGCCGGCTGCGGGACGAGGGCGTACGCCTGGCCCTCGACGACTTCGGCACCGGCTACTCCTCGCTCTCCCTGCTCTCCCGCATCCCCGTGCACGAACTGAAGATCGACCGCAGCTTCGTGATGGCGATGGAGGGGTCGGCCGAGGCCGCCGTCATCCGGTCCACCCTCGACCTCGGCCGCAGCCTCGGCCTCGTCGTGGTCGCCGAGGGCGTGGAGAGCGAGCCGCAGCGCCGCACGCTCTGGGACCTGGGCTGCGCCGCCGGACAGGGGCACCTGTTCGGGCGCCCCGTGTCGGCCGGATCACTGCTCTCCACCCTGCGGCGCGGCTTCGACGGACGCCCCGGTGCCCTGGCGCCCCCGCTGCACGACGTGGGCGCGGTGGTCCGACTCCCCGCCGGCCGGCGGCAGTCCGGCCGGGGCCGCGGGGAGCGTCTGCCACACTTGCCCGCGTGACCGCCGCCGTCGACGACCGGACCGCCCGTACGCCCGGCAGCTGGCGGCGGGTGGACGCCGCCGCCGGCGGCCTCGGCCTCGACCTGGGCCTGTACGCCGCCTCGGCCGTGTTCGCCGGGGTCACCGCCGGCACCTCGACCCTGCTGCCGCACCGCGCCTGGGGAGCGGTCGCGGCGGTCGGGTACCTCCTCGCCGCGCTCGCCGTCGCCGGCCAGTTTGCCGCCCGCCGCCGCGACCCCGGCTCGACGCTCGCCGGGCTGCCGGCCCGCTGGGCGGTCACCGGCTTCGCCTGGGCCACCACCGCCCTGCTGCCCCTGATCTGGCAGGGCGCGCAGCGGGCGGCCGGCCGCACCGACCGGGCGCAGGAGGAGGTCGTCGTCGTCGAGCACGCCGCCGCCCGGCTGGTCGACACCGGCACCCCGTACCTCGGGCACGACGCGATCGCCGCGCTCCCCGCCGACGAGCGGCTGCTCGGCTACACCCCGTACCAGCCGGGAATGGCGCTGTTCGGCCTGCCCCGCGCCCTCGCGGACGGCTGGTGGACCGACGCGCGGGTGTGGTTCGCGGTGGGCACCGCCGTCGCCCTCGCGCTGGCCGTGCGCGCCCTGCGTCCCGCGTCCGCGCCCGGCCGCGAACTCGGGACGGCGGCGGTGCTGCGCGGCGTGCAGGCCGCGACCGTACTGCCGGTCTGCGCCCTCACCCTGGCCACCGGCGGCGACGACCTGCCCGTGCTCGCCCTGTGCCTGCTGGCCCTCGCCCTCGCCGCGGCCGGCCGACCCGGCCGGGCGGGCCTCGCGATCGGGCTCGCCGGCGCGTTGAAGCTCTTCGCCTGGCCGGTCGCGCTCGTACTGATCGTCTGGGCGGCGACCCGCCGGTCCACCGTGCGACTCGCCGCCGGCGCGCTCGGCGTGCCGGCGCTCGCCCTCGTCCCGGCCCTGCTCGTCGACCGCGACGCGCTGGTCGAGAACGTGCTGCGCTTCCCCCTCGGCCACGGCCTGGTCACCAGCCCGGCGCAGTCCCCGTTTCCCGGGCACCTGATCGCGACCGCGCTGCCCGCCGGCCGGGTGGTCGCCGCCGCGCTGCTCGTCGCGGCCGGCGTCGGGATCGCCGTCCGGCTGCTGCGCCGCCCGCCCCGCACGGCCGTCGCCACCGCCGCGATCTGCGGGTACGGGCTGCTCGCCGCGATCCTGCTGATGCCCTCGACCCGCTTCGGGTACCTGCTGTACCCGATCGCCCTGCTGGCCTGGGCCCCCGCCCTGACCGGCAGCGTCCGGCGGTCCGCCGCCACCCCCTGACCGGGCCGGTTCCCGCCGACTGCCCGCGCGGGCCGGCCGGCAGGGCGTACACCTTAGGAATGAGGATCTACCGCAACCGGGACGAGGCCGGCCGGATACTCGCCGACCGGCTCGCGGG
The DNA here is from genome assembly GCF_043198215.1 of Micromonospora sp. NPDC048830. NCBI lineage: Bacteria > Bacillati > Actinomycetota > Actinomycetes > Micromonosporales > Micromonosporaceae > Micromonospora > Micromonospora sp. NPDC048830. Next base: position 144,521 of record NZ_JBICUP010000001.1, read on the forward strand.
ACTGACCGGGCAGCGGGACGTCACCGTGCTCGGGCTGGTCCGCGGTGGGGTGCCGGTGGCCCAGGTCGTCGCCGAGCGGCTCGGCACGCCCCTCGACGTGCTGGTGGTACGCAAGCTCGGCGTGCCCTGGGCGTCCGAGGTGGCCTTCGGCGCGCTCGGCCCGAACGGGGTCCGGGTGCTCAACGAGATGGTGGCCGCCCGGCTCACACCCGAGGACATCGCCGAGGTGCAGCGCCGCGAGCAGGCGGAACTGGAGCGACGCGAACGCCTCTACCGCGCCGGCCGACCACCGCTGGAGCTGACGGGACGCACCGCCGTCATCGTCGACGACGGCCTGGCCACCGGTGCCACCGCCCGCGCCGCGGTCGCCGTGTCCCGGCAACTCGGCGCCCGCCGGGTGGTGGTCGCCGTCCCCGTCGGCTCCCAGCAGGCGTTCGAGATGCTGTCCGCCGAGGCCGACGAGGTGATCTGCGACCAGCGGCCCGTCGACTTCGGCGCGGTCAGCCAGTACTACGAGGACTTCCGCGAGGTTTCCGACGACGAGGTGACCGAGGCGCTTTCCGCGACCGCGTGACGGAACCGGGTACCTTCGGGTAATGCATCTCACCTGTCCCAAATGCCACGGAGACATGCGCCAGTACGAGCGCAGCGGAGTCGTCATCGACCAGTGCGGCGAGTGCCGGGGGATCTTCCTCGACCGCGGCGAACTGGAGAAGCTGTTCGAGGCGGAGGCGAACTGGAACCGTCAGCAGGCGGCGGCCGCCCCGACCTCGGCACAGCCGGCCCAGGCGCCCGGCGGGTACCCGCCGCCCCCGCCTCCGCCGCCCGCGCACCAGGCGCACCCTCCGCACCAGCCCGGCTACGGCACGGTGCCGCCGCCCCCACCCCCGCCGCCCGCGCACGGCTACCCGCCGGCACCCGCGCCGGCACACGGCGGGCACTACGGCTACCACGGCCACTACCGCCGCAAGAAGCGCCACGGCTTCCTCGGCGAACTGTTCGACTGAGCCGGTCTGGAACCGGCGCGCCGCCGGGCGGGCAGCATTCGCCCGGCCCGCGCGCCGGTCGCCGGCCGTGGTCCCTGGCCGCGCCCTGACCCCTGGCTCCTGCACCACCTCGACCTGGTGGTGGACCTCCCGGACGCCCCGCCGCCCGCCGAACTGTCGGTCCGGGTCGCGGTGACCTCCCTGGCGGGCCTGCTCCCCGACGACGCGGTCCACCCGGCCGACTGGGACGACGACCGCGAGTTCCTGCTGAAGGCCGCCGGCCGGGTGCCGCTGACGGATTCCGACCGGCTCGCGCTCGGCGAGGCCGCCGGCTGGTTCCCGCTAATCGGCTGACCGCCGCCGACTCGCCTCGGCGTACCCGCCGGATTAACTCGGGGCCGGCACATCCGGCGGCAGGCCGAAGGCCGGCAGCAGGTCGGCGGCGAAGCTGACCACTTCCGCGACCCGGCACCCAACCACGTCGAGCACCAATGAGCCCGAACGGCCGTTGCGGCGGCATTTCGCAACCAGTCCCGCCACGGCTTGACCCAAGGCAGCACCGCCACGCCAGCACGTCTGCCGGGCAGGCCGGGCAGGCCGGGCAGGCCGGGCAGGCCGGGCTAATTGGCCTCTGCCAGACCAAGCATTCGCCTAGCCACGACCGCTTTGCGATTCAGCGCAGTTGTTGCCCCGTCGTAGAGCAGGCCCACAATCTTCTCCGCAGATCCGCGAGTGGTGCCCACCGTGAAAATAGTCTTGTGGGGTCGCACAGAGAGCCTACACGCCAACCGCGACTCAAGGAATTCGGTGAACGGTCGAAGAATCCTCTGGGATCCCACTAGCCTGAACTGGGAGAAGTAACGTCCATCTCGCTTATCCCTGTAAATCCCGAGCGACCCGTCACCGTCCACCACTCCCCGCCAGAAATCTCGGGACTCCGCCAACTCCAAACTGACGACACCTTCGTATCGTCCCAACTTAAGGAGCCTATCGGCGAGCCGGGACGAACGCACCGAAAATTGGCACGCCTGGCGACCTTCAGTAGGACCGGAGATGCTACTCGTTGAGCCAAGAAAAGCCTTCAGCGCAACCAGGTGATCCCGGTCCCGCACTGCCAGGCCAACAGATATTTGAGGAAGGTACCCCGGACGACTCGTGATCGAACCATCAGCGAAGAGGAAGCCTGCCCAATAGGAGGCATCGGATGTCAGGTGATCAAAAGCATCATGCCGGAGCGTGTGAACAGCTTTCCGCAACGGAACCCCACGGCGCACCAGGAGACCACGGACGGAAGGCTCCGCGATGCCATAAATTGCTGCGATTTGACCCATCGCGGAACCTTGCGTATACAGCCCTATTATTTCTTCCCTGTCCGCGGCACTAAGCTTTCCGCTACGCCGAGGAGGGATGCCCCTGCGGCGCAGAATCCCGCGTATCGCCTGCCGGGTCACGCCATACAATTCGGCAAGGCACGTTAAAGTCTCGCCAGCGGCCGCCTTGTCTACGATCTCCACCTTCTGCACTTCGGATAAGCGCCGAGTTGGCAGCGTCACACGATCGCCATGTCAACGAATCGGGACAAATGGAGTTGCGCGGCGACGGTAATGCTATCAGTCGGCCCATTCCTATGCTTAGCCACAATAAAATCCGCTTCGCCCGCCCGCGGCGACTCCTTGTCATAGTAGTCGTCCCGGTGCAGAAGGATCACAACGTCAGCATCTTGCTCGATCGAGCCAGACTCGCGCAAATCGGACAATTGCGGTCGCTTGTCCGTACGCTGCTCGGGGCCACGGTTGAGCTGGCTCACCGCGATAACCGGGCACTCGACCTCCTTGGCCAGCAGCTTGAGGCCACGTGACAGGTCCGCGACCTCCTGCTGCCGGCTCTCGGTGCGCTTCGGCGACGTCATGAGCTGGAGATAGTCGACCACGATCAGCTTGAGGTCGTGCTTCTGCTTGAGCCGGCGCGCCTTGGCCCGAATCTCCATCAGGTTCATGCTCGGCGTGTCGTCGACGAAGAGTGGCGCCTCGCTGATCTCGCCCATGCAGCGGGCCAGCTTGGTCCAGTCGTCGTCCGAGAGCTGCCCGCTGCGCAGCACGTGCAGCGGCACCCGGGCCTCGGCCGAGAGCAGTCGCATGACGATCTCGACCTTGCTCATCTCCAGCGAGAAGATCGCCGACGCCTGGTTGGCCCTGATAGCGGCATTTCGGGCAAAGTCCATACTTGCCGTTGACTTACCCAAACCGGGCCTGCCTGCAACGATAATAAGTTGGCCGGGGTGCAGGCCGTTGAGCAGCCGGTCCAGGTCGGTGAAGCCGGTCGGCACGCCGGTCATCACACCGCCCTGCGCGCCGACCGCCTCGATCTCGTCGAGGGTCGGCTGGAGCATGTCCGCCAGTACGGCGAAGTCCTCGCTGACCCGGCGCTCGGTGACCTCGTACACGGCCTGCTGGGCCAGGTCGACGACGTCGTCGACGTCCCGGCTGCCGCCGTTGCCGGTGCCGTACCCGAGCTGAACGATCTTGGTGCCGGCCTCGACCAGCCGGCGGAGCACCGCCCGCTCGCCGACGATGCGGGCGTAGTAGGCGGCGTTGGCGGCGGTGGGCACGCTCGCGATCAGCGTGTGCAGGTACGGGGCGCCGCCGATGCGGGCCAGGTCGCCGGAGTCGGCCAGGGCGGCGGCCACGGTGATCGGGTCGGCGGGCTCGCCCCGGCCGTAGATGTCGAGGATGGCGTCGAAGATGGTGGCGTGCGCCGGCCGGTAGAAGTCGTTGGACTTCAGGATCTCGACGACGTCGGCGATGGCGTCCTTGGACAGCAGCATGCCGCCGAGAACGCACTGCTCGGCGGCCACGTCCTGGGGCGGAGTCCGCTCGAACTGGGCGTCGCGTTGCGCGGGGGCCGGCGGCTGGCCGCCGCGCTGCTCCGTCCGCATGTCGTCGGTGACCGACACCGGGTCCCCCCCTCCGCTGCGTCGGCTGCGTTAGCGCTCGACCTCCGGCAGCCGCCGCAGATCGTCGCCGCCGGGCGCGACTGTTTCCAATCGGACCGGTCGGGTCGATCGGGGGGTCATCGCACCGTCGGTCGAGAGGCAACCATACGGAACCCGAGGTCAGCGACTCAACCGCAGCGGTGGACGAGCCTCGGGACAACCTGTGGACGCCGGTGGACAAGCATGTGCGCAGGGTGTGCACAGACTGTGGACAACTGTTGGGGAATTCTCGCTAACAGCGCTGTGAGCTGCGAAAACTCAATCCACAGCCTGTGGATGAAAATTTCCGCTGAACTCGGTCAGCCCTTCGGCCCGTACGTCCGGCAAACGGCTACACCTCGACGGGCCGTGCGAGTCGCCCGCCCGGCCGGAGCCGTGACGGGTCTGCCACGACGAACAGGGCCCGCACCGGCGAACCGGTGCGGGCCCTGTCGTGCTGCTGGTGGGTGTCAGCCCTTGACGACGCTCAGGTCGAACTTGGCGGTGACCTCGGGGTGCAGCTTGACGCTGACCGGGTACGCGCCGAGCGACTTGATGGTGCCGGGCAGCTCCAGCCGGCGACGGTCGAGGACCGGGCCGCCAGCCGCCTTGACGGCGTCGACGATCTCGGCCGGGGTGACCGAGCCGAAGAGCCGGCCGCCGTCGCCGGCGCGGGCCTTCAGGCTGACCTTGAGACCCTCGAGCTGGGCCTTGACCTCGTTGGCGTGGCCGAGGTCGCGGATCTCGCGGGCCGCGCGGGCCCGCTTGATGACCGTGACCTGCTTCTCCGCGCCCTTGGTCCAGGCGATCGCGAAGCCCTGCGGCAACAGGTAGTTACGGCCGTAGCCGTCCTTGACCTCGGCGATGTCGCCGGGGGCACCGAGGCCGGACACCTCCTGAGTCAGGATGATCTTCATATCGGTGCCTCCTCTCAGCGGGTCGTGGCCGTGTACGGCAGGAGCGCCATCTCGCGGGCGTTCTTGACCGCACGGGCGATCTGCCGCTGCTGCTGCGAGGTCACGCCGGTCACCCGCCGAGCGCGGATCTTGCCGCGGTCGGAGATGAACTTGCGCAGCAGCGCGGTGTCCTTGTAGTCGATGTAGGTGATCCCGTCCTTGTCGAGCGGGTTCACCTTCTTCTTCGGCTTGCGAAGTGCCGCAGCCTTGGCCATTGCTCTTGCTCCTGGTTTGCGATCGCGGGCGCTCGGCGCCATTAGAACGGGGGCTCCTCGTCGAAGTTTCCGCCACCCGAACCACCGCGCGAGGGTGCCGGAGCGGCCGAGGCCCAGGGGTCGTCGAAGTTGCCTCCGCCGCCCTGGCCACCACCGCCGCCGAAGCCGCCGCCACCGCCGCCGGAGCGGGACATCTTCTGCACCTTCGCCGTGGCGTAGCGCAGCGACGGGCCGATCTCGTCGACCTCGAGCTCGATGACGGTGCGCTTCTCACCCTCGCGGGTCTCGTACGACCGCTGACGCAGCCGGCCCGACACGATCACGCGGGCGCCGCGCTGCAGCGACTCGGCGACGTGCTCGGCGGCCTGCCGCCAGACGGTGCACGAGAGGAACAACGGCTCGCCGTCCTTCCACTCGCCGGACGCCTTGTCCATGAACCGGGGCGTCGAGGCGACCCGGAACTTGGCGACCGCAGCCCCGGAGGGGGTGAACCGCAACTCGGGGTCATCGGTCAGATTGCCGATGACCGTGATGGTGGTGTCTCCTGCCATGACCATCTCCTCGCGCACTCATCGTTCGCCGTACAGGCTCTCAGAGCCCTCTGACAGCGTCGATGAGGCTGGTCCGGGTGAACCGGGTGTGGATGCTTAGCGCATCTCCGGCCGGATGACCTTGGTGCGCAGCACGGACTCGTTGAGCCGCAGCTGGCGGTCCAGCTCGGCCACCGCCGCGGGCGTCGCCTGCAGGTCGATGACGGCGTAGATGCCCTCGGCCTTCTTGTTGATCTCGTACGCGAGGCGCCGGCGGCCCCACACGTCGGTCTTCTCCACCGAGCCACCCGCGGTCCGGATCACGTTCAGGTACGTGTCGAGCGACGGGGCGACGGTGCGCTCCTCGAGGCTGGAGTCGAGGATCACCATGATCTCGTAATGACGCAAGACGTGCTCACCTCCTGTGGGCTAGCGGCCACGGTCCTTCCGTGGCAGGAGGTCGTGCGTCGTGGCCCACTCCGGAACGGGGGGACCCGGCCGGACGCGGACAACCGGACCAGGATACCCGGCCCGGACGATCACGCCCGGGCAGGTCGGGCGGACCGGGCGCGGCACCGGGGGCCCGGGCCGACGTCGCGTCGGACCCGGGCCCCCGGTCACGAGGCCGCGGGGCGTCCCGTCCGCATTCCTTGGGTGGGACCTGGGGAGGAACGACCACACCGATGAGGTTGGACCGGAGACGCCCCGCGGAGCTTTATCACGTTGTTATCTGACGGTACTACGGCTCTCGTCACATGTGGGCGGAAATAGAACTTTTCCCCGACATCCTGTGGCGATCCCCTGGGAATGAGCACCGGGACGGTTGCCGGCCCGCCGGGCCGCGCGCCGGGTGTCCCGCTGCTCCGCCGGCTCGGGCCCGGCGCGCGTTGTGGCCCGCGCGCCGAGAGCTGGCCGTCGATCCCACCCGGTCAACGACCGGGCGCGCCCCGGGGTGACGCCGGCCGATCGAAGGGACACCGCCACCCGGCCCCACCGTCACCCCGGGCGTCGGCCCCGGGACGTAGGCTCGCCTGCATGCGTATCGGAGCCCACGTCGATTCCGCCGACCCGCTGTCGGAGGCGGCCGCCCGGAGGGCCGAGGCCGTTCAGTTCTTCCTCTCCGACCCGCAGGGCTGGAAGGCCCCGACACCGCGGGAGGACGCCGACCGGTTGCGTGCGGCCGAGGTCGACCTCTACGTCCACGCGCCGTACGTCGTCAACGTGGCGACGCTCAACAACCGGATCCGGATCCCGAGCCGCAAGCTGCTGCTCGGCCACGCCACCGCGGCGGCCGAGATCGGCGCGAAGGGCCTGATCGTGCACGGCGGCCACGTCAACGCGGGTGACGACCTGGCCGTCGGGTTCGACAACTGGCGCAAGACGTTCGCGTACGCGGCGGAGTCCGGTGGCTTCGCCCTGCCGGTGCTGATCGAGAACACGGCCGGCGGCGACAACGCCTGCGCCCGGCGTCTCGACGCGCTGGCCCGGTTGTGGGACGCCGTCGGCGAGTACGAGGTGGGCCTCTGCCTGGACACCTGCCATGCCCACGCGGGCGGCGAGGAACTGCTCGACCTGGTCGACCGGGTCAAGGCGATCACCGGGCGGATCGACCTGGTGCACGCCAACAACTCGAAGGACGGGTTCGGCTCGGGCCGGGACCGGCACGACAACCTCGCGGGCGGCACGATCGACCCGGAGCTGGTGGTGGCCGTGATCCGGGCGGCGGACGCGCCGGTGATCGTGGAGACCCCGGGCGGGGCGGACGGCCAGGGCGGCGACATCGCCTTCCTGCGCGACCGGCTCGGGGCGGAGGGTGCGACCGCATGACGACCGACCAGTCCGGCACCGCCGGCAAGGAGCGGGTCCAGCAGCCGTCCGCCGGGGAAGCTGGCGGAAAGACTCCCGAGAGGGAGGAAGACCACGCGGACGCCGCCGCCGGGCCGGCGTCCGGGCACGACGAGGGCACGGTCGGTGGCAGGAACGCCGACGCCGCCGAGGGCACCGACGGCAAGGACAACGGCGACGCCGGCCAGAACAGCGACACGGACAAGAACAGCGACACGGACAAGAACAGCGACACGGGCAAGGACGGCGACACGGGCAAGGACGGCGGCACGGGCAAGGACGGCGGCACGGGCAAGGACGGCGACACGGGCGACGCCGGCAGGAGCGGGAACGGCGACGCTGGAGAGAGCGGCGACGCCGACAAGCCGGCCGACGCGGACAAGGCAACCGACGGGGACAAGCCGGCCGACGGGGACAAGCCGGACCCGTGGCAGGCGTTCGCCCCCGCAGCCGAGCCCGTGCCGGGGCGGGTGCGCCGGGTGCTGCGGGCGGTGGGCCGATTCCTCGTCCACGAGTGGACGCTGGCCGTGCTGGCCTCGCTGGCGCTGGCCGTCGCGCTCACCTGGCCGACACTGCGCTACCCGCTCTACACGCTGCCGCAGGACTACTGGGACCCGAGCCTCCAGGCCTGGCAGATGGCCTGGTCGGGGCACATCCTGCTGACCAACCCGGCGCAGCTGTGGCAGTCCAACACCTTCTTCCCCGAGCCGTGGAGCTTCGCCTTCTCGGACACCCTGCTGGGCTACGCGCCGGCCGGCATGCTCGGGACCGGCCCCGGGGCCGCCATACTGCGCTACAACATCATGTTCGTGCTGGCCCACGCGCTGGCCACGCTCGGCGCGTACGCGCTGGCGCGGCAGCTCGGCGCGGGCCGGGCGGGCGCGGCGGTGGCCGGGGCCGGCTACACGTACGCCCCGTGGCTGCTCGCCCAGGCCGGGCACCTGCACGTGGTCTCCAACGGCGGCATTCCGCTGGCGCTGGCCATGCTGGCCCGGGGGCACGGCTGGTCCCTGCGCCACGGCTACCGTCCGGAGCGGCGGCACGCCGGCTGGGCGGGCGCCGGGTGGGTCGTGGCGGCGTGGCAGCTCAGCCTGGGCTTCGGCGTCGGGCTGCCGTTCGCGTACTTCCTGGCGGGGGCGACGCTGGTCGCCACGGTGGCCTGGTTCGTCCGGCGCCGGTCGGCCCGGCGGCCGTTCGGGTTCCGGCTCCTCGTCGCCGACGGGCTGGGCGCGGCGCTCTTCGCCGGGGTGGGCGGCCTGCTGGCCGTCCCCTACTTCAAGGTCGCCGAGCTGCACCCGAACGCGGCGCGGACCCTCGCCGACATCAACGTCTACTCCCCGCCGTTCTGGGGCTTCTTCACCGCCCCCGCCGAGTCCCGGGTCTGGGGAGACCTGCACGAGGGCGCGCGGTCGGCGCTGCCCTGGCCCCCGGAGATGACCCTGCTGCCCGGCTTCGTGCTGTACGCGCTGGCCGCCGGCGGGCTGTTCTTCTCCGTGTGGCGGGTGCGGCACCGGCTGCTGCTGCTGGCCGGGGTGCTGGTGACCGCCGTGCTCGCGATGGGCACCCGGTTCTTCGACGGCACGTTCACCTACGGTCTGCTGTTCGAGTACCTGCCGGGGTGGAACGGGCTGCGCACCCCCGGGCGGATGATGCTCTGGACGACGCTCCTGCTCGGCCTGCTCGCCGCCGGCGCGGTCAGCGCCTTCGCCGTGCGGGTACGCGAGCTCGCCGCCGAACGGGTGCCGCCGTGGCCCGGCCCGTGGCTGCGGCTGGCGACCGTGTTGCCGCTGCTGCTGGTGATCGCCGAGGGGCTGAACGCGACGCCGCACCCGGTGGTGCCGGCCCAACCCGCCGCGATGCGCCTGGTGGACGGCCCGACCCTGGTGCTGCCGAGCAGCCAGAACCTCGACCAGCCGGTGATGCTCTGGTCGACCAGCCGGTTCCAGGACGTCGTCAACGGCGGCAGCGGCTTCACCCCGGCCCGGCAGGCCGAGATCCGTCAGGTCACCGAGACCTTCCCGAGCCAGGCCAGCGTCACGTACCTGCGTGACCTGGGCGTCCGCAACGTGGTGCTGCTGCGCGACCGGATCGCCGGCACGCCGTGGGAGACGACGGTCGACGCCCCGGTCGACGCGCTGGGCGTCACTCGCGAAGAGATCGGGAACGCGGTGGTCTTCCACATCCCGCGGTGAGTGCTCCGAGGGACCGCCGGTCGTGGCACGCCATGGCCGGCGGTCCCTCGTTCCCGGTCGGGTTCAGGCGATGCCAGCGACCGCCGGTACGGCCACCGTGTCCGAGGACCGGTGTCGCCGGCGGAGGTACCACGGCGCGTCCGGGGCCCCGTTCAGCACCCCGCCGTCCGGGTCGTCGAGGTACGTGTGCCGCACGACGTCGCGCTCCGGCCGCAGGATGTCCCTGACGACGAGGACGCAGAGCAGCACCACCGTGCCGAGCCGCAACGACGAGGCGAGGACGAAGACCCCCTCGGGGAAGACCGGCCGGCCGGTGGAGGCGCCCAGCAACTCTCCGTAGAACGCGGCGAAGTAGCAGACCTCGGCGAGCTGCCAGGCGAGGAAGGCGCCCCATCGGGGCCGGGCGAGCACCGCCAGCGGCAGCAGCCAGAGCACGAACTGCTGCGACCACACCTTGCTGAAGATCAGGAACGCCGCGACCACCAGGAAGGAGAGCTGGGCCAGCCGGGGTCGGCGGGGCGCCACCCAGACCAGCGCGGCCACGCCGAGGCAGGCCAGGCCGAAGAGGGCGTACGAGAGGTAGTTCAGGGTGGGGATGTTGGCGTTCAGCCACTGGAACGGCCCCTGCTCGCCGGGTAGCCCGATGTTCACCTTGCCGTCCAGGTACCGGCCGATGTACCAGAGGGTGCCCCAGTCGATGGGGCGGGTGGTGTTCAGCTCGAAGAAGCGGTCCCAGTTGTCGCGGTAGGGAACGGCGGCCGGCAGGTTCACCGCCACCAGGGCGACCACGGCGGTGGCCAGCGCGGTCAGCGCGGCACGGAGCTTGTTCGCCCGCAGGGCGAGCACCAGGATCGGCCCGAGCAGGAACAGCGGCCACATCTTCGCGGCGCCGGCCAGACCCAGCAGCACCCCGGCCACCGCCGGCCAGCGTCTCGCCCAGGCCGCGAGCCCGAAGGCGGCGAGCCCGATGGCGAGGAAGTCCCAGTTGACCGTGGCGGTCAGGAAGAGCGCGGGGGCCAGCGCGAAGAGGGCGGCGTCCCAGGGTCGTCGCCGGCGCAGGGCGAGGATCACCGCGGCCGTGCCGACGGCGAGCGCGCTGAGGGTGAGCGCGTTCAGGTTGTAGAACCACTGTCCCTGGTTGACCTGGGGGTCCTCGACGCCGAGGGCGTGCACCGGCAGGCCGAGCGCGCCCATGAAGTAGCCGGTGAGCACGGGGTATTCCACCGGGTGGTCCCGGTACGGCACCTTGCCCTCGTTGAGCCCCTCGGCGTAGTAGAGCGCCAGCACGTCGGTGTAACACATCCGGGTGTACTGCACGTTGTTCTGCCAGGCGCCGTCCTGGCAGGGCGACTTCTGCACCCAGTGCAGCGCGAGGGTCAGGCAGGCCAGGGCCAGGACGATCCGGGCCGCCGTCCAGAACCGCCGGTCGTGGCCGGCGGGACGGTCCAGGGCCGCCGCGTGCTCGCCGAGCGGGCCGCCGATCACCTCGGACGCGCCGCGGACGAATCCGTCCGAGCGGGACGGGTGGTCGGTGCTCCCGGCGTCGTCGATGCCGGCCGTCGACTGGGTGCTCATGAGAAGGCATCCTGCCGTACATCGGCCGCACGGACGAACACTCGCGGCTACGAGAAGGGTGCCGGACACGCGAACGGCGGCCGGAAGGTGATCCGGCCGCCGTTCGCGATGGTGCCTGTCGTCGCTACTCCCGAACGCGGGGCAGAGCGGTGGGCAGCAGCCCTCCGCCGGTCCCGCCCCCGCCCGGCCGGGGATCGGTCGGGCCGCCCGGGCCGTTGGGGTTCGTGGGGGTGGTCGGGGTCTGCTGCGGGCATCCGAAGATGCTCATCGGCCCGCAGTCCTGCTGTCCGGGCGTCGGCGTCGGCGGGGGCGGCTGGGTGCCGTTGCCGGCGTCCTGGTCGCCCATGCCCGTGACCGACGGCAGGCTCTCCTTGTCCCTGCCGTCCAGCGCCGCGTTCATGTACCGCTGCCAGATGGCGCCCGGCAGCGCGGAGCCGCCGATGTCCTTGCCGTTCTTGTCCCTGATCTCCGGCTTCTTCGGGTTCTTGCTGCCCACCCAGACGGCGGTGGCGATCTGCGGGGTGTAGCCGACCATCCAGGCGTGCGCGTTGTCGTCGCTGTCGTACTCCCAGGTACCGGTCTTGCCGGCGGCCTCCCGGCCGTTCTCCAGCGAGCGGTTGTTCGGCCCGGGGATCTGCTTGAGGACGGCGGTGACCTCCTTGGCCACGTCGCTGCGGATCCGCTGCTGCGGCCGGAGCCGCTCGCCGCCGACCAGCTTCCACTTGCCGGTGTTCTGGTCCTGCTGCTCGACCTTCACCACGAAGTGGGCCTTGTTGTACTTGCCGTCGTTCGCGAGCGTCGCCAGGCCGTTGGCGTGGTCGAGCACGGTCACCGGGTACTGGCCGTAGCCGATCACGTGGTAGAAGGGCGAGGGCGCGACGTCCTCGCCCTTCTTCTTGGTCAGGTCGACCGGCTTGGGCGGGTTGTCGGACGTGGTCCACATGGTGGTGACGCCGGCCGCCCGGGCGATGTCGACCACCTTCGCTGGCCCGATCTTCTCGGTGACGTGGTAGAAGGGCACGTTGTACGACCGGATCGTGGACTCCTCCAGGGTGCACCACTTGCCGCAGACACCGGCGCCGCGGCCGGCGTTCTGCACCTCGTTCTTGAAGCCCTTGGGCTTGAACGGGGTGGCGTCCCAGTGCGACTTCACGGAGATGCCGTCGTTGATCGCGGCGGCCAGCGTGTAGACCTTGAACGACGAGCCCGGCGGGTGGCCGCCGGTGAGGTTGCCGTTGGAGTCGGTGTTCTTGCCGGCGTAGTCGAAGTCCGCGCCGCTGTCGCCGCCGTAGTACGCCAGCACCCGGCCGGTCTTCGGGTCGACCGACACCACCGCCGCCATCAGGTTGGCAGGCTGGTCGGCCAGCTCGGAGTTCTTCTTCGCCCGCATGGCGGTGTTCTCGGCCGCGGTCTGCAGCTTCGGGTCGATCGTGGTCTGGATGCGGTAGCCGCCGTCGCGCAGCGCGTCGACGCAGCTGATCTTTCCGGCCGCCCCGGAGTTGGAGCAGATGCCCATCTGCTCCATCTCCTCGCGGACGTAGTTGATGACGTTGCCGCGCGGGGTCTGCACGCCGAAGGCGGCCGAGCCCGCCTTCTTCGGGTCGAGCGTCTTCGGGTACTGGGCGTCGGTGGGCCGCTGCGGCCTGTTCGCCGCATTGAGCCAGCCCTCGGCGACCATGCCGTCGAGCACGTACGTCCACCGCGACTTCGCGTCGGTCGGGTTGACCGCCGGGTCGTAGCCCTTGTGGGTCTCGCTCGCGACCGGCTGCTTGATCAGCGCGGCGAGCACCGCCGCCTGGGCCACCGTGAGCTGCTTGGTGTGCACCCCGAAGTAGGTCTGCGCCGCGGCCTCGATGCCGTACGCGCCGCGCCCGAAGTAGATCACGTTGAGGTAGTGCTCCATGATCTCGGGCTTGGAGTACTTGTCGTTCAGCTTCGAGGCGAGGATCGCCTCCTTCACCTTCCGGGCGTACGTGTCGTCCTTCAGGTTGTCGTAGGCGTTGCGGGCGTACTGCTGGGTGATGGTCGACGCGCCCTGCTTGTCGCCGCCGGTGAAGTTGTTCCAGGCGGCCCGGACGATGCCCTTGTAGTCGACGCCCGAGTGCCGGTAGAAGTTCCGGTCCTCGGCGGCGGCCACCGCGTCCTGCACGTGCTGCGGGATCTCGCCGATCTTGACGAGCTGGCGGTTCTGGTCGCCGAGCTTGGCGAGGACCGTCTTGTTGTCCTTCGCGTACACGGTGGTGGACAGCGGCATCGGCACCTGTTCGGGCAGCACCACGGTCGTGGAGTAGTAGGTGAAGCCGACGACGCCAATGCCCGCGAGCATGATGAAGACGGCGAAGCCGGCGATCATCATGTTGATCTGCCGGCGCTTCTTCGCCCGCGCGACGGCGTCCGGGTCGGCCGGACCGCCACCGCGGCGACCGCCACGACCCGGCCCGGTCGGCCCGCCGGGGCCACCCGGGCCACCCGAGTCATCCGGGCCACCGAAGCCCGGGGCGGACGCGGCCCTACCGACGGAGGCCCGACCGGCCGGCCCGCCCACCGCCGCGGCACCGACGCTGGCCCGGCCGGCGGAGCCGACGCTCGCCCGGCCCGCCGAACCGGCGCCGACCGAGGCGCGCCCGGCCGGCGCGCCACCGGTTGCCGGAGAGACGGGCACCGAGGCGCGGCCCGCGCCGGCCCGACCGGCCGGCGCGCCGCCGGGAGCCGGCGACACGGGCACCGACGCGCGGCCGGTGCCCCCGCGCCCGGCCGAGGCGGAACCCACCGAGGCCGAGCCGGACGCGCCGCCGCGCGGCGGCACGGACGCGGAGCCGCCCACCGACGCCCGGCCGGCGGAGGCCGCGCCCCGGGGCGCCACGGAGGCACGACCCGGCGCTGCCGCACCCTCTGATGACCAGCTGCCGCGGGCGGCACCGCCGCGGTGGTACGCGTCGCCCGCGCCGGGGTCGCCGTCGGCGCCCGGGACCTGGGCCCGCCCACGCGAAGAGCTGGGATCGTACGAGTTCATTCCTCACACCCTGCCGGTCGCGGTGGGACGCAGCCGCGTCGCCACCGGGTTGCCGTGAGCTGAAACACGCGATGTCGCCGCCCGAGCCAGCCGGGTCGGTCGCGTAGCTTTCGGATCAATCGGACTATTCGCGCCAAAGCGCATCCGGTCGTCCCGCCTCCTCCACCTCGGGCCAACCGGGTCAGCCGCGTTCACCGTTGCGCCTCTCGCCTCCGCCGGGCGACCGGGCCGGTACCCGCAGTCGACGCGGCCGGACCGCCGGCCGCGTCCCGCTCCGTACCGTTCTCCGCGTCGCCGACCAACCCGTCCCGGCCGAGCAGGAACTGCTGGACGAGATGGTTCCAGTCACAGCCGGGACACACCTCCACCACGAAGACCTGGAACTCACGCAGCGTCATCGCCAGGACGGACAACTCGGCCAGGTTACGCGCCTGACCCGCAGACTGCTTGAGTTCGTCACCGTAAATGTAATGGACATACACGAGGTTCTCGCTGCGACATATCGGGCAGCGCTCCTCCGTCGGCTCACCGTGGAACCGGGCGGCGTTCTTCAGGTACGGCGACGCGTCGCAGACGTCGTGAGTGCTGACCCGGCTGGTCAGGAGCTCGCGCAGCACCGCTCGCTTCCGGAGCGAGTAGTCGACGACCCGGCGCTGCGTACGCATGCGGAAGAGGGTACGCGGTCCGGCCCGACGAGGCGACCGTCGTCACAATCAGTGACCCCGACACCCCGAAACAGGGGTTTGCCCTGATCATGGGTGAGCCGCTACCGTGCGATGTATCGGACCGATACATCGCGGTGGTTACCTCTCCGCGTCGGGGGTAAAAGGGGGTGGCCCGTGCTCGAGCTCGCCATCCTCGGTCTCCTGCAGGAGTCCCCGATGCACGGCTACGAACTCCGCAAGGAGTTGGCGGCCAAGTTGGGTGCGATCCGGGCGGCCATCAGCTACGGCTCGCTCTACCCGACCCTGCGCCGACTGCAGGCGGCGGGGTGGATCATCGAAGCCGCCACGACACCCGCGACCGCCGAGGAGGTTCCCGCGCTGACCAGCCGACGAGGTCGGGTGGTCTACGAAATCACCGCAGAGGGCAAGGAACGCTTCGCCAAACTGATCGCGCAGGCCGGTCCCGAGACGTACGACGACACGGGATTCGGCGTGCACTTCGCGTTCTTCGCCCGCACGGACCAGGCGACCCGCCTGCGGATACTGGAGGGTCGCCGCCGCAAGATCGAGGAGCGCCGCGAGGGGCTTCGCGACGTGCTGGCCCGGGCGGCGGAACGCCTCGACGCGTACACCCTGGAACTGCAACGCCACGGTCTCGATGCCTGTGAGCGTGAGGTCCGCTGGCTGGAGGAGCTCATCGCCAACGAGCGCTCCGGTCGTGCCCCGACGGTCCCGCAACCCGGGACGGCCGGCGGCAGAGCAAACGAAAGCCCGCCTCCACCTGGAAAGTCCAGGCAAGAGCGGCCGTGATGAAAGAAGAAGGAGGCAGACGCTATGGGCTCCGTCCGCGTCGCCATCGTCGGTGTGGGTAACTGCGCCTCGTCGCTCGTTCAGGGCGTGGAGTACTACCGGAACGCCGACCCGAACGACCGCGTCCCGGGTCTCATGCACGTCACCTTCGGCGACTACCACGTCTCGGACGTGGAGTTCGTCGCGGCGTTCGACGTGGACGCCAAGAAGGTGGGCATGGACCTCGCGGAGGCGATCGTCGCCAGCGAGAACAACACCATCAAGCTGTGCGACGTGCCGCCGACCGGCGTGACCGTGCAGCGCGGCCCGACGTTCGACGGCCTGGGCCAGTACTACCGCGAGATCATTGAGGAGTCGGACGCCGAGCCGGTCGACGTGGCCCAGGCGCTGCGCGACGCCCGGGTCGACGTGGTCGTCTCCTACCTCCCGGTGGGCTCCGAGCAGGCCGACAAGTTCTACGCCCAGGCCGCGATCGACGCCGGCTGCGCGTTCGTCAACGCCCTGCCGGTCTTCATCGCCTCCGACCCGGTGTGGGCGAAGAAGTTCGAGGACGCGGGCCTGCCGATCGTCGGCGACGACATCAAGAGCCAGGTCGGCGCCACCATCGTGCACCGCGCCCTGGCGAAGCTGTTCGAGGACCGCGGCGTCGAGCTGCTGCGCACGTACCAGCTCAACTTCGGCGGCAACATGGACTTCATGAACATGCTGGAGCGCAACCGGCTGGTCTCGAAGAAGATCTCGAAGACCCAGTCGGTCACGTCCCAGATCCCGCACGAGATGAGCAAGAGCGACGTGCACATCGGCCCGTCGGACCACGTGCCGTGGCTGGACGACCGCAAGTGGGCGTACATCCGCCTGGAGGGCCGCTCCTTCGGCGACGCCCCGCTCAACGCCGAGCTGAAGCTCGAGGTGTGGGACTCGCCGAACTCGGCCGGCGTCATCATCGACGCCGTCCGGGCCGCGAAGATCGCCCTGGACCGCAAGATCGGCGGCCCGATCCTGTCGGCCTCGTCGTACTTCATGAAGTCCCCGCCGGTGCAGTACGCCGACCACGAGGCGCACGCCGCCGTCGAGGCGTTCATCGCCGGTGAGGTCGAGCGCTGACGCGCTGACCACAGCACGACCGAGGGCCGGGCCCGCACGGACCCGGCCCTCGACGCGTCAGCAGGCCCGGTCAGCTGCCGGACCAGGCGCGTCGCAGGGCGACGCCCGCTTCCAACTCCAGCAGCGTCACCTTGCGCGGCAGCCCGCCGCCGAAGCCGACGAGCCTGCCGCCCGCGCCGACGATCCGGTGGCAGGGCACGATCACGGGAATCGGGTTCCGGTTGCAGGCCACCCCGACCGCCCGGGCCGCCCCCGGGTCCCCGAGCGCCTTCGCCACCTCGCCGTAGGTCAGCGTCTCCCCGTACGGGATGCGGGTCATCTCCCGCCACACCGCGCGCTCGAACTCCGAGCCCCGGCGCACCAACACCGGGACCGTGAACTCGGTCAGCTCGCCGGCGAAGTACGCCCGCAGCTCCGCCAGCGCCCGGCCGGACAGCTCGTCGACCGGCGTCTCGGCCGCCGACTCCACCCGACCGAAGTGCGCGCCGCACACCCCGTCGTCGTCGGTGGCCACGGAGAACTCGCCGATCGGGGAGTCGAGCACGGTCCAGCGCACCCGCCGATTATCCCTCCGGGTCCCGCCCGGTGATCGGCACCAGGGTCTCCCCGGCGAGGGTCCTCCCGGTCGCGTCGAGCGGGGTCACCGGGACGGCCTCGTCAGCCTCTGTCAGAACGGGCGCGGGGACCAGGAACACCTGGGAGTGGACGCTCGCCCGCACCGCCGCCTCGCCCGACCCCACGGAGACGGCCTGCGCTCCGGGCGTCGGCACGCGACCGACGAGCCCGCCCAGCACCTCGCTCACCTCGTACCCGGTGCCGCCGCCCCCACCCGCCGCGCCGACGGCCGCCTCGTGCCGGTTGGCGGCGAGGCGCTCGACGTACCAGCCGGACGGTCCCGTGAAGAGGCGCAGCGTGTGGTCGCCCGGCAGGACGACCGTGTCGGCGAGGGCGTAGCCCTCGGGCGGTCGCCACTGTTGCCGCGGCTGGGCCGGCGAGTCGGGGGCGAACACGACGACGGCCGCGACGACGAGTGCGGCGGCGGCGAGCCCGAGCAGGCTCCGCGCGTTCGTCCGGGCCCTGGAGGCGTCCATCACGCCATCGTCGCAGCCACCCGCCACCGCCGGCATCCCGGTAGCGCCGCCGGGGGCGTTGCGTCGCGCCGGTACGGTCGGGCCGTGGCCACGGGGACCCTCATCTTTCTCGTCATCGGCGGCGCGGGCATCGGCGTGCTGGCGCTGGCTCTGCTCGGCACCGAGTTGCTCCACCTCGGCCACGCCGACGTGGACGGGCCGGTGTCGGTCGAGACGGTCGCGGGGTTCGCGGGCGCGTTCGGCTTCGGGGCCGCGATCGTCAACGAGCTGCTCGGTGGGCGTACCCCCGGCATGATCGCGGCGGCGGCGGCCGGCGGCGCGCTCGCGGCGGTGCCCACGGCGTGGCTCGCGGCCCGGCTCAGCCGGTCGGCGCGGAACATGCGCACCGACCCCACCCCCACCCGCAACGACCTCGTCGGCGCGCTCGGCCTGGTCGTGACGCCGGTGCCGGCCGCCGGCTACGGCGAGGTACGGGTCCGCGTCGCCGGCCAGCCGGTGAAGCTCAACGCCCGCGCCGACCGGCCGATCCCCTTGGGCGCCCGGGTCTTCGTAGTGGAGGCCCTCAGCGAAACCAGCGTGCACGTCGAGACCTACTGAATCTCGCTCCTTCCCGCAGAGACGGAAAGTCCCATGCCTCTCGTCATCGCCATCGGCGGCGCGGTCCTCCTCGCCGTCGTACTCGTCCTGTTCGTGCTCTCCCGGATCAAGGTCGCCGGGCCCAACGAGGCGTTCATCGTCACCGGGCGCAAGGGCCGCACCACCCAGACCGCGGACGGCGGTCGGTCCACCGACATGTCCGGCCAGAAGGTCGTCCTCGGCGCGTCGGTCTTCGTCCTGCCGGTGGTGCAGAAGCTGCAGTCGCTGGACCTGTCCAGCCGGCGGATCGACGTCGGCATCAAGGGCGCCGTGAGCAAGCAGGGCATCCGCACCGAGCTGCACGGCGTGGCCATCGTCAAGGTCGGCGGCACCGAGGACGCCATCCGCGCCGCCGCGCAGCGTTTCCTGCACCAGCAGTCCGAGATCGACAACTTCACCCGGGAGGTGCTGGCGGGCGCGCTGCGCTCGATCGTCGGCCGGCTCACCGTCGAGGAGATCATCCGGGACCGGGCGGCGTTCGCCAGTGCGGTCGCGGAGGAGGCCGAGCACTCGATGACCAACCAGGGTCTGGTGCTCGACACGTTCCAGCTCCAGGACATCCTGGCCGAGGGGTCGTACCTGCAGGACCTGGGCCGGCCGGAGGCGGCGCGGGTGCTCAAGGACGCCTCGATCGCCGAGGCCCGGGCCCGGCAGCAGGCCGAGCAGGAGCGGCTGCTGGCCGAGGGGGCCATCGCCGAGGCGAACCGGAACCTGGCGCTGAAGCAGGCCGCCATCCAGGCCGAGATCGACGCCGCCAAGGCGAAGTCGGCGGCGGCCGGGCCGCTCGCCCAGGCCGAGCGGGACCAGGCGATCCTCTCCGAGCAGCAGAAGGTGGCGGAGCGCAACGCCGAGCTGAAGCAGCGCCAGCTCGACACGGAGGTGCGCAAGCCGGCCGACGCGGCCCGGTACAAGGTCGAGCAGGAGGCCGAGGCGGCCCGCAACGCGGCGGTGCTCAACGCCGACGCGCAGCGGCAGGCCACGATCGCCGCCGCGCAGGCCGCCGCGGAGCAGGCCCGGCTCACCGGTGAGGGCGAGCGGGCCCGGCGGGCGGCGCTGGCCGAGGCGAACGCGATCGAGGGCGTCAAGGAGGGCGAGGCCGAACAGCGCCGGCGTACCGCCATCGCCGAGGCGGTCGAGCGGGAGGGTCAGGCCGAGGCCGCGGCCATCCTGGCCAAGGGTCAGGCGGAGGCCGAGGCGATGGCCCGCAAGGCCGAGGCGTTCGCCGCGTACGGGGAGGCCGCCGTGCTGGACCTGCTGGTCCGGGTGCTGCCGCAGGTGGTCGAGGCGGCCAGCGCCCCGATCGGCGCGATCGACAAGATGACGGTGATCTCCACCGACGGCGCGTCGTCGCTGACGAAGTCGGTGGCGAGCAACGTGGCGCAGGGGCTCCAGCTCGGCACCGACCTGACCGGCATCGACCTGGCTGGCCTGCTCGCCCGGCTCTCGTCCGCCCGGTCGGGCGACGGCGCGGTCGCGGTCGCGGGGCCGGCCGACGGCACGCCGGCCCGGAGCTGATCCGCAGGCGACACATCCGATGGCCGGGCCCGGTGACGGGCCCGGCCATCGTCGTTTGAGGCCGGAAACGGGCCCGGCCAGCATCGTTCGGGGCCGGAAACGGGCAGCGCCCGCCGGCCACGCCGGTCGTTCAGGGCCGAAAACCGGCGGCGCCCACCGGCGCCACCCCGGTCGGGGCGGTGCCGGCGGGCGCCGGGTGGTGCTGGTCCGTCAGGCGATGTCGATGGTGAACTGCTCCCAGGAGCCGACGGAGGTGCTCTTGGCGATCAGCGGCTTGCTGCCACCGCTGTCCGCCTTGACGATCTTCAGGTTCGCGTTCGCGTACAGGTGGACGGTGCCGTCCGGGTGGTGCCAGTCGACGTAGTACGCCTCCCAGGCGTTGATCGAGCTGGCCTTGGCCAGCAGCGGCAGGGAGCCGCCGCTCTGCGCGGTCACGTACCGGTTGTTGACCAGCGCGCGGAGGGCGATCCAGCCGTCACCGAGGTCGACGAGCTCGAACCTCTCCCAGGTGCTGACCGAGCTGCTGCGGGCGAGCAGCGGCTTGCTGCCGGCACCGTCCGCCGCGACGTACTTGCCGTTCGCCTTGGCCTTGATGCTCACGGTCGGGTTCGGCGCCTCGAAGTCGAACTTCTCCCAGCTGCTGATCGCGCTGCTCTTGGCGATCAGCGGCTTGCTGCCCGCGCCGTCGGCCGCGACGTACTTGCCGTTGGCCATGGACTTGAGGCTGACGCTGCCGTCGGTGTTGTCGACGAGCGCGAACTTCTCCCAGGTGCCGATCGCGCTGCTGCGGGCGATCAGCGGCTTGCTGCCGCCGCTCTCCGCCACGACGTACTTGCCGTTGGCCTTCGACTTGAGGGCCACCAGCCCGCTGCCGAGGGACACGACGTCGAACTTCTCCCACGTCTGGAGCTGCCAGCTCTTGGCGAGCAGCGGCAGGCTGCCGCCGCTCTGCGCCACGACCAGGCTGTCGTTGATCCGGGCCCGCAGGCCGACGGAGCTGCGGGTGATCACCGCCGACCCGACGTGCAGCAGCCGGTCCACGCTGCCCGTGGGGCCGACCACCGCGCCGGAGATGCCGGTGGTGACGATGCTGTTGCGCACCTGCTGCGGGGTCCAGCTCGGGTTCTGGGCGAGCAGCAGCGCCGCCGCGCCGGCCACGTGCGGCGCGGCCATCGAGGTGCCGTTCAGCGTCGCCGTCGCGGTGGTGCTCCCGATGTAGGCGGAGGTGATGCCGACGCCGGGGGCGAAGATGTCCAGGCAGGAGCCGTAGTTCGAGAACCCGGCCTTCATGTCGATCCGGTCGGTGGCGCCGACGGTGATCGCGGCCGACGTCCGGGCCGGGGAGTAGGCGCAGGCGTCGTCCGCCTCGTTGCCCGCGGAGACGGTGTAGGTGACGCCCGCGGCGATGGAGGCGGCGACCGCGTCGTCCAGGGGCAGGTCCGTCGGGCCGCCGAGGCTCATGTTCGCCACGGCCGGCTTGTCGGAGGCCTGGGCCTGGCCGGTCACGAAGTCGATGCCGGCGACGACCTCCTCGGTGGTGCCGAAGCCTTCGCAGTCGAGCACACGCACCGCGACCAGGTTGACGTCCTTGGCGACGCCGTACCGGGTGCCGCCCACCGTGCCCGCGACGTGCGTGCCGTGGCCGTTGCAGTCGGTGGTGATGCCGTCGTAGACCGCGTTGAAGCCGAAGCTCGCGCGGCCCCCGAAGTCCTGGTGGTTGATGTCGATGCCGGTGTCGATGATGTACGCGGTGACATCGCTGGCCGACGCCGACGGGTAGTTGTAGGTGCCGCCCAGCTTGGGGGTGGTCTGGTCGATCCGGTCCAGGCCCCAGGAGGGCGGGTTGGACTGGCTGCCGTCCAGCTTGTACCGGCGGACCGGCTGGACGTACTCGACGTCCGGGTCGGCCGCCAGGCGCTTCGCCTGGGCGGGCGTGAGCTGCGCGGAGTAGCCGCGCAGGCCACTGGTGAAGATCTTGCGGACCGTGCCGCCGTTGCTCTTCGTCAGCGCGTTCACGGCGCTGCGGGTGGCCTTCGGGGTGGCCTTGTCGTTCTTGAGCTTCACGATGTAGCGGCCCGGCACGACGGCGCCGATACCCTCCCGCGTCTGCGGGCGGGCCGGGGCGGTGAGGGTGGGCCGTACCGGGTTGGCGGCTTCCAGGCCGAGCGGGTCCGGGCTGGCCTGGGGGGCCGGGGTGGTGGTGGGGTCGGCCATCGCGGCACCGGCCGTGGTGGCGCAGACGATGGAGGTGACGGAGGCGAGGGCGATCCCGGCCACCGCGGTGCGGCGCATGCCGCCACGGAATCTCACTGAATGATCTCCCCGTTGGGTCATCGGCCGTCCATGCCGAACGGCCGGAAACGATGAGACAGCCTCGTCTGACGACACGAGGCCGGAACGATGTTCCACCATCATGGATGCTGGTGAAAGGAAATTACCTCAGTCGATCGGGCGATACGACCACATACGGTTGTCACTTTTCCGACCGTTCGGATGATCTTAGGACCGGACGGGGTACCGGGGACACGGGCGGCCCCCTCAGTCGGTGACGCCCTGCTCGCGAGCCCAGCGGAGCAGCTCCGCCTCGGCCTCCTCGCGGTCCAGCGGGCCGCGTTCCAGCCGCAGCTCCTTGAGGTACTTCCAGGCCCGCCCCACGATCGGCCCCGGCGGTACGCCGAGCAGCTCCATGATCGCGTTGCCGTCCAGGTCGGGGCGGACCCGGGCCAGGTCCTCCTCCGCCGCGATCCGGGCGATCCGCTCCTCCAGCGCGTCGTAGTCGGCGGCGAGCTGGGCGGCCTTGCGACGGTTGCGGGTGGTGCAGTCCGATCGGGTCAGCTTGTGCAACCGGGGCAGCAGGTCGCCGGCGTCGGTGACGTACCGGCGCACCGCCGAGTCGGTCCACTCGCCGCGGCCGTACCCGTAGAAGCGCAGGTGCAGGCCGACCAGCTTGGCCACCTGGGTGGTGACGTCCTTCGGGTAGCGCAGGGCCTTCATCCGGGCCTTGGTCAGCCGCGCGCCGACCACCTCGTGGTGGTGGAAGCTGACCCGGCCGTCCGACCCGACCGCCTTGGTGGCCGGCTTGCCGACGTCGTGCAGGAGCGCGGCCAGCCGCAGGATGAAGTCGCAGCCGTCCGTCTCGTACGACACGGCGTTACGGACCACGGTGAGCGTGTGCTCGTAGACGTCCTTGTGCTGGGCGTGCTCGTCGATCTCCAGCTTGAGCCCGGTCAGCTCGGGCAGGAAGCGGTCGGCCAGCCCGGTGTCGACCAGCAGCCGCAGCCCGGTGACCGGGTCCGCGCCGCAGAGCAGCTTGGTGAACTCGTCCCGGATCCGCTCGGCGGTGATCCGGTCCAGGTCGGCGGCCATCGCGGTCATCGCCTCGCGTACGTCCGGGTGCACGGCGAAGCGCAGTTGGGCGGCGAAGCGGGCCGCCCGCAGCATCCGCAGCGGGTCGTCGCGGAACGACTCGACGGGGGTACCGGGGGTGCGGATCACCTTCGCCGCGAGGTCGTCGAGGCCGCCGTACGGGTCGGCGAACCGGTGCTCGGGCAGGCTCACGGCCATCGCGTTGATGGTGAAGTCGCGCCGCCGCAGGTCCTCGGTGAGGCTGGTGCCGTACTCGACGATCGGGTTGCGGCTCACCTGGTCGTACGCCTCGGCGCGGAACGTGGTGATCTCCAGCCGCAGCCCGTCGCGCTGGCAGCCGATGGTGCCGAACTCGCGTCCGGTCTCCCAGATCGACTCCGCCCAGCCGCGGACGATCCGCACGGTCTGGTCGGGGTGGGCGTCGGTGCAGAAGTCGAGGTCCTCGCCGAGCCGGCCGAGCAGGGCGTCGCGCACGGAGCCGCCCACCAGGTGCAGCTCGTGGCCGGCCTTCGCGAACCGGCGACCCAGTTCGTCGGCGACCGGGGAGACGCGGAGCAGTTCGGCGACGGCGTTGCGCTGGGCGGCGGTGAGCTCGCGGCGGTCGGCGGCGTGGGCAGCGGAGGATTCGGACATGGGATCGCCAGACTATCGGGCCGCCTCGGGAACTGGTCCGCCGGGCGTGGTTGGCACCGGCGAGTTGACTAAGGTCTGGGGATGCGGGCCGGTCACGGCTCCGACGTACCCCCTGGAGGCTGGACATGGGCGGCGGGCTCTACCGCAGCGCGAACGCCGCGCAGGGCGGCGGTCGGCCGCCCGGCGACGACGCCACCTTCATCTCGGCGGAGCCGCTGAACCAGCCCGCCGCGGAGGCCGTCGCGCCGCCGCAGGAGGTGGTCGCGGAGACCAGCGCCGCCGCCAACAGCGCGGTGATGGCCATCGGCAGCCTGGTCAGCCGGGGTACGGGCTTCATCCGCAACCTGATGATCGGCGCGGCGCTCGGCAACCTGATCGGCAACGTCTACACCACCGCCCAGTTCCTGCCGAACCAGGTGTACGAGTTCCTGCTCGGCGGCGTGCTGACCAGCGTGCTGGTCCCGGTGCTGGTGCGGCGGCGCAAGCTCGACCCGGACCGCGGCGAGGCGTACGCCCAGCGGCTGCTCACCCTCGGGGTGCTCGCGCTCGCCGTGGCCGCGCTGCTCGCGACCGCCTCGGCGTCGGTGCTGACCGCGATCTACGCAAGCGGCAAGGACAAGGCGTACGTCGAACTGGTCAACGACCTGTCCTATCTGATGCTGCCGATGCTGTTCTTCACGGGCGTCAGCGCGCTGGTCACCGCCGTGCTGAACACGCGGGGTCACTTCGCCGCGCCGATGTGGGCGCCGATCCTGAACAACCTGGTGGTCATCGGCGTCGGCGGGCTCTACATCGCCACGTTCGGCGCAAAGCCCCTCCAGCCGGACCAGATGGACGCCGGCCGGATCCTGCTGATCGGCGGCGGCACGCTGCTCGGCGTGGCGGTGCAGACCGCCGGGCTGCTGCCGGCGCTGCGTAAGGTCGGCTTCCGCTGGAAGTGGCGGTTCGACTTCGGCAAGCTGGGACTGCGCGAGCTGGCCCACCTCGGCACCTGGATGTTCTGCTACGTCGCGGTCAACCAGGTCGGCCTGTTCGTGGTGGTCAACCTGCTGACCCGGGCGGCCGGCGAGGACAGCGCCGGCCTCCTGATCTACAACAACGTCTTCCTGCTGCTGATGATGGCGCACGGCATCATCGCCGTCTCGATCATCACCGCCCTGATGCCGCGGATGAGCGCGGCCGCCGCCGACGGCCGCTTCGCCGACGTGACCGCCGACCTGTCCCGGGGCACCCGCATGGTCACCGCGGTCCTGGCGCCGATCGCGGTCTGCTACGCGGTGCTGGCCGGCCCGATCTCCGTGGTCGTCTTCCGGTACGGCGCGTTCACCGGCGAGAACGCCGTGGCCACCTCGACCGTGCTGCTGGTCGCCGCGGTCGGGCTGGTGCCGTTCGCGATCAGCCAGCTCTTCACGTTCGCGTTCTACGCGCTGCCGGACACCAAGACGCCGGCAATGATCAACATTCCGGTGGTGGCGCTGCGGGTGCTGCTCCAGGTCGGGCTGTACCTCGCCTTCTCGGCCACCTTCGCCGCGGCGGGGATGATGCTCGGCAACGCCATCTCGTACGTCGCGGCGGCGGTGGCCTCCGCCATGCTGCTGCGGCCGCGGGTCGGCCGGATCGGGCTCGGCGTGATCATGCGGACCATGGGCAAGGTCGTCGTGGCCGCGCTCGGGGCGGCCCTGGTCGGCCTGCTCGTGGTCAACCTGCTGCCCGGCGACCCGGGCCACCTGAGTTGGCTGGCCGCCGCCGTCCGACTGGTCGTCGGCGGGGCGGTGATCGGGGGGACGTACCTGGGCCTGGCCATGGTGCTGCGGATCGGCGAGATCACCGAGGTGGTCGGGATGGTCCGCCGTCGTCTGGGCCGCTGAACCATCGCCGGGCTGCGCGGCTTCGGTCGGGGTGCACGCAGCGTGACGGCGGATCACCAGGGCTGGGGATGCACCTGTGGATAACTCCGTGATTCGCCGCTCAGCGGCCGTACGGCCCTGTGGACAACCAGCCGTACGGCCGAGCATGGCGGGCCGTTCGGGGGGGAACCCCGTCGGTGTCACCGGGGCGGCCGAGGGGGCGCCACACCGACGCGGCCCCTGCGACGACTACTTGCGGTCAACCTCTAGATTGGCTAGTACATGTGCCAGCAACGTGGCCGACAACGGTCGTAACCGGACGAGCGACGCAAGTCCCGGCACCTCAGCCGGGTCCGGCGGGAAGATGACATGTCGGGGAGGCGGGCAACCCGGGTAAGGTCGCTCTCGACGGATACGGCTGATCCGACGCTCGCGTCGACACCGTCGGCCGGTTCCCAAAGAGGCAGAGCGGGAAGCCACATGCCCAGCAGCGCGGGTCCATCGATCGACACGATCACCGAGGGAGGACGGGTGACCCAGGTCGGCGAGGGTCAGGAGGCGGAGGAGAGCGCTCCGCCCGTCATGACCTTCGGTGCTCCCACGGCCGGTGAGATCCTCGCCGAGCGGTACGAACTGGTCGAGCACATCAACAACGACAGTGCGGGCCGGTTGGTCTGGCGCGGGGTCGACGTCGTGCTGCGCCGTCCCGTCGCGGTCGTGCTGCGCTACCCGGGTGGCGACTCCGCCACCGAGATGCTCCAGGCGGCCGTCGCCGCCAGCAGGGTCATCCACCCCAACCTGGTCGGCGTCTACGACGCGATCGACGAGGGCGAGCGGGCGTACGTCGTCCGCGAGTGGGTCGACGGCCGCTCCCTGCGGGAACTGGTCGCCGACGGCCCGCTCGACCCGGGCCGGGCGACCGCGATCGGCAACGCCGTGGCGAGCGCACTGGCTGCCGTGCACGCCACGGGGATGGTGCACGGCAACGTCCACCCCGGCACGGTCATGATCAGCGATGAGGGCCGGGTGGTCCTCGCCGACGCGCGCACCGACGGGGCCGACAGCCAGGAGAACGACGTCCGCGCGATCGGCGGCGTCCTCTACTTCGCCCTGACCGGGCACTGGCCGCACGCCGAGGCCCCGCTGCACGGCGCCAGGGCCGGGCACGGCCGCGCCGCGATCCCGGACGCCGTGCGGGACGGCAGCGGCACCATCGCCGCTCCCCGCCAGGTCCGCGCCGGCGTGCCGGCCTACCTCGACGACCTCGCCATGGACCTGCTCGACGCGGGGATCGCCCCGCCGTCGTCGGACGTGCTCGCGGCCGAGCTGGCCCGGCTCGACATTCCCGTCGAGGACGACCAGTACCTGGAGCCGACCGGCCCGCTGCAGTTCGCCGCCGAGACCGGCGAGGAGCCGTCGCCGCTGGCGTCGGTCGGCGGGCGGAAGGTGGCGATCGGAATCGCCGGCCTGCTGGCGGTCGCGCTGGTCGGCCTGCTCATCGGGATCAGCGCCCTGGGCGGGGACGACAAGGGGCCCCAGACCGAGCCCGTCGCCAGGCCGGCGACCAGCGCCCCCGCCACCGAGGCCCCGGCCCCGGCCGAGCCGCGCAAGCTGAACGTCAGCGAGGTACGGATCGTCGACCCGGACAGCAGGCAGCGGAACGAGCTGAACGACGCCGAGAAGGTCATCGACGGCGACCAGGACGAGGGCTGGGAGACGGACACCTACACCCGGCCGAACTTCGGCAACCTGAAGGACGGCATGGGGGTCTGGATCGACCTGGGCGAGCCGCACACCGTGAAGTCCGTCCAGGCCGTCCTCTCCGCCACGGGGGCCTCCGCCCAGCTCTTCGCCGGCACCATCGACCCGCCGCCCACCTCGGCGGGCGACAAGCAGCTGTTCGCCAGCTACAAGAACACCCCGATCGGGCAGCCCTTCGAGCAGCACGACGGCACGAGGATGACCTTCGACGGGTTCGACGCGGACACGAAGTACCGGTACCTGCTGCTCTGGATCACCGAGCTACCGCCGAGCGAGGGCGGCTACAAGCTCGGCGTCCAGGAGATCACGGTCCAGGGGTCGTGAACCGGCGGCCGGGGACGGGGCGCCACGCCGATCGGGCGTGGTGATGGACGGCCACGGCGAGCGGACGACCGCCGCCCCGGCGCGCGGTCCGGGCGGCGCGCCGGTCGCCGTACCCACCGCCTCGACGCCGGATGTCGCCCCGACCGACGCCGAGCTGCTGCGCGCCCACGCCGCAGGCGACCGGGACGCCTTCACCGAGCTGTTCCACCGGCACCGGGACCGGCTCTGGGCGGTGGCCCTGCGGACGCTCGGCGACCGTGAGGAGGCGGCGGACGCACTCCAGGACGCGCTGCTCTCCGCCCACCGCGCGGCAGCCCGGTTCCGGGGCGACTCGGCCGTCACCACCTGGCTGCACCGGATCGTGGTCAACGCCTGCCTGGACCGGATCCGCCGCCGGCAGGCGCATCCCACCGTCCCGCTGCCGGACGGGACGCACGGCGCCGAGGGCGGCACGTCGGTGGCCGGAGTGGAGCCCGCCGCCCCGGTGCAGGACCACGACACCGCCCTGGTGGTCCGCCAGGCCCTCGCCGAGCTGCCCGTCGAGCAGCGGGCGGCGCTGGTCCTGGTCGACGTACAGGGCTACCCGGTCGCCGAGGTGGCCCGGATCCTCGGCGTGGCCGAGGGGACGGTCAAGAGCCGCTGCGCCCGGGGGCGTGCCCGCCTCGCCGTGGCCCTCGGTCACCTGCGGACGGGCTCCACCCCCGACGCTCCCGAACCGGGCCGGGACGTGCCCGGCGTCACGCGGGGGAACCCCCGGCGCAGCGCGGGCGTCCGATCGGGGTCGGGACGTTCCCGGCGCGACGCCAGCCAGGAGGAATCGTGACTGCCGGGGGGTTCAGGGAGGTCGACCTCGACCTGCTCGCCGACTACCTCGGCGGCGCGCTGGAGGGCACACCGGACGAGGCGCTCGTGGCCCGACTGGTCGAGCAGGACCCGGCCTGGGCGCAGGCCCATGCCGCGCTCGCGCCCGCCCTGTCCCGGGTCGCCGACGACCTCGCCGCCTGGGCCCGGCCGGTCCCCGAGATGCCGCTGGCCGTGGCCGACCGGATCGCCGCGGCGCTGGCCGGCGCCGGTCCGGCAGCGGCGGACGACACGGGCATGGTCGACGGTGCCATGGGCGCACCCGTGGCCGAGGGCACGGACGGGACCGCCAGCCCGGCCGGGCTGGACACGCCGGTGGCGGTGCCCGCACAGCCGGGCCCGCGGCGGGCACCGGTCGGGACGCGCCCGACCACCGGGCGCGGCACCGGCACCGGCCCGGGTCGGCGGCGGCGACGCTGGGCGCGGCTCGCCGGCCCGGTGGCCGTGGCCGCGGCCTCGGTCGTCGCCGTGGGACTGGGGATGAACCAGTTCGTCCGCAGCGGTGCCCGGGAGGACGCGTCGACCGTCAGCGAGGCCCCCGGAGCGGCGGCGAACAGCAACGGCTCGTTCCGCACGATCGCCGCCCCGCAGCACAGCGGCATGGACTGGACGCCCGAGGCGCTGGCCGGCGGCCCGTCGACGCGGGCGGCCGGGCCCACCAAGCTGTTCGGCCAGGAGCAGGGCCCGGCGCCGATGGGGGCCGAGGAGGACAAGCGCCGCCCGGCCGCCGCGGGGCTGGACCGGCTCGCCGGGCAGGACGCACTGGCGGCCTGTCTCGCGGCGGTCAGCGTCGAGCACGGCGCGGGCCCGCTCACCGTCGAGATGGTCGACTACGCCCGTTTCCAGGGCGCTCCGGCACTGGTCGTACGCTTCCTCGACCCGTCGATGCAGCGGTGGGCCTGGGTGAGCGGCCCCGAGTGCGGCGTACCCGGGTCCGGTGCCGACACGCGCTACCGCACGCGGGTAGGGTGAGGTCCCGGTTCGCCGGGTGGCCGTCCCTGGGGGCGACCAGCGGGGTGAGCGGCCCGATGGGGTCGACACGGAGTGGTGCGAGAACGTCCGCCACGTGACGTGACCCACCGGATGACCGACTCGGGAATCCCCACTTCGTACGATGACGTTCTGCAAGGCATGTAGCCGGCGTTCGTGCGGCGCCGGCTCTCCGACCGGCATCGGTGCGCGTGCCGATGGCGACCACACACATCGGGAGACGGCAGTGGACGAGGTCCGCAACCTGATCATCATCGGCTCCGGGCCGGCCGGTTACACGGCGGCGGTCTATGCCGCGCGCGCCAACCTCAAGCCCCTGGTCATCGAGGGCGTTCAGTCCGGCGGCGCGCTGATGACGACCACCGAGGTGGAAAACTTCCCCGGCTTCGCGGACGGCATCCTCGGTCCCGAGCTGATGGACAACATGCGCAAGCAGGCCGAGCGGTTCGGCGCCGAGTTCCGCACCGACGACGTCACCCGCGTCGAGCTCAGGGACACCGGCGAGGTGGGCTCGGACGCGGTCAGCACCGTCTGGGTGGGCGAGACGGAGTACCGGGCCAAGGCCGTGATCCTGGCCACCGGCTCGGCCTGGCGACCGCTGGGCGTGCCGGGCGAGCAGGAGTACCTCGGCCACGGCGTCTCGTCCTGCGCGACCTGCGACGGCTTCTTCTTCCGCAACCAGCACATCGTGGTGGTCGGCGGCGGCGACTCGGCGATGGAGGAGGCCAGCTTCCTCACTCGGTTCGCCGACTCGGTGACCATCATCCACCGCCGCGACTCCTTCCGGGCCAGCAAGATCATGGCCGAACGGGCGCTGGGCAACGACAAGATCAAGGTCGAGTGGAACTCGGTGGTCGAGGAGGTCCTCGGCGCCGACGGCAAGGTCTCCGGCGTACGGTTGCGCAACGTACACACCGGGGAGGCCAAGGTTCTCGACGTGACCGGCGTCTTCGTGGCGATCGGCCACGACCCCCGCAGCGAACTCTTCCGCGGTCAGGTGGAGGTGGACGACGAGGGGTACGTAAAGGTGCAGGCAACGAGCACCCGGACCAGCATCCCGGGCGTGTTCGCCGCCGGGGACGTGGTGGACCACACGTACCGTCAGGCGATCACCGCGGCCGGGACGGGCTGCGCCGCCGCCCTGGACGCCGAGCGCTTCATCGCCACGATCGCGGGCTGAGGCCCGGCGCGTGGCGCGCGAACGAGGAAAGAACGACAACCGTAGTCCCGGAGGAGGGTCATAGTGGGAGCGACAAAGGCGGTCACGGACGCCAGTTTCGCCACAGACGTGCTGAAGTCCGACAAGCCGGTGCTCGTCGACTTCTGGGCCGAGTGGTGCGGCCCGTGCCGCAAGGTCTCGCCGCTGCTCGAGGAGATCGCCGGCGAGATGGGCGACCAGGTCACCATCGTCAAGCTCAACATCGACGAGAACCCCGAGACCGCCCGCGCCTACCGGGTGATGTCCGTGCCGACGCTGACCGTGTTCAAGAACGGCGAGCCGGTCCAGTCGATCGCCGGCGCCAAGCCGAAGGGCGAGCTGGTCAGGCTGATCGAGTCCGCGCTCTGACGGACGCGTACCCGAAACCCCGCACCCGAATGGTGCGGGGTTTCGCGTTTGCGGCCTCGACCTCGCCCGACACCGCCACCTGGGCGGGTCGGACCGCATAACCTCAACCCGGGGCGGCCGACGGATCGGCCACGGCGCGCCCGGTGGGCGTCCGACCGCAGACCCCTCCCGCGGCGCGGGGTGGGCTGCCGGCATACGTGCGGAAGGGGGTCGAGGGTGCGTCCGATCCGACCCGGTGACCGGGGACCGTCGGTGACCGAAATCCGCAGCGTCCTGACCGGCCTCGACCTGCTCACCTCCGGACCCCAGCAGCCAGGCGGCGACGAGTTCGACGCCGAGATCGAACGCGCCGTCCGGGCGTTCCAGCAGTCCCGGGGGCTCAGCGTCGACGGCCGGGTCGGCGCGGAGACCTGGCGAGCCCTGGACGCCGCCCGCTGGCGGCTGGGCGCGCGCACCCTCTACCACGCCGTACCGGAGCCGCTGACCGGCGAGGACGTCCGCTCGCTCCAGGAACGCCTGCTCGAGATGGGGTACGACGTCGGCCGCGCCGACGCCATCTACGGCATCCGCACCTCCCGCGCGGTGGCACAGTTCCAGCGGGAGATGGGACTCCTGCCGGACGGTTCCTGCGGCCCGCACACGATGGGGGCGCTGCGCCGCCTCGGGCGCAAGGTCGTCGGCGGCCGGCCGCAGTGGCTGCGCGAGTCCGACGCCATCCGGCAGGCCGGGCCCACCCTGGTGGGGCGGACCGTCGTGATCGACCCGGGGCACGGCGGCACCGACCCCGGTGTGGTGGTGCCGGACGGTCCGCTGCGCTGGACGGAGGCGGACCTGGTGCACGACCTGGCCAGCCGGCTGGAGGGGCGGCTGGCCGCGGCGGGCGTACGGGTGCAGCTGACCCGGGGGCCGGCGTCGGGAAGCTGCCTGCCCGACGTGGAGCGGGCGCAGTTGGCCAACTCCCTGGGCGCGGACGTGTTCATCTCACTGCACGCCGACGGCCACGCCAACCCGGCCGCGGAGGGGGTGGCGACCTACCACTACGGCACCGACAACGGGGTGACGTCGGCGACGGGCGAGCGACTGGCCGGGCTGGTACAACGGGAGATCGTCGCGCGGACGGGCCTGCGGGACTGCCGTACCCACGCCAAATCCTGGGAGCTGCTGCGACTGACCCGGATGCCGGCGGTCCGGGTGGAGGTGGGCTACCTGACGTCACCGGTGGACCGGGGGCGGCTGGTCGACCCGCGGTTCCGGGACCGGGTCGTCGAGGCGATCGTGGCCGCCGTCCAGCGGATGTACTTCCCGATCGAACGGGACGTCCCCACCGGGTCGATCGACGTCAGCGAGCTACGCGCGGCGATCGCCGCGAACCGGGTGGGTACGGCCGAGCAGGGGCTGATCCGCCGGGCCGGCTGACCCGCCGGGCCGGCTCAGCCGGCGGTGGACCGGGTCGCCGGGGCGGGCCGGACCGGCCTGAGCAGCGTCTCCGGGCTCATCGAGCCGAGCAGCTTCTCCAGCGCGTACTCGACGTCGGACTTCCAGCTCAGCGCCGTGCGCAGCTCCAGCCGGAGGCGCGGGTAGCGGGGGTGCGGGCGGACGGTCTTGAAGCCCACCGAGAGGAAGTAGTCGGCGGGCGCGACACAGGCGCCGGGCCGCTCGACGTCGTCGCCGAACTTCGCGTCGCCGAACGCCTCGATCGCCTTGATCCCCCGCTTGGTGAGATCCCGGGCCACGCCCTGGACCAGCATCCGGCCCAGCCCGCCGCCGGCGAAGGGAGCGACCACGTGCGCCGTCATCAGCAGCGCGGCGTCGGCCGAGACGGGGGAGGTCGGGAACGCCATCGAGCGCGGCACGTAGGCCGGCGGGGCGTACATGAGGAAGCCGGCGGGCATCCCGTCGACGTAGGCGAGCTTGCCGCAGGAGCCCCACTCCAGCAGCGTCTGGGAGACCCAGGCCTCCTTCTCCAGGCCGGGGTCACCCGCGGCGCAGGCCCGGTCGGCCGAAACCGGATCAAGCTCCCAGTAGACGCACTGCCGGCACGGACGGGGCAGGTCTTCCAGGGTGTCGAGGGTCAAGCTGACCAGTCGTCGCGACATTGGCGCATCCCCACAATAGGCTCGGAGCTGAGACCAGCGCGGAACAACGCCGCCGCCTCTCGGTGCCCCCGACGAGCGATCGTACGCCGCCAGCCGACGGTACGGGAGGGGACGCGCGAACGCAGTCCCGGAAGCGCGCCGCAGCCGTCCGTGGCCCCGCCGGTCGGCGCAGCCGGCGGCCGGGTTCTCCGGTCCGGGATGTGGACGTCCGTCACGGGGTGGAGCCGCTGGTCAGGAGCAGGGACTACAATCGGGAACCAGCGTCCCGAGTCGGACCGTCGACCTGCGGAAAGAAACGAGTGCGCCGCCCAGCCGGCGCGTCGTCATGGTCTGCGGCCTCCTGGGTACCCCTGGTGGCTGGAGCCGCCCGACACGCGATCGAGGTGATGTCATGACGGGCACGACACTCGACGACTACACCGACCGGTACGCCCGCCGCGTCCGGGGCATGACCGCCTCGGAGATCCGCGCGCTGTTCGCGGTGGCCAGCCGGCCCGAGGTGGTCTCCCTCGCCGGCGGCGCGCCCTACATCGCCGCCCTGCCGCTCGACGCGGTCGGCGAGATGCTCGGCCGGCTCGGCTCCGAGCACGGCGTCACCACCCTGCAGTACGGGATCGGCCAGGGCACCCTGGAGCTGCGCGAGCGGATCTGCGAGGTGATGGCGCTCTCCGGCATCGACGCGTCCTGCGGCGCGTCCCCGGAGGACGTGGTGGTGACCGTCGGCGGGCAGCAGGCGTTGGACCTGGTGGCCCGACTCTTCCTCGACCCGGGTGACGTGGTGCTCGCCGAGGGGCCGACCTACGTCGGCGCACTCGGGGTGTTCCAGGCCGCCCAGGCGCAGGTGGTGCACGTGCCAATGGACGACGAGGGGCTGATCCCCGACGCCCTGGAGGCAGCGGTCACCGAGCTGGCGCGGGCCGGCCGGCGGGTCAAGTTCCTGTACACCATCCCGACGTACCAGAACCCCACGGGCGTGACGCTCAGCGAGGAACGGCGCGAACGGGTCCTCGACATCTGCGAGCGCGCCGGTCTGCTGGTGGTCGAGGACGACCCGTACGGCCAGTTGGGCTTCGAGGGAGACGCCCCGCGGCCGCTGCGGGCCCGGCGCCGCGACGGCGTCTTCTACCTCAGCACCTTCTCCAAGACCTTCGCTCCGGGTTTGCGCGTGGGCTGGATCCTCGCCCCGCACGCCGTCCGCGACAAGCTGGTCATCGCGAGCGAGGCGCAGATCCTCTGCCCCAGCGGCTACGCCCAGGCGGCGGTCGCCACCTACCTCGGGACCATGCCGTGGCGGGAGCAGCTCAAGGTGTACCAGGAGGTCTACCGCGAGCGCCGCGACGCCCTGCTCGCCGCGCTGGAGGACCTGATGCCGGAGGGCACCACCTGGACCAGGCCCGGTGGCGGCCTCTTCGTCTGGGCGACCCTGCCCGACGGGCTGGACTCGAAGGCGATGATGCCGCGGGCCATCGCGGCCCGCGTGGCGTACGTGCCGGGGACCGGCTTCTACGCGGACGGCGCCGGCGGCGGCCACATGCGGCTCAACTTCTCGTTCCCGCCCCCGGAGCGGATCCGTGAGGGCGTGCGCCGCCTGGCCGGCGTGATGGAGCAGGACATCGCCACGCGGCGGGTCTTCGGCTCGGTGGGGCTGCCCAGCCTGCGGCCTGGGCGGGCCGGCTCGGACGCCCCGGGACCCGACTTGGCATGATTCCCGCATGGCCGTGACTCCTGCCGAGCGAACCGTGACCGATCCCGCCCTGACCGACGAGCTGCACGTACTGGTGCTCGCCGGCGGTCTGTCGTACGAGCGAGACGTTTCGCTCCGGTCCGGCCGTCGGGTACTCGACGCGCTCCGGGCCGTAGGGATGGACGCGGTGCTACGGGACGCCGATGTCGCCCTGCTGCCGGCGCTGGCCGCGGACCCGCCGGACGCGGTGGTCATCGCCCTGCACGGGGCGACCGGCGAGGACGGCTCGCTGCGCGGAGTGCTCGACCTGTGCGATGTCCCGTACGTCGGCTGCGACGCCCGGGCCTCCCGCCTTGCCTGGGACAAGCCCTCCGCGAAGGCGGTGCTCCGCGAGGCCGGCATCCCCACGCCGGACTGGGTGGCCCTGCCGCACGACCGTTTCTCGGAGCTGGGCGCGGTGGCCGTGCTGGACCGGATCGTCGACCGGCTGGGGCTGCCGCTGATGGTGAAGCCGGCGCAGGGCGGCTCCGGGCTGGGCGCCGCGGTGGTCCGGGACGCGGCCGCGCTTCCCGCCGCGATGGTCGGCTGCTTCGGGTACGACTCGACGGCGCTGGTCGAGCGGTACGTTCCCGGCATGGACGTCGCGGTCTCGGTGGTCGACCTCGGGGCCGGGCCGCAGGCCCTGCCCGCCGTGGAGATCGTTCCCCGCAACGGCGTGTACGACTACGCGGCCCGGTACACGGCCGGCCGGACCACCTGGCACGCCCCGGCCCGGCTCGACCCGGAGGTGGCGAGCAAGGTGGCCGACGTGGCCGTTGCCGCGCACACCGCGCTCGGGCTACGGGACCTCTCCCGGGTGGATTTGATCGTCGACGCGGATGGCCAGCCGCACGTGCTGGAGGTCAACGTGTCCCCGGGAATGACCGAGACCTCCCTGCTGCCGCTCGCGGTCCAGGCCGCCGGCCTGGACTTCGGCCGGGTCCTCGGGTCGCTGGTGACCCGGGCCGCCGCCCGCCGAGTCTGACTTCCGGCGGGCGGACACGCTCAGCCGGTCAACGCGGGCTCACCGGTCAACGCCGGCTTACCGGTCGACGGGCACCTCCTCGTCGACCGGTTCCGCGATCTCCCCGGCCGCCTCGATGACCCCGATGGTCTCCTCCGCGCCAGCACCGTTCTCGGCGCCAGCACCGTTCTCGGCGCCAGCACCGTTCTCGGCACCAGCACCGTTCTCGGCGCCGGGCGGCGGAGCGGACAGGCTGGAGGGTGCCTGCCACTGGATCCGGGGCGGCTCGGCCAGCGGTCGGCCGCCGAACTCGGCCAGCCAGGCAGCCACCAGGGCCAGGTTCTCCCGCCACTGTGCCTCGGAGATCGGCGGGAGGATCGAGTCCCACAGCGACAGGAACGTCCCGCGCAGTTGAAGCCGCCCATACGGGCGGGCGAGGAACCACAGGTGCAGGTGCGCCGACCCGTCGCCCCAGCGGTTCACGTGGACCCGGGCGACGCCGTCCAGGGAGCGGATGGCCCGCTCCAGGCGGACCGTCATCACCCCGAGTTCCGCGGCCAGGAGGTTGGGCAGATCACCGAGGTCGAGGTGGGAGCGGGACTCCAGGATCAGCACCATTGGCAGCCCGGTCGGCCGGTCCATGGCGCGGACCCGCCACCGCTCGCCCACCCAGATGTACGCCTCGTCGGGCGCGGTGCACGCGGTGCATTCCCGGTCCTCCTCGCCCTTGCGCGGAGGTTCCACCGGGACCGGATCGTCGAGTTGCTTGACGCGGAGATCGCCCTCGAAGGGGAAGGAGGGCCAGGAGGTGAAGTCGGGGACTGAGGGAGGGGTGTCCTGCACGACGCTGACCCTAACCGAGCGGACCACCGCTGTCCCTACCTGATTCGTCCACCGCTGCCTACTCCACCACGCCAGTTTCACGCCGCAGTCGGGCGCTGATCCGGGCGCTGACCGCCGTCGTCCACACGTTATCCACAGGCGTCGGAGGGAAGCTGTAGGCGGCTCCATCCACAGGCTGACGCGGGTTTTCACACCGCGTTTCACGTGAAACGGAGCGGGCCTGTGGACAACAGCTGTGGATAACGACGAGCGGTGGGGCGAACGTTGTGCACAGGCCGGGGGCGCCCCACGCCCGCTCCCTCGTACCGGCACTCACGACAGGTGATCCAGTCGCGGTGAGGGCGGTTCGAGCTTCGTCGGTAACCGCTGGAATGCCGTGGGCGTTGTGACCCTCCGCTTGCTCGCCACGCGGCCGTCAAGCGCCGTTTCACGTGAAACCGGCAGAGGCCATTGAACGGGGGGCCGACTTCGTGCGGGTTCCCCCGGAGACCGTCGGGCCACCTGGCCGGGATGCGGGCCAAGCCAGTCTCGCCTTGCTTGGCGGCCATGCCCGCCTCAGTCGGGCGGCTCCCCCTCTGGGGCGGGCCTGCCCAGCCCCGACGCTCAGCGCCGACGGCAGGTCTGTGCGTCGACGGTGAGGCCGGCGCGTAGCCTGCTCGACTCGGGTCGCACGGGCGGCTTTCTGGGCGGTTGAACGCGTGCCGTGGGCAGGGGCGGGTCAGGCTCAATACCGAATGATGCGTCACCCTCTGCGCCAGATACGGGCGGGCGCTCGACGCACCAGCGGGGTGGTTGCGCCGAGCCCGGTGACGACGACGTCGGACGGGCGACCAGCCCTCGACCGCCGCCTCTCTGGGGCAAGGTGGCGTCCTGCTGTGAGCGGGCCGACCAGCGCCGTGAGAGGTTGCTCAACATCTGCTCGGCATCAGGAGCCCGGCAGTAGTCCTGACAGTCCTCGGTCAAGGCAAGCACCCGTCACACCGGCACGTCTTCACCTCGTACGGTCTCGCAGAGCCCCGTACGGCCAGGCCCCTGTCTGACCCGCGCGGCATCCGCACGAGCCGACGGGGCCACACGAGCCGACGGGGGCCCGCGCGAGCCGGCAGACCCAGCACGGCTCCGTAGGGGCCCGGCAGGGCCTCCCACGGCTCCGTAGGGCCCCGTACGGCTCGGGAACCGCTTCCGGGACGATGGCGGAGGCAACGAGCCTCTACGCGGGCCTCCGTGCCGCTGCCGCTGGACCAGACACCGGGGGGCACCCGCAGGATAGCGAGTCGGGAAACGGCCTGCTTTGAGCTCCCCGGACCGATCCGGTCACGCCGCCCCGCCGCAAACCTCACCGCGCCAGCGATGGCCCCCTCCCGCGCCGACGCCACCCGCACCGGTCCCTTCTTCCGGCGAGGCCGGCAAGCACCCGGCACCCGCCGGGGCCGGCCGCTCGCTGATAGCAGCGCCGACGGGGAAGCCGCCAGGCTAATGCGCGCGTCGGCGCCGAGCGCCGGTCCGCCACCCGCTGCGTCCCGGCGCCGTACGCGGCTTCCGTTTCACGTGAAACGGGCCTTCGGTCGACTCCTGCGGATCGCGTACACGTGTACCGCTTCCCGCCAAGCCGCGAGGGCCGCTCCCGATCAAGCCGCGAGCTCGCACCGAGCGGTCCGATGGGGCCATCGTTCATCCTCCCGAGCCCGCGCAGGGGTTCGCCGTAGTGGTCGTAGCCACGGAGGAACCCGACTATCGGCATAGGGGACTCCGGACTCTTCTCGTCCACAAACCGCACCAGGACCCGGGGCGACCGCCTTGCAGCGCGGCGCCTCGTCGACCACAGTCGGGGCCAGCGAAGCAGCCGCGACAGAACTGAGTGCTCCGATGAACGATCTGCGCGCCGTTGACTGCTGGTGTGGGCGTCCGCCCGCCAGCCCGCCGCGTCGCTGGGCCACAGACGCAACCGGCCGCGGCGTCCTCTCGGACGGCGCGGCCGGCAGAAGTGGCGGACAGTCGGCGGATCACGTCTCGGGCGGCTGCTCCTCCTGGCCGACGCCGATGATGCCGACAATCCGCTCCAGGTCGTCGACCGTGGCGAACTCGATGGTGATCTTGCCCTTGCGCTGGCCGATGTCGACCTTCACGCGGGTGTCGAAGCGGTCGGAAAGCCGGTCCGCCAGATCGCTGAGGGCCGGGGCCTGCGGCTTGGGACGGCGCTTCCCGGGCGGGGTCTTGGCCGGGCCGTCGGCAAGCGCGAGCGCGACGATCTCCTCGGTCGCCCGTACGGACAGTCCCTCGGCGACGATCCGGGCCGCCAACTGTTCCTGTGCCTCTGCCTCGTCCAGGCTCAGCAGCGCGCGGGCGTGACCGGCGGAGAGCACCCCGGCGGCCACCCGGCGCTGGACCTGGGCGGGCAGGTTCAGCAGCCGGATCGTGTTGGAAATCTGCGGGCGGCTCCGGCCGATCCGCCTGGCCAGTTCCTCGTGCGTCGCGCCGAACTCCTCCAGGAGTTGCTGGTACGCGGCAGCCTCCTCCAGCGGGTTGAGGTTCGCCCGGTGGATGTTCTCCAGCAGCGCGTCCCGGAGCATCGCGTCGTCCCGGGTGTCCCGGACGATGGCAGGAATGCTCTCCCGGCCAACCGCCTGGGCCGCCCGCCACCGGCGCTCGCCCATGACGAGCTCGTACTTGTCGGCGTCGAGCGTGCGTACGACGATCGGCTGGAGGAAGCCGACCTCCTGGATGGAGACCTTCAACTCCTCCAGGGCTTCTTCGTCGAAGACCTGCCGGGGCTGCTTCGGGTTCGGCAGGATCGCGTCGACCGGGATCTCGGCGAACCGGGCGCCCGGCACCGGACTGAGCTGAGGCTCGGGTTCCGCGACGGGTGCCTGGGCGCCCACCGCCGCCTCAGCAACCGGGGCTGGGGCCCCGCCGACGACATCGGGCGTCGCCGTCATCGTTCCGGTGGGTTGGACCGGCCCGGTGGGGATCAGCGCCCCGAGCCCCTTACCCAGACCGCCCCGAGGACGGTTCTTCATACGACGCCTCCCAGCGACTCGTCGGCACTACGCATTCCGGTTCACCGGTTCTCCTTGACGCCACGCTCGGCGATCTCCTGGGCAGCCTCGAAGTAGCTCGTCGCCCCCCGCGAACCGGGATCGTAGGTCACCACCGACTGGCCGTAGCTCGGCGCCTCGGAGACGCGGACGTTCCGCGGAATGACCGCCTGGAGCACCTTGTCGCCGAAGTGGTTTCGGACGTCCTGCTCCACCGCGTCCGCCAGCCTGGTACGCCGGTCGTACATCGTGAGCAGGATGGTGGAGACCTCGAGCCTCGGGTTGAGGTGCTGGCGAACCAGGTTGATGTTGTTGATGAGCTGGTTCAGCCCCTCCAGCGCGTAGTACTCGCACTGGATCGGGATCAGCACCTCCTGCGCGGCGACCAACGCGTTGACGGTCAGCAGGCCGAGCGACGGCGGGCAGTCGATGAAGACGTAGTCGAATTGGCCGGGGTAGGCGGCGATGGCCCGAGACAGGCGCGACTCCCGCGCCACCACCGACACCAGCTCGATCTCGGCGCCGGCCAGGTCGATCGTCGCCGGTACACACCACAGGTTGGGGATGCCCTCGACGCCCTGGGCCACCTCCTCGAGCGGCACGGCGTTGATCAGGCAGTCGTAGACGTCCGGCACCCCGGTGTGGTGCGGGACGTTGAGCCCGGTCGACGCGTTGCCCTGGGGATCGAGGTCGACCACGAGAACCCGGTTACCGTGCAGGGCGAGCGCCACCGCCAGGTTCACCGTGGTCGTGGTCTTACCCACG
Source organism: Micromonospora sp. NPDC048830 (assembly GCF_043198215.1). Lineage (NCBI taxonomy): Bacteria > Bacillati > Actinomycetota > Actinomycetes > Micromonosporales > Micromonosporaceae > Micromonospora > Micromonospora sp. NPDC048830. Next base: position 185,400 of record NZ_JBICUP010000001.1, read on the forward strand.
CCGCCCTTCTGGTTGGCGACGCACATCACCCGGGTCCGTTCGGGACGGGGCATTGTCACCTCGCCACTGGGGTTAAGGATCTGCACGGCGCGCATAGCCTCCATAGCCAACGGTGGGTCATCCTCTTCGCGCGTCGGAGTTTCACGTGAAACGTACGCGGCATCCTCGGGATCGGCGCCGTAGGAGCCGACGGGCGGCGTGTCGGGGACGACAGCGCCCTCCGGCGTCGCGTCGGGCACCGCGTACGGCGTCGGTTGCTGCGGCAGCGCCGACGCGGCCGACCGGGACGCCTCATAGCGGACGGCTTCGCGGTGCGCCGGATCCAGCCGCTCGCCTGCCGGGTGGGCAGAGCCGCCCGGACCGCCGTAGAGCGGCCCGGAGGAATCGTCCGCCCAAGAGGAGTCGGCGGCCCCCGAAGCGGCCGAGGGCAACTCGCGATGGACGACCGGGTCGCAGTCGGCCGCGCGTGAACCCGCGCTTCGGGGACGGGTCGACCAGCCGTAGCGGCCGGTTTCACGTGAAACGGGGCCGGCTGCGGAGTGCCCTCCGGGACCGGTCACCCGTGGATCGTCGTACCTGCCGTCGTCATGCACCTGTCATCCCTGCCCGCTCCGGATGGTCGGTCCGCATCCCGTCGTCCTGGCCACGCTCGCTCGCACCACGGAGCCTACGGCCCGGCGGGAACAGCCGGGAACCGGTGGGGACCAGATGCCGCCCGCTCCACACTATCGGCGCGCGGTCAGCCTACGGTGGACAGGCGCGGCCGGTCCACGTCGGGTTGCGGCGCCTCCGGGTGCCTCCGCGTCGACCAACGGCCCGACCTGCGGCGGAAGGCCGGCGGAGACCAAAGGGTCTGAAAATTCAGCGGCGCCGGCCGCCGCGTGAGCGCTTCGATGCCGACCGGGCGCGTGGCGGGGCGACGATCCGCTCCCGAACGATCTCCACGACCGTCGCCGGCGGATCGATCACGCCGACGCCGCAGCGGTGCACGCTGGGCTCGCCGCCACCCAGTCCGGCCACCGCCTCGGCGTGCTCGGCCACCTCGTCGGCGGCGGAGGCACCCTTCATGGCCACCAGGCGCCCGCCGGGCACCGCCAGCGGCAGGCACCAGGCGGCAAGCCGGTCGAGCGGGGCGACCGCCCGGGCGGTGACGATGCCCCCGCTCAGTGGCCCCGTCCCGGTGGACCCGGTCGCCGCCTCCTCGGCGCGGCCCCGGAACACCCGGACCGTCTTCGTCAGGCCCAGGCCCTCCACCGCCTCGACGAGGAACGAGGTACGCCGGGCCAACGGCTCGACGAGCGTCACGGTCAGGTCGGGGCGCGCGATGGCGAGCACCAGGCCCGGCAGGCCGGCGCCCGAGCCCACGTCGAGGACGGTGGAGCCCTCGGGAATCCGCTCCGCCACGGCGGCGCAGTTGAGCAGGTGCCGGTCCCAGATCCGGGGGGCCTCCCGGGGGCCGATCAGGCCGCGGACCACTCCGTCGGTGGCGAGGAGTTCCGCGTACGCGGCGGCCAGGTCGAGCCGGTCGCCGAAGAGCGTACGGGCCGCCCCGGCCAGTTCGGGTGGGAGCGCGGCCACGGTGGGATCCGGGGCTTGTCCGGACCGCTCGGCCCGGACAGGCGACGGCCCGGGCGGCATGCCACCCGGGCCGGAGACGGCACCAGCCGTGCTGTCGTCGCGGTTCACCCGGTCAGTCCGCCACCGGCCGGACGACGATGCGCCGGTTCGGCTCAACGCCCTCGGACTCGCTCTCGACGCCGCTCATCGCGTTCACCACGTCGTGGACGCACTTGCGCTCGAACGCGGACATCGGCTCCAGCCGCACCGGCTCGCCGTACTCCTTGACCTTCTCCACGGCGTTCTTGGCAACGGCCGCGAGCTCCTTGCGGCGGTTGGCCCGGTATCCACCGACGTCGAGCAGCAGGCGGCTCGGGGTGCCGGTCTGCCGGAACACCGCCAACCGGGCCAGCTCCTGGAGCGCCTCAAGGGTCGCACCGCGCTGGCCGACGAGGTTCTGGAGCCGACCGCCAACCACCTCGACCACCGGGCGGCCGCCGGACACCAACTCGTCGATGTCGCCGTCGTAGTCGAGGATGTCGAGCAGTCCCTCCACGTAGTCGGCCGCGATCTCGCTCTGTCGGAACAGCTCGCTCTCGGCCGGCACCTTCTTCTCCGGCGTGCCCCCGCCGGCCTCGACCTCGTCGGCCTCGATGTCCTCGGTGGCCGCGATCGGGTTGGGCTCCTCGTCCACGGACTGGTCAGCGCTGGGAATGCTGGTCTCGGTCACGGTCTCATCTCCGTACTCGCTCGGCCGGACCGTCGGGTCCGCTGGTTTCCCGGGGCTGGCGAGGAATCGCCGGTGCCCACGGGCACGTCTGTACGGGCAGTTTCGCCCGTGACCGCGCTGGGCGCGGCGGTTCCGGCCCGGTGCCTGCCCGACGGATGGGGCGGCTGCCAGAGGCCGTTCCGCCCGCCGCCGGTCGGGCCGGCGGCGGACGGGGAACGAGTTCAGCCCTGGCGCTTGGCCGGGCGACCCTTCTTCGGGTTGACCGGCTTGGCGCCCGGCTTCGGGGCGGCAACCTTCGGTGCGGTGGCGGGGGCCTGCTTGGCCGGCGCCGGGGCGGCCTTGCGGCCGAACAGACCGCCGCTCTTGGCCGGCTGAACCGGACCGCGGCCCGCGCCGGCGCCCTTGGCGGGCGTGGTCACCAGCGGCGGGTACTTGCGCAACACCCACTGCTGCTGCCCGAGCGTGAAGAGGTTGTTCGTGACCCAGTAGATGATCACACCGATCGGGAAGATCGCGCCGGAGACGAGCAGCGACAGCGGGATGCCGTAGAGCATCAGGCGCTGCACCATCCGCTGCTGCGGGTCCTCGGCCCAGCCGGTCTTGAGGATCATCTGGCGGCTGGTGAGGTAGGTGGTGCCCATCATCACCAGGACCAGGATTCCGGCGATCACCTTCACGGTGGTGCCGTTGGCGCCGAGGCGGGCCAGTTCCTCGGCGGTCGAGCCGAACTTGCCGGCGATCGGGGCGGTGAACAGCTTCGCGTGGGAGGCGCTGTCGAACTGCGCGACGGCCCAGCCGTACAGGGTCTTCTTGTCCTCCGCCTTGAACGGGTCGAGGCGGCGCAGCACGTGGAAGAGGCCGAGGAAGACCGGGATCTGGAGGAACATCGGAAGGCAGCCCATCAGCGGGTTGGCCTTTTCCTTCCGGTAGAGCTCCATCATCTCCTTCTGGAGCGTCTCCCGGTCACCCTTGTGCTTCTCCTGGAGCTCCTTGACCTTCGGCTGGAGCGCCTGCATGGCCCGCTGGGACTTGATCTGCTTGACGAAGACCGGGAAGAGGATCACCCGGACGGTGACCACCAGGAAGATGATGGCCAGGATCCAGGACCAGTTCGTCCCGATCACCGCGTCAGCGGACACCCCGATGGCATCCCAAGCCGAGTGCCAGGTCAGCAGGATCCACGAGATCGCGAAGTAGATCCAGTCGAGACTCAATTCTCAGGCTCCAGTCACATCGGCGCGGCGGCGGGCGCCCGGCTCGGGCACCGGGTCGTGTCCACCTGGGTGAAAGGGGTGGCACCGCAGCAACCGCCAGACCGTCAGGCCGGCTCCCCGGATGGCGCCGTGCCGCACCACCGCCTCAAGGGCGTACGCACTGCACGACGGGTAGAACCGACAGCGGGCCGGCAGTGCCGGGCTTATCCAACGACGGTACGCGACGATGGGCCCGATCAGCACCCGGGCACCCAGGCTCGTGGGCCGCGACGCGGCGGAGCCGCTGCTCACCGGGATCGCCGCCCCTTGGGCGCCCGGGCTGCGGCGAGCGCCGCGTCGAGGTCGGCACCCAGCCGCGCGTACGACGCCTCGGCCGCAGGCGGCAGCGCGCGTACGACCAGGGTGCTGCCCGGGGGCAGGGCCGACAGCCGCTCGCGGACCAGGTGCCGGAGTCGACGCCGGACCACGTTGCGGACGACGGCGGGGCCGACGGCCTTGGACACGACGAAGCCGGCGCGGGCCGGTGCGAAGGCCTCCTCCGCACCGGCGATCCGCGCCGGCTCAGGCGTCCTGTCCGCCGTGGGACCGGACGCGGGGAGAGTCAGGTGGACTACGACGGAGCCTCGGCCCACGCGCCGCCCACCCCGAACCGCTGCGGCGAAGTCGCTGCTGCGCCGCAGTCGTTGCGCGGCCGCCAGCACGACTGCCCACGTCCCCCCGGACCGGACCCGGTCAGCCTCAGGCCGACAGGCGGGTGCGGCCCTTGGCGCGGCGGGTCGCGATGATGGCACGGCCGGCACGGGTGCGCATGCGCAGCCGGAAACCGTGGGTCTTCGCGCGCCGGCGGTTGTTCGGCTGGTAGGTGCGCTTGCTCACGTCAGGCTCTCCGTTTTCGTACGCCCCGGGCGCGGGACCGCCGGGATCGTGTGGTGGTCCAGGCCACCTCGGCGGTGGCCTCCGATCGGTGCTGCCCGGCAGCGCGAATCCCGGCGATGCGGGAGAATGCCACGCGGACAGCAAGCACACACCACCCTAGCAGAGGGCGGCAGAGCAGCCGCTCCAGCCTACGCAGGGGCGCAATGACCGTCAAACACCTGGACGGCGGGTGCGCGGCGCGTTGCCGCGGCCGGGGGCAAGAGAGTGACACAGGTGCCCTGAGCACGACCGACGGGACGGTTTTCGCTGATACCGACAAGGGCGCCAGTGCGTCGGCGGTTGATGTTCCCCGCCCGCCGCTGTTACCGTGCGCGTTTGCGGTCAGCGTCCTCGCCGGGTTCTCTCGTCGGCAGGCAAGACCGGACAGGGCAGTCAATCGTTCGGCACGGTGAACCCGCTTCAGCACCCGTCCAGACAGGGGGGCCGGTCCGACCCGCGTCCGGCGGGAGGCCACAATCGGTCGGTACACACAGGCTGTGGATAACTTGTGGATGACGACCGGTCAGCCATCCGGGGCTGGACCAGCGGCGGTCGGGAGCAGAGGCGAGGGGGTGGCACGACGGTGGCCGGTACGACCGACCTTGCCGCGGTGTGGACGGCGACGACCGACGAGCTCGCCGACGAGATCATCTCCGCCCAGCAGCGCGCGTACCTGAGGCTCACCCGGCTCCGCGCGATCGTCGAGGACACCGCGCTGCTCTCCGTCCCGGACGCGTTCACCCGGGACGTGATCGAGTCCCGGCTGCGGCCCGCGATCACCGAGGCGCTGACCCGGCGGCTGGGCCGACCGATCCAGGTGGCGGTGACCGTACGGGTCGCCGAGGACGCCTCGGGCCGTCCGGCGGGCACCGTCTACCGCGCCACCGCGGACGCCGGCCCGAACACGCCACCCGGCTACGACACCCCGCCACCGTACGACGCCCGCGGTTACGAGGGGCCCGGCGGGGGCCAGCCCGAGTCGGAAGCCGCCTTCCCCGTCTCGGGTTACCCAGGGCCGGGTGAGCAGAACCAGGCCCAACCGGGGCGCGCCGAGGGCGACGGCCCCGAGCACGATCCCGCCGGACCGGGCCTGGACGGCGCGCCCCGCCCCCCGGCGGCCGGCGGTCACCGGCCCGGACTCATCCCGGCCAGCCGGGACGCCCAGGAGCCGCTGTTCAGCGCCAGCTTCGCCGACCCGCTGCCGAATTCCCGGCCCGGACAGGAGCGGCACGGGTTCTCCGACCGCCCCCGGGTCGACCAGGGCGGCGACGCCCACCTCTTCGATTCCCGCTTCCGCGACGGCGCCCCGCCGCAGCGGTTGCCGCGCGACGGCGGCACGGACAGCGGCCCGGGGCGGGGTGGCGTCGACCACAGACCAGGAGTCCGGGACGACCGGCGGCTTCCCGGGGGCGCGGACACCGGCGGCAACCGGCTCAACCCGAAGTACATGTTCGAGACGTTCGTCATCGGCTCGTCCAACCGGTTCGCGCACGCCGCCGCGGTGGCGGTGGCCGAGTCCCCCGCGAAGGCGTACAACCCGCTGTTCATCTACGGCAGCTCGGGGCTGGGCAAGACCCACCTGCTGCACGCCATCGGCCACTACGCCACGACGCTCGGCAACGCCCGCTCGGTCCGGTACGTCTCGACCGAGGAATTCACCAACGACTTCATCAACTCGCTGCGCGACGACAAGACCAGCGCGTTCCAGCGCCGCTACCGGGACGTCGACATCCTGCTGATCGACGACATCCAGTTCCTGGAGAACCGCGAGCGGACCCAGGAGGAGTTCTTCCACACCTTCAACACGCTGCACAACGCCAACAAGCAGATCGTGATCACCTCGGACCGGTCGCCGAAGCAGCTGGCCACCCTGGAGGACCGGCTGCGGACCCGGTTCGAGTGGGGCCTGCTCGCCGACATCCAGCCGCCGGACCTGGAGACCCGGATCGCGATCCTGCAGAAGAAGGCGGCCCAGGAGCGCCTGTTCGCCCCGCCGGACGTGTTGGAGTTCATCGCCTCCCGGGTGTCGAACTCGATCCGGGAACTGGAGGGGGCGCTGATCCGGGTCACCGCGTTCGCCAGCCTCACCCGTTCGACGGTGGAGCTGTCGCTGGCCGAGGAGGTGCTGCGGGACTTCATCCCCGACGGCGCCGGCCCGGAGATCACCGCGGACCAGATCATGGTCTCCACCGCCGACTACTTCGGTGTCAGCCTGGAGGATCTGCGCGGCCATTCCCGGTCTCGGGTGCTGGTCAACGCCCGTCAGGTCGCCATGTACCTGTGTCGTGAGCTGACCGACCTGTCACTGCCCCGGATCGGGCAGGCGTTCGGCGGGCGGGACCACACCACCGTGATGCACGCCGACCGGAAGATCCGGCAGCAGATGGCGGAGCGCCGCTCGCTCTACAACCAGATCGCCGAGCTGACGAACCGGATCAAGCAGACCACCTGAGCCCGCCGGCACGGCACGGCACAACCCCGTCGCGCACGTCGGTGATCACGGGGTTGGCGGCAGGAAAAGGAACATTTCGCACGGTCAACTCCATGGTCACCGGCCCACAGCCGGGTGGGCGGCGTCGGCGTACCCGGCGGGTGGTTGACCCTCGACCCGGTCGAGGCCCCACGATCGGGCCGTGACTGTCCACCGCGGGCGCTCGTTGTCCACACCCGGTTTTCCACCGACGGTGGAAAACCGCCGTGCGCACATCCCCGGTTACCCACAGCTTGTGGATGAACCCTGGGGACAGCGTGTGGACGCCTGGGGACAACATCATCGTTGTCCACCGGTCGAGGGGGTGGCTGTGGGTTTCCTGTTGAAGGTTCTGGGGACAACGCGGATCTCGTGGGTCCGGCCTGTCCACAGGACTGGGGAGAAAGTCGGTGGATAACCGGTGGATAACCGGTGGACAGCGGTGGACAACTCGGTGGACCGGGCCGCCTGTGGATCGCGAGGCCGGTTGTACCCGGGGTTATCCACAGGAAAACCACCGGTGAATAACCGGCCTGACCTGCGAGGACGCGAGTTATCCACAGTTTGCACAGGTGCGATGAAGACGATGAGTTATCTCTTTGAAGAGAACAAAAACCAATCATCACCGTTGGACTTCCTGTGGATCGGGTCGGAACGGCCGCCGAGAGCCGGCCGGCACCGACGCGATCCACGGGGCCGGGCGCACAGCCGTTGCCCGCGCGCCCTAAGGTGCGATGGGTACCCGCACGGTCGGGCGAGATGGTGAACAGCGGTCGGCATGAGAGAGTTGTCGCTGACGTCGACGCGGAGGCATTGATGAAGTTCCGAGTGGAGCGCGACGCGCTCGCCGAGGCCGTGGCGTGGACCGCGAAGAGCCTGCCCAACCGGCCGTCCGTACCGGTGCTGGCCGGCGTGATGCTCCGGGTCACCGACGGCAACCTGCAGGTCTCCGGGTTCGACTACGAGGTCTCCAGCCAGGTGACGGTCGAGGTGCAGGGTGACGCGGACGGCGCGGCCCTGGTCTCCGGCCGGCTGCTCGCCGAGATCACCAAGGCGCTACCGGCCAAGCCGGTGGACATCGCCGCGGTGGGCGCGCACCTCGAGCTGGTCTGCGGCAGCGCCCGGTTCACCCTGCCCACCATGCCGGTGGAGGACTACCCGTCCCTGCCCGAGATGCCGGAGAGCACCGGCACGGTCGAGGCCGCCGCGTTCGCCGCGGCCGTCGCCCAGGTCGCCGTGGCCGCCGGCCGGGACGAGACGCTGCCGATGATGACCGGCGTACGCATCGAGCTGAACGGCGGCACGCTCGCCATGCTCGCCACCGACCGGTACCGGCTCGCCCTGCGCGAGATGGAGTGGACCCCGGACGACCCCGAGGTGAGCATCAACGCGCTGGTGCCGGCCCGGACGCTGCACGACACCGCCAAGGCCCTCGGCCCGCTCGGCGGCCAGGTGACCATGGCCCTGTCCCAGGGCGCGGCCGGCGAGGGCATGATCGGCTTCTCGGGCGGCACCCGGCGTACCACCAGCCGGCTGCTCGACGGCGCCAACTACCCGCCGGTGCGTTCGCTCTTCCCCAACACCCACAACGCCGAGGCCCGGGTGCCGGTGAGCACCCTCATCGAGGTCGTCAAGCGGGTCGCCCTGGTGGCCGAGCGCACCACCCCGGTGTTGCTCAGCTTCAGCTCCGACGGGCTGGTCGTCGAGGCCGGCGGCACGGAGGAGGCCCGGGCCAGCGAGGCCATGGAGGCGACCTTCACCGGCGAGCCGCTGACCATCGGCTTCAACCCGCAGTACCTGATCGACGGCCTGGCCAACCTGAACGCCCAGTTCGCGCTGCTGTCGTTCGTCGACGCCTTCAAGCCGGCGGTGATGTGCCCCGCCGGGGAGGATGGCGAGGTCATTCCTGGGTACCGGTACCTCATCATGCCGATCCGCGTCTCCCGCTGATCGTGCTCCCCCTCACCCAGACGCAGCGGAGGTAGGAACAGATGCAGCTCGGCCTGGTAGGACTCGGCCGGATGGGCGGCAACATGCGCGAGCGGCTACGCGCCGCCGGGCACGAGGTCGTGGGCTTCGACCAGAACGCGGAGCTCAGCGACGTCGCGAGCCTGGCAGAACTGGCGGAGAAGCTCGAGTCGCCGCGCGCGGTCTGGGTGATGGTGCCGGCCGGCGTGACCGACGCGACCATCGACGAGCTCGCCGCGGTGCTGGGCGAGGGCGACATCATCATCGACGGCGGCAACTCGCGGTTCAGCGACGACGCCCCCCGCGCCGAGCGCCTGCACGACCATGGCATCGGCTACCTCGACGTCGGCGTCTCCGGCGGCGTCTGGGGCAAGCAGAACGGGTACGCCCTGATGGTCGGCGGCGCGCAGGAGCACGTCGACCGGCTGATGCCGATCTTCAGCGCGCTCAAGCCCGAGGGCGAGTTCGGCTTCGTGCACGCCGGTCCGGTCGGTGCCGGCCACTACGCCAAGATGGTGCACAACGGCATCGAGTACGGCCTGATGCACGCCTACGCCGAGGGCTACGAGCTGCTCGCCAAGTCCGAGCTGGTGACCAACGTGCCGGGCGTGTTCAAGTCCTGGCGCGAGGGCACGGTCGTCCGCTCCTGGCTGCTCGACCTGCTGGACCGGGCGCTGGACGAGGACCCGGAGCTGGCCGAGCTGAGCGGCTACACCGAGGACACGGGCGAGGGCCGGTGGACGGTCGACGAGGCCGTCCGGCTCGCCGTGCCGCTGAACGTCATCACCGCGTCGCTGTTCGCCCGGTTCGCCTCCCGGCAGGACGACTCGCCCGCGATGAAGGCCGTCGCCGCGCTGCGGCAGCAGTTCGGCGGGCACGCCGTCGTCCGGCGCACGAGCTGACCGGTATCCACAGCCTGTGTACGTCCGCCGGCTCGAACTGGTCGACTTCCGCTCGTACGAGCGGGTCGGTGTCGATCTTGAGCCGGGGCCGAACGTCCTGATCGGCGCCAACGGCGTCGGCAAGACCAACCTCGTCGAGGCGCTGGGCTACGTGGCGACCCTGGACTCGCACCGGGTCGCCACGGACGCCCCCCTGGTCCGGATGGGCGCGTCGTCGGCGGTGATCCGCTGCGCCGTGGTGCACGAGGGGCGCGAGCTGCTGGTCGAGCTGGAGATCGTTCCCGGCAAGGCCAACCGGGCCCGGCTGGGGCGCTCGCCGGCGCGGCGGGCCCGGGACGTGCTCGGCGCGCTGCGGCTGGTGCTGTTCGCCCCGGAGGACCTGGAACTCGTCCGGGGCGACCCGACAGAACGTCGCCGCTACCTCGACGACCTGCTGGTCAGCCGGCAGCCCCGGTACGCCGGGGTGCGCGCCGACTACGAGCGGGTGGTCAAGCAGCGCAACGCCCTGCTGCGCACCGCGTACCTGGCCCGTAAGACCGGCGGGTCGCGGGGCGGCGACCTGTCCACGCTCGCGGTCTGGGACACCCATCTCGCCCGGCACGGCGCCGAGCTGCTCGCCGGCCGGCTGGACCTGGTCGCCGCGCTCGGGCCGCACGTCGCCAAGGCGTACGACGCGGTCGCCGCCGGGCGCGGCGCGGCGGGGATCGCGTACCGGCCGTCGCTGGAGCTGCCCGACCCCGTGCCGGACCGGGCGGCGCTGGCCGAGGCGCTGCTCGCGGCGCTCGCCGAGTCCCGGTCCGCCGAGGTCGAGCGGGGCATGACCCTGGTCGGCCCGCACCGCGACGACCTGGCCCTCACCCTCGGCCCGCTGCCCGCCAAGGGGTACGCCAGCCAGGGCGAGTCCTGGTCGTTCGCGCTGGCGCTGCGCCTGGCCGGGTACGACCTGCTGCGCTCCGACGGCATCGAGCCGGTGCTGGTGCTCGACGACGTCTTCGCGGAGCTGGACGCCGGCCGGCGGGAACGGCTGGCGGAGCTGGTCGGCGGGGCGAGTCAGCTGCTGGTGACCTGCGCCGTCGACGACGATGTCCCCGCCGGCCTGCGGGGCGTCCGGTACCAGGTGGGCGAGGGGACGGTGCGCCGTGCCGGCTGAGCCGAAACGCCCGCCTTCGGGTGATCCGCCGCCGGTCCCCGATGCGGCGGCCGGCGCCTCCGGCCCCGAGTTGGCCCGCGCCGTGCTGGACGCCGCGAAGGCCCGGCGGGAGGCCGCGGCCAGGACCCGTCGGCGCAGCGTCGTGTCGGGTGAGGGCGGGGGCGAGCGGCGGCTGCGCGGCTACTCCGGCCCGGGGCCGGACCCGCGTGACCCGCAGCCGCTCGGCGCGGTGCTGGCCAAGCTGGTCAAGGCGCGGGGCTGGGAGCAGCCGGCCGCCGAGGCGACGGTCTTCGGTTCGTGGGAGCGGGTGGTCGGGCCGGAGGTGGCCCAGCACAGCCGCCCGGTCAAGCTGGAGGGCGGCGAGCTCACCGTGGAGGCCCGGTCCACCGCCTGGGCCACGCAGCTGCGGCTGCTCGCCGGCTCGCTGTTGCAGCAGATCGCCCGCGAGGTGGGGCACAACGTGGTGCGCAAGCTGCACATCCACGGCCCCGCCGCACCGTCCTGGTCCAAGGGGCCGCGCCGCGTCCGCGGCCGAGGGCCCCGCGACACGTACGGCTGACCGCGCCGCCGGCCGGCCGGACGGGTCGGCGGGGGAAGCGGGCGACCGACCCGTCAGGCGTCGGCGTAGACGGCGAAGCCGCGGTCGGCGCAACGCCGGTAGAACGCGGCCAGCACCCCCAGTTCCGGGCAGGTGAAGTTCCACTGCGGGGGGTCGCCGTTCTCGTCGCGCAGCGCGTCGAGCCGGCTGTCGAGCCAGCGCAGCTGCTGCTCGGCCAGGCGGCCGTCGGACAGCAGGCCACGTAGCACGGTGCTGACCGACTCGAAGGTGACCGTCTCGCCGTGGGGGCGGTGCCCCGCGACGAAGCGCTCGATTCCCCCGGCAATCCAGGCGCAGCCGTCCGGGTCGATCACCGGGTCCTCGTCCTCGGCGGCCGCGTCCGTGGCGTACAACACATTCTCCAGGCCGAGCAGGAGGTCGACCAGTTCGGTGTACGCGGTCGCCCGGACGGTTCCGGTCTTGGCGATGTGTTCCGCGAGGGCGGCGGTCGGTGCCGAGATCCGCGGCATGTCGACGATCTCGCCGAAGTCGACGAAGTCGGCCGGCGCGACCGGGTCGTAGAAGCGGCCGGTCCGCGGCCAGTGCACCGCGACGTTGTCCAGCCCCATCTGGCGTCACCCCTTGAGAGCATGTGTGGAAGCGTCCGCGTCGATAGTCCGGTTCCGACCGGGAAAGATCAAGACCGGCCGTCCGGAGCTTTTCGCGAAGGTGTGTCGCCGGCGGTTTCCGGGTGGCCCCGCCCTGGGCGTCCGGCGCCTTCCGGCAGCGGCGCCGCCTCCCGATGAGGGCATCGCGTGTAGGGGGAGTCGCGGGGGGCGCAGTTCGGCCGGCTACGGAGTTCTCAGCCGCCGCGCAGGGGTGCCGAGTGGCGCTTCTGTCGTTGGCGCACAGTAAGATTGACGGTGAGACGAAGACCCGACACGGAGCGACGGACACGGGCCCGCCAAGGGCCCGCGATCATTGTCCCACGTCGGGTCGAGCCGATCGCGATCCGCGGGCAACCGCGGCGACCGGCGCATCGGCCCGTACCCCGGTTTGCTCCCGGTGTCGGTCCGCGCGCCGACGTCGCGTCCTGTCCGCCGAACCCGCGCCCGACGCGCCGCTTGCGGCGCCGACGGCGCGAGAAAGTGGCCGAGGGTGGCAGCGCAGGACAAGCAGGAGTACGGCGCAGAGTCGATCACCGTTCTCGAGGGGCTTGAGGCGGTCCGCAAGCGGCCCGGCATGTACATCGGGTCGACCGGTGAGCGGGGTCTGCACCACCTGGTGTGGGAGGTCGTGGACAACGCGGTCGACGAGGCGCTGGCCGGGTACTGCGACACCATCGACGTGGTGCTGCTGGGCGACGGCGGCGTCCGGGTGACCGACAACGGCCGCGGCTTCCCGGTCGACCTGCACCCCAAGTTGAAGAAGCCCGGTGTGGAGGTCGCGCTGACCGTGCTGCACGCCGGCGGCAAGTTCGACGGCAAGGCGTACGCCGTCTCCGGCGGCCTGCACGGCGTCGGCGTGTCCGTCGTGAACGCCCTCTCCACCCGGATGGCGGTGGAGATCCACAAGTCGGGCTTCGTCTGGCGGCAGCAGTACACCAACTCGAAGCCGACGCCGCTGGAGAAGGGCGAGGCCACCGACCGCACCGGCTCGGCCGTCTCGTTCTGGCCCGACCCGGACGTCTTCGAGACCGTCGACTTCGACTTCCAGACCATCTACCGCCGCCTCCAGGAGATGGCGTTCCTCAACCGCGGTGTGACCATCCACCTCCTGGACGAGCGGTTCCAGGAGGAGGACGGCAAGCCGCGCGAGGTCACCTTCTGCTACCAGGGCGGTATCGCCGACTTCGTCCGCCACCTCAACGCCTCGAAGAACCCGATCCACCGCACCGTGGTGGAGTTCGGTGCCGAGGAGGAGGGCATGTCGGTCGAGATCGCCATGCAGTGGAACGAGTCGTACGGCGAGTCGGTCTACACCTTCGCGAACACGATCAACACCCACGAGGGCGGCACCCACGAGGAGGGCTTCCGCGCCGCGCTGACCAGCGTCGTCAACCGGTACGGGACGGACCGCAAGCTGCTCAAGGGCGACGAGAAGCTCTCCGGCGAGGACATCCGCGAGGGGCTGGCCACGATCATCTCGGTCAAGCTGGCCAACCCGCAGTTCGAGGGTCAGACCAAGACCAAGCTGGGCAACACCCCGGTCAAGAGCTTCGTGCAGCGGGTCTGCAACGAGTGGCTGGTGGACTGGTTCGACCGGAACCCGGCCGAAGCGAAGATCATCATCCAGAAGGCGTCCCAGGCCGCCCGCGCCCGGATCGCCGCCCAGCAGGCCCGCAAGCTGGCCCGCCGCAAGTCGCTGCTGGAGTCCGGCTCGATGCCGGGCAAGCTGGCCGACTGCCAGTCCACCGACCCGCGCGAGTCGGAGGTCTTCATCGTCGAGGGCGACTCGGCCGGCGGCTCCGCCAAGCAGGGCCGGGACCCGCGTACCCAGGCGATCCTGCCGATCCGCGGCAAGATCCTGAACGTGGAGAAGGCCCGGATCGACCGGGTGCTGAAGAACAACGAGGTCCAGGCGCTGATCACCGCGCTGGGCACGGGCATCCACGACGACTTCGACATCGAGAAGCTGCGGTACCACAAGATCGTGCTGATGGCCGACGCCGACGTCGACGGCCAGCACATCCAGACGCTGCTGCTGACCCTGCTGTTCCGCTTCATGCGCCCGCTGGTCGAGTTGGGGCACGTCTACCTGGCCGCCCCGCCGCTCTACAAGATCAAGTGGAACAAGAAGGGCGACGACGCGCAGTACGCGTACTCGGACCGGGAGCGGGACGGGCTCATCGCGCTGCGCCAGCAGAAGAAGCCGAACGCCCGGCCGGACGACATCCAGCGGTTCAAGGGTCTCGGCGAGATGAACTACCCGGAGCTGTGGGAGACCACGATGAATCCGGCCACCCGCACGCTGCGTCAGGTCACGCTCGACGACGCGGCGGTCGCCGACGAACTGTTCAGCGTGCTGATGGGTGAGGACGTCGAAGCGCGCCGCTCGTTCATCCAGCGCAACGCCAAGGACGTCCGCTTCCTGGACATCTGACGGGCCGGCGGGCCGTTCACCGGACGGCCCGCCGATCCACAGAGTTATCCACAGCGCGGCCGGTTTCCACAGCCGTTATCCACAGCACGAAAACGACTCTCAGTCTGATAAGGGTTAACTGTGACCGATACCCCCGAGTCCACCCCGGCCGAGCCCGAGGTCCCGGAGACAGCCGCCGCGGTCGTGGCGCACGACCGGATCGAACCGGTCGGGCTCGAGGTGGAGATGCAGCGCTCCTACCTCGACTACGCCATGAGCGTCATCGTGGGGCGGGCGCTGCCGGACGTCCGGGACGGGCTCAAGCCGGTCCACCGCAAGATCCTCTACGCCATGTTCGACTCCGGCTACCGGCCGGACCGCGGCTACGTGAAGTGCTCCCGCGTCGTCGGCGACGTCATGGGTCAGTTCCACCCGCACGGCGACTCGGCGATCTACGACGCGCTGGTCCGGATGGCGCAGCCCTGGTCGCTGCGGTACCCACTGGTCGACGGCAACGGCAACTTCGGCTCGCCGGGCAACGATCCAGCAGCGGCCATGCGCTACTGCCTGTCCGGAGACGCCCGGATCCGTACCGCCGACGGGTCGGTCCGGATCGACCGGATCGTGGCCGACGCGGCGCCCGGCAGCGAGACCGACATCGAGCTCAAGGTCCGCGACCGCAACGGCGACCTGGTGCGCGCCTCCAAGTTCTTTCACTCCGGCGAGCACCCCACGCTGCGGCTGTGCACCGGCGAGGGGTACGAACTGACCGGCACCCACAACCACCCGGTGCTCTGCCTGGTGGACGTGGCCGGCGTGCCGACCCTGCTGTGGAAGCTGCTTGCCGAGGTGTCCCCCGGTGACCGGGTGGTCCTCCAGCGCACCGTGCCGGACGAGATCGGCTACCCGATGCTGGCGCACGTCGAGGCCGCGCTCCTCGCCGGCGCCTTCGTCAGCGAGGGCTGGGTGTCCGAGGGACGGGCCGGCTTCAACAACGTGGACCGGGAGTTCTTCGTCCGGGTCCTCACCGCCTACGACCTCGCCGTCGGCGGCCCGCGCTACGTCGCCCAGCGCACCATCGCGTCCGGCAGCGTGCTGCACGAACTCGACATCCAGGACCTCACGGCGCTGCGCGGGAGCCTTCTCGCCGAGCTGATTGGCGTACGCAGCGCGGCGAAGTTCGTGCCCGAGTTCGTCTGGCAGGGGCAGCCGGCGGTCAAGCGGGCCTTCCTCCAGGCGCTGTTCGAGGGCGACGGCTCGTCCTCGCTGCTGCCGCGCAACACCATCCAGATCTCGTACTCCACCCGCAGCGCGCGGCTGGCCCGTGAGGTTCAGCAGCTCCTGCTGGAGTTCGGCGTCGTCAGCCGGCAGGTCCGGTACGACGACGGCGAGATCAAGGTCGTGGTGACCAACCGCCGCGACGCCCGGATCTTCGCCGCGCACGTCGGCTTCCTCGGCCGCAAGCAGGCGAAGCTGGAGACCGAGCTGGCGAGCGTCACGGCGAGCAGCACGGCTCTCTCCAGCGACCACGTCCCGTTGGTCGGCGACTTCATCCGGGAGCATGGCGCCACCCGCTGGACCGAGCGGGACTGGCTGCGACGGCACAACGTCGACCGGATCGAGCGCTGGGAGCGGGACCGCGACGAGATCGCCGCCCGGATCACGAACGCCGAGGTGCTCGACGTGGTCGAGCCGCTGGTCGACGGCCGGTTCTACTACGCCGAGGTGGCGAGCGTCACCGACGCGGGCGTGCAGCCGGTCTACAGCATCCGGGTGGACACCGACGACCACTCCTTCGTCTCCGACGGGTTCGTCAGCCACAACACCGAGTGCAAGCTCGACCCGCTGGCGATGGAGATGCTGCGGGACATCGACGAGGACACCGTCGACCTGCAGGACAACTACGACGGCCGGGCCAAGGAGCCCACCATCCTGCCGTCCCGCATCCCGAACCTGCTGATAAACGGCTCCGAGGGCATCGCGGTCGGTATGGCCACCAAGATCCCGCCGCACAACCTGCGGGAGATCGGCGCGGCCGTGCAGTGGTGCCTGGAGCACCCGGATGCCGACGAGGCCACCACCCTCGACGCGCTCATCGAGATCGTCAGGGGCCCGGACTTCCCCACGTACGGCCTGATCGTTGGCACGCAGGCGATCCAGGACGCGTACCGCACGGGTCGGGGCTCGATCCGGATGCGCGCCGTGGTGGAGGTCGAGGAGGACAAGCGGGGCCGCCCCTGCCTGGTGGTCAGCGAGCTGCCGTACCAGGTCAACCCGGACAACCTCGCCGAGCGGATCGCGGAGCTGATCAAGGAGGGCAAGCTCGGCGGCATCGCCGACATCCGGGACGAGTCCTCCGGGCGTACGGGTATGCGGATCGTGCTGGTGCTCAAGCGCGACGCGGTCGCCAAGGTGGTGCTCAACAACCTCTACAAGCACACCCAGCTCCAGGAGACCTTCGGCGCCAACATGCTGGCGCTGGTCGACGGGGTGCCGCGCACGCTGAACCTGGCCCAGTTCATCCGGTACTACGTCGAGCACCAGATCGAGGTCATCCGGCGGCGGACGGCGTTCCGGCTGCGCAAGGCCGAGGAGCGGGCGCACATCCTGCGCGGCCTGTCCAAGGCGCTGGACGCCCTCGACGAGGTGATCGCCCTGATCCGGCGCTCGCCGACCGTGGAGGACGCCCGGCAGGGCCTGATCCGGCTGCTGGACATCGACGAGGTTCAGGCCACCGCGATCCTGGACATGCAGCTGCGTCGGCTCGCCGCGCTGGAGCGGCAGCGGATCCTCGACGACCTGGCCAAGCTCGAGATCGAGATCGCCGACCTCAAGGACATCCTGGCCAAGCCGGAGCGGCAGCGGAGGATCGTCTCGGAGGAGCTGGGCGAGATCGTCGCCAAGTGGGGCGACGACCGGCGCACGAAGATCGTGCCCTTCGAGGGCGAGGTCTCGATGGAGGACCTGATCGCCCGCGAGGACGTGGTCGTGACGATCACCCGTACCGGGTACGCCAAGCGCACCAAGGTCGACCTCTACCGTTCGCAGCGGCGCGGCGGCAAGGGCGTCAGCGGGGCGACCCTGCGGCAGGATGACATCGTCAGCCACTTCTTCGTCTGCTCCACCCACGACTGGATCCTGTTCTTCACGAACAAGGGCCGGGTGTACCGGGCCAAGGCGTACGAGTTGCCGGAGGCCAGTAGGGTGGCCAAGGGCCAGCACGTGGCCAATCTGCTCGCGTTCCAACCGGACGAGCAGATCGCGCAGATCATCGAGATTCCGGACTACCAGGTGGCCCCCTACCTGGTACTGGCCACGAAGAACGGCCTGGTGAAGAAGACGCGGCTCGAGGAGTTCGACTCCAACCGTTCCGGCGGCATCATCGCGATCAACCTGCGCGATGAGGACGAGCTGGTCGGTGCTGCCCTCGTCGCCCCGGAGAACGACCTGCTGCTGGTTTCCAAGAACGCACAGGCGATCCGGTTCAACGCCACGGACGAGGCGCTGCGGCCGATGGGCCGGGCCACCTCGGGCGTGATCGGCATGCGGTTCAGCGAGGACGACGAACTGCTGGCCATGGAGGTCGTCCAGGAGGGGATGGACGTCCTGGTCGCCACGAACGGGGGTTACGCGAAACGCACCCCGATCGAGGAATACCCGGTCCAGGGCCGGGGAGGTAAGGGCGTGCTGACTGCGAAGATCACCGAGCGACGCGGTGGTCTGGTCGGCGCGGTGGTGATCGACCCGGACGACGAGCTGTTCGCGATCACCAGCAACGGTGGTGTCATCCGGACTCCGGTGAAGCCTGTACGCCGTACGCGTGACCGGAACACAATGGGGGTAAAGCTGATGGACCTCCCGGACGGCGTGACTATCGTGGCGATTGCTCGCAATGCCGACGAGCCTGACGAACAGGACTAGTTGATGACGGAGACACAGGCGAAGTCGGGGAACAAGGGGACCTCGGCCAACCCGGTCGACGAGGAGGCCGCCGGGAAGGGCAGCGCGGCGGCGACCGGCCGCGCGGCCGTGGGCCGGGCGACAGTCCCCGCCGACGCGCCTGCCCCGAAGTTCACCCGGGCCCCCGGCATGGCACCCCCGCCGGACAAGCCCGGCGACGAGTCGGCGAGCGACAGGGCCGAGACGGCCGGCGTGGACAAGAGCACATCGGCGACCGCTGCGGCCGGCCCGGTGGGCGGCGCCGCCGGTCCGGCCGCGACCCAGCCGATCAAGGCCGGCGCTGGTCAGGCGGCCAGCGCCGCCGTCACCGGCACCCTGCCCCGGGTGGGCGTCGGAACGGCCAAGCCGCAGCCGGACGGTGCCAGGCCGACCGGCACGGGCACCGCCCGTCCCGCCAGCGGCGGCGGACTGCCAGCGGGGGTTCCCAACGCGGCCGCCGTCGGGGCCGCCCGCGTGGGTGAGGCGGTACGCGCCGCGCGTACCTCGGTCAGCTCGGCCGCCTCCCGCGGGCCGCGCCGGGCCCGGCTGAACCTCAAGCGGATCGACCCGTGGTCCGTGATGAAGTTCGCCTTCGCCGTCTCCATCGTGCTGTTCATCGTGGTGGTCGTCGCCACCTCGGTGCTCTACCTGGCGCTGGACGCGATGGGCGTCTTCGAGAGCGTCAACAAGAGCCTGACCGACCTGGTCAACGCCAGCGCGCAGGGCAGCAGCGGCGGGTTCCGGATCACGGCCAAGGGCGTGATCCTCAGCTCCGCCCTGATCGGCCTGGTCAACGTCGTCCTGTTCACCGCGCTCGCCACCCTCGGCGCGTTCGTCTACAACGTCTGCGCCGACCTGGTCGGCGGGATCGAGCTGACGCTCGCCGAGCGCGACTGACCGCAAGTCGACGCCGGGGAACCGTAATGCGGTCGCCCCGGCGTCGGCTATCCGGGTACGTTCGTGGTGGTACGGGCGCGAGAGGCGCCACGGGACCCCGATTTGGGGCCGGCCGCGGCGATGGGTTAACCTTGCTCGTCGCCATGCGGGGCTATAGCTCAGTCGGTTAGAGCGCAGAGCTGATAACTCTGAGGTCGCTGGTTCGATTCCAGCTAGCCCCACCGCACACTGGTCCGACGGCTTTCGAGCGCAAGGGGTTGCCCCATGGTCAAGAAGCTCCTGATTGTGGCCGGCCTGCTCGGCGTGGCTGCCCTCGTGGCCAAGAAGATCAAGGACTCGAACGACGAGCGTGCCCTGTGGCACGAGGCGACGACGGCGCCCGACCTGCGCTGAGCGTCCCTCGGACTGCCAGATCCACGGCGGCGTCGTCCGTCATCGGGGCCCTAGCTCAACTGGCAGAGCACTGCCTTTGCAAGGCAGGGGTTAGGGGTTCAAGTCCCCTGGGCTCCACCAATATCGCCTCTGACCTGCGGCGGAACATCCCGCAAGATCGTTGGGACCACATCGGGACCACATTACCGATGGTCCCGGTGGCTGACAGCGGCCCGCAGCACGTCACCCACGACACCGCGCCGACGCTCTCGGCGTGGCCAGAAATGGACGTAGGTCTCCAGGGTGATTTGCAGCGTGCTGTGCCGCAGCGCCCGTTGGACTTCCTTCGGGTCCACGTGGTTGGTGATCAGCGTTGTGGCGAAGAAGTGCCGCAGAGCGTGAAAGCCACCGTGTTCCTTCGGCCAGCCCGCTTTCTCCCGCCACTTGACCCACTCAGCCGACCAGGTACGGTCGGTGAACGGGTTCTTGTGGGTCGTGGTGAACAGCAGTGGGACGCGGCGGCGCACTGGGTTGCCCGAGGTTACGTCGATCATTTCGACCTCGGTCGGTGGGTACTCCTGCACGTGGCGGCGGAGCGCGGAAGCGACCATGGGGTCCAGGTCCACTGTGCCGGACGAGCCGCCCTTGGGCGCACTGAGGTAGAAGCCGCCCTGGTACTCCTGCGGCGCGTACCGCAATTGCTGGACGATGTGTAGCTCCTCATGCTCCGCGTCCAGGCAGCGCGGCCCGTGCTCAAAACCGAGCGCCTCACTGATTCGCAGACCCGCGCCCGCACCGAGCCACAGCAGCCCGTGATAGCGGTCGGGCACCGCATCGAACAGGCGAAGCACGTCGCTCTCATCGGGCACCCACTTCGGCGCCCGACTGAGTCCCCGGAACACCTGTGACAGCTTGATCCCATCACACGGGTTGTCCGGGATCACCTTGTCCGTGACCGCCGCTCCCATGATCGCGTCGAACAGCTCGAAGTACAGACGCAGGCTGGACTGAGGCACACCCGCCCCGAGACGTTGCGCCAGCCACAGCAACACATCGGTCTGGGTGATCGAGCGGACGAGGCGGTTGCCGAACTCCGGGACCAGGTGCCGCCGCACGTTCGACTCGATGCGTCGCCGAGTCTCCAACGCCCATCCGATGTTCCGGGCCAGACGCCAGCGGTCTACGTACACCGCGAAGGTGACGTTCCGCTCGCCCTGGTCCAGCTTCACTTCCGGCGCACTGCCGGTCCGGGCAGCAAGGTCGAAGTCTTCGGCATCCTTCTTCCGTTGGAACACCTTGTCCCGCGTCTCACCGGCGGCATCGACGTACCGGACCCGCCACCGTTTGCCCCGGCCATACTTCCCAGACTTGACCCTCTCGCCGTCTGGACCGGGGGTGCTCAGGTACCAAAGATCATGGACCGCCACGTCAGCCCTCCCGTTCCATGACCCACGCCCGGACCGCAGCCGGGTCGTAGCGGAGGTGACGCCCAACGCGCGAAGCACGCGGCCCAGTGCGGCGGTGACGCCACTGATAGAGCGTGCCGACCGGGACACCCAGGAACGCCGACACGTCCTGCACAGTCCAGAGCGGCTCGATTGTCGGCGCGGTCATCGATCCTCCAAAGGGGTCGCAGTTGCCGAAACATCGGGCGGGTCGGCGGCGGCGCGTCTTGCGGCGTCGAGTTGGGTGCGCCATTGGATGCGTTCGGAGATGGCGCGTAGGACGCGGTGGCCGATGGGTGGCACGTCGGGGTCGGTGGGCCGGGCGAGTTCCCAGGCGTGCCGGACGGTGTCGGAGCCGGCCGGGGCGGTGTCGGCGTCGGTGGTGACGCCGAGCAGGGCCTTGACCCACTCCCGCCGGTCGGCCCGGTGATCCGAGAGGGTCTTGCCGGACCACTGCCGAGAGATCAGGACGCGCCGGCCGCCGATGCCGAGCGTGTCGCGCTTGTGGACCTTGTTCTTGCAGTTGCCCGGTCGCAGCCCGGGGCGGGCCTTCTTGGGTTGGACGCCGTAGAGCAGCCAGTTGGCGCACCGCTCAGAGCAGGGCGTGTGCCGGAGTTCCTGCCAGAGCCGTTCCAGGTGTGCACGTTGCCGGCCGGTGGTCACCTGGTGGCAGTCCGCGGCTTGCTTGGTCAGGTACTTGGTGATGTAGCCGACGCACCGGTCGGCGTCCTTGGTGCCCGCGAGGACGCCCTTGGCGTCGACCTGGACGCCGAAGCGGACGACGTGCACGGGTTCGGCGTCGGGGTCGGCGTCGACCAGGTCCAGGGCGTCATCCCACGACGGCAGCAGCTCCCCGCTGTCCGGGTCGGTGTAGCCGCCCGCGTCGGCGTCCCACTGCGGCGCGTTGGCGGGGGTGTAGACGAGCTGGTCGACGGGCGGCCACCACACCTGGTGGTAGGTGGCGGCGGCAACCTGGCGGATCAGCGCGCGGGGGATGGTGCCCCGGATGGCGAAGTGCGCGTGTGGGGCCAGCCGCCGCTGCGGCTCAACCGCGCCCGCGTACTGCACGTTCCAGCCAACCGCCCGGCGCAGGTTCTGCCAGAACCGGTCGAGCAGCCGAGGAAAGTGCACTGCGTCCCACGCAGCCCGCCGGTAGTCGTAGGCGTCCGGGTCGACGGGGGTGCCATCGGTGTGGACGCGGCCGTAGGAGCCCAGGGTGAGGGTGAGGAACATCGACGGCCGGAACACCTGCCCGCCGTGCCCCTCGTACGTCCGCCCCACGGTTCGGTTCTCGACGGGGAGGCGGGGCAAGTCGGGGGCGTCCTGCCGCCGCTTGGTCGACCGCACCCGCCGCTTGCCGTCGCCCTGGTCCTGGTCGTCATCCGTGGCGTGCGGCGGGGCAGGACGACCGCGCATGCCTTCGGTGGTGATCTGGCCTTCCAGCTCCCCGATCGCGTCGTCCAAGTCCACGACCTGATCCCACTGCGACGCCCGAGCGGCCTCATCCCGGGCGAACTCCAGGTGAGCCCGAGCCACGATCAGCGCCCGTTGCGCCTCGGTGGCGGGGGTAGGTCCGGGGTCGGGTTCGTCATCCCGGTGCCAACCCTCCCGGATCTGCTGCTGCCGCAGCTTCCGTGCCCGCTTCGCGCAGGCCGGGCACTTGGCCTCTTGGGTGGCGCCGCAGGGCATGTCAACGACTTCGGTCTGCCCGGAGTCGAGGTCAGTGCGGCGCAGGCTGACCGGTCGGGTACAGACGCCGTAGTCGGCCGCCAGGTCCGCCACGACGTCGACGGACCGGGGCATGAGCATGCGGGCGGCCCGGGAGCCCGGCCTCGGCTCCACCGGGTCGGTGGTGGGGACGAGGCCGGGCAGCGGGGTGATAGTCATCGGCCCACCTCCGCCATGGCGGGGGTGAGGTCGCGGACGCGGACGGCGGGGCGGGGGTCGGCGGTGGTGTGGTCGTCGCGGTGCGGGTCGAACACCGCCACCCCGGCCCGGGTCGTCTTCGCCCGGTACATCGCGGCGTCAGCGTCCGCCAGGGCGGCGGCGAGGCCGGCCGGTCCGGTCGGGGCGAGCCCGATGCTGGCGGTCACCGCCACGGTGATGCCGGAGGGCAGGCGGACGGGTGCGGCGATGCCGGCGGCAATGCGGTGGGCAGCCGCGGCCGGATCCCGGTCGCAGATGAGGGCGGCGAACTCGTCCCCACCGAGCCGGGCCGCCACCCCGTGCACGTCAGCGAGCCGGCGGCCAACGGCGGTCAACACGAGGTCCCCGGCGGCGTGGCCGTGGGTGTCGTTGACCGGCTTGAAGCCGTCCAGGTCCACCACGATGGCCCACGGGCGGGCGGGGGCGAGCTGGTTCCACGCCTGGGTGAGCCCGGCGCGGTTGGCCAGGCCGGTGAGCGGGTCGCGGGCGGCGGCGCGTTGCAGCGCGGCCAGCTCGTAGCGGACGACGTAAAGGCGGTACTGGTCCCAGCAGAACAGGGCGAGGCCGGCGGCCAGGAGCAGACCGGAGACAAGGGCGTTATTCATCGGGTGACCTCCCTGGTCAGCGGGGTGTCGTTGTGGCGGACGAAGGCGGTCGATGGGACCGGGGCGAGCGGAGCCGGGGCGAGCGGGGCCGGGCGGGTCGGCTCGACGGCGACCAGGTCGACGGGCACGAGGGCCGGCGGGACAGGAACGGCCGGCGGCGGCTCGACGGCCGGGGCAGCCGGCTCGACCGGCTCAGCCGGCGGGGCGGGTTCGGTGACGGGCGGGGCCGGGACCGGCATGGGGACCGGGGCCGGGGCGGGGGCGGTGGTGAGGACGAGTTTGGACAGGCCCATGAATGCCAGCGCGGGTACGGCCGACAGCAGCCACCCGGACAGACCCGGCTTGGCCACGGCGAGCTGCGCCGCCAGGGACAGGGCAACCGAGGCGATCAGCAGGAACATCGGGTAGCCGATCGGCCCGTCCGTGCGGCGTCGGCGGCGGATCGTCAGCAGCGCGGCTACCGGCACCAGTTCGGAGATGACGGCGTTGGCCCAGCCGAACCACTCCCCCGTGCCGGTCGGGGAGTTGTCGAGGGTCCATTCCTTGACGTGGGTGAAGGAGGCGGCCCCGGCGAAGCCGGCGACCAGGAGCAGGATCACGACCAGGAC
Source organism: Micromonospora sp. NPDC048830 (assembly GCF_043198215.1). Taxonomy (NCBI): domain Bacteria; kingdom Bacillati; phylum Actinomycetota; class Actinomycetes; order Micromonosporales; family Micromonosporaceae; genus Micromonospora; species Micromonospora sp. NPDC048830. Next base: position 209,717 of record NZ_JBICUP010000001.1, read on the forward strand.
CAGGCCCTCAACCCGCTTCGTGCGGGTGGCGGCGGGATGCGGCTTCACGCGGCACCGTCCACGACTTCGCCGTCGATGACGCGCAGCCGGCCGTAGGTGTGGGCCATGTCGCGGATCTCGTCATCGGACAGGTAGGAGAACCGCACCCGCATCGGTGTCGGGTCACCGTCGATCACGACGAAGCCGACGCCGGGCAGGCTCTGGGGGATGCGGTCGCACAGTGCGCCCCGGTCCCGCATCCCGTCGCCAAGGACGAGGTCGACTTGGGCGGCTTCCGCCAGGCGCAGGCCGATGCGGGTGGGGAACAGGTCCCGGAACGGCAGCACCTCCTTGCGCGGGTCCTGAATCGCCGCGACGACGTGCACGCCCACGGCCCGCCCTTGGCTGAGGAGGATGGACAGGGCCGCCTTGATTCGGTCCTTCAACTGGCGGTCGGTCAGGTAGGCGGTCAGGTTCGCCAGCTCATCGATCACCAGGACGATCAGCGGCTCATCCGGGGTGGGGGTGTGCTGACGGGTCCGCCCCCGCAGGTTGGCCGCCCGCTGGCGGGCTACGGTGGCGGCTTCCTCGATCAGCTCACACATCGCCGCGTAGTCCTTGCAGGCGAACCGGGCGAACATCGGCGCACCGACGCCCAACTCCATGCCGCCTTTCGGGTCGAGCCCCCAGATCTGCACCAGCCCGGAGGTGACCCCGGCGGCGAGGGACCGGACCACGGACCAGATGACCGAGCCCTTGCCGGAGCCGGTGGCGCCCACGACCAGGACCTGAGTGCCGAACAGGCGCAGCGGGTAGCCGTTGCCGTCTTCCTGCCGGCCGACCGGGAGGGCGGTGAACTCCGGCACTGCTGGCACCGGCAACGGCCGTACCACCCGGGCCAGCGGGTCACCGCGGTACAGGTGCAGCAGCACCACATCGGGCCGGGGACCGGGGACAGCCTTGACCTGCCGGACGCCGAACGTGTGCGCCAGGCGTTCCGCGACCTTGGCGAAGTCGTCGGGGATCTGGCCGGTCACCATGCGCACCGTCACCACGTCCACGCCGGCCGTGCAGCGGACCCGCTTGAGGACGGGCAGGACGGTGTGGGAGTCGAAGGACACGGCCAGGCGGGCGGTGACCATCGCGGCGTGCCAGTTCCGCCGGTACGACCACCGCCGGTACCGGGCCAGGGCCGGGTACCAGGCGAATCGCAGGAACGATGACCGGTGCCCGTACCACCAGCCGGCGGCAGCCGACCCGATACCGCCCACGGTCAGCGCGGGACCGGCCCAGCCGTACCGGGCGTACAGCCAGGTCAGGCCGGCGGCCGGGACGGTGACGTACCAGTAGCGGCCCGCCAGGACCGTCATGCGGCCGACGGCCTTGACGCCCCACCACGACAGGGCCAGCCACAGGGGGATGCGGATGATCGGGGTTCGCAGGTTCAGGGGGGCTTCCTCGATCCGCTGGCCACGGATCACGTTCACCAATGGCACGGCTCAGCCCTCCACCTTCGCGGCGGCGAACAGGGAGCCCTGCCCCGGCGAGCCGGCACGACGCACCACCCGGCGGCGAACCGGACGCACCGGACGGGCCGGTATCAACGCGGCCAGGTCCACCGGCCCCGACTCCGGGGCGGGAACGTGACGAGTCATGGTCGGCAGCCATCGGCCCCGACCGAGCACGGCCCGCAGGTCGACGCGGTCGGAGACGTGCGGGGCGATCAGGTCCGGGTCGAGGTGGCGCAGCTTCACCACCGTCCGCGCCAGGGCAGCAGCGGCGGCGGCAATCTCCACCAGCGCGGCCACGCGGACGGCGTCGGCGGGGATCGTGGTGTAGACCTCGCGGGCGGCCCGGATACCGGGGCTGGCCAGGCGCATCACGGTCCGGCGATGGGTCTTCATCGCGACCACCTACCAGCCGCAGCCGACGCGCACTCGGTGGCGCAGGCGAACACCTGACCCACCCCCGGCAGCACACCCACCGGGACCATCGCCGTCGACTGCGCCCCGCAGACCACACACGCGAAGCCGTCAGCTTGCGCGGGGGTCAACCCCCGGGCGGTGTCGCGGTCCGTACCGCGCGCGTTGTTCGATACCGTGGGCATCAGCCCAACTCCTTTCGAGGAGATCGAGGTGAGACGCGGGGCGGGAGTCGACTTGGCGGAAGAGGCCCGCCCCGCGTATCCAGATCTGGTCAGGCCGCCTGCTTGATCGCGGCTTCGGTCATGGCCCCGGCGCGGATCGACCACGCCTGACGCGCGCGGCACTTCCCCGAGCCCTTGCACCGCTGCGAGTCGACGTAGGGCGTGAGGGTCACGTCGGAGAAGGTCACCGCCGGCGGGTAGCCGGGGATCTTCGACGCCGGCGGAACCGGCTGCACCGGCGCGGCGATCTTCACCTTGACTTCCTTCGACCCGCCGAACTTCCCGGCCTCGGGATCCAGGTCCAGGACCTTGACCACCCACAGGCGCTCGCCCGTGTCCTTGTCACGCGCCTGGTCGTCGCCCTGGCCGCGCTTGTCGAAGTCCGTCACCGGCTCCACACCCAGGCACAGCGCCCCGTGCGGGAAGACGTAGTCGAACGGAACCGGAACCTTGATCGTGTTCGGGATAGCCATGCCCCTGACCTCCTGTTGTCCCCGGACGTATGCCGGACCCGACGAAGTTTGCTAGTTCGCTAGCAAACTTGCGATTGAGGTTAGCCCATGGATCGAACGGAGGGCAAGAGGTTTGCTGACAAACCTGCGAAGATGCAGTCATGGAGCCACGCCCCACAGTCGTCCCGCCGCCCATACAGCTGCGGATCGCTGACGACATCCGTATGCAGATCGAGCGCGGCGAACTGAAGCCGGGAGCCTCACTGCCGACACTGGCCGAGATGGCCGACCGATGGTCATGCTCTGTTGGATCCGCCCGCGCAGCGGTCGCCCTACTCAAAGCACAGGGCCTCATCAGTAGCGGACGCGGCAGAGCGCCCGTGGTCCGGGTTCCACCGCGGAAGGTGATCCGTTCGTCAGAGCGCCACCAGGTCGAGAAAGACCTTGCTGCCCGTCCCCAGGCCGAACGCGCCACCGTTGGCGAGGCCGAAACCAACCACAACATGCAGATCAGCGAGCAGAAGTTCCGCTCCCGATACGACCAAATCGAGGCGGGACCGAACCTGGCCGCCCTCTTCCGGATCGAGCCGACAGACCCAGTGTTGCGGAGGCGCTACGACTCGACTGACAGCGCCGACCTGCTTCTCTCGTCAAGCGTCTCCTACATGCCAATCGCGCTCATCAGCTCGAACCCCGCGCTTCTTGACGAGGCCAACGAGCCATGGCCAGGAGGAACCCAGCACCAGCTTTCGACGGTCGGCGTCGAGATCATGACCATGATTGACGAGGTGACGGCCCGAATGCCGACCACCGTCGAGGCGCAACTATGGGGATTGCCCGATGGCGTTCCCCTCATCCTCTGTCGCCGGATCTCCCTGGATGCCAACGAGAGAGTCGTCGAAGTCTCCGACGCCGAGTACCCAGCCGATCGGACCGAACTCCGATTCGTCACCCCACTCAAGCCCTGGCCCAAGCGCGGTAAGCCGTCTGGGCGGCAAGGAGGAAGATCATGACGGTACGACTGAGCGCGCAAGATGAGCGGTTCCTGACGAGGGCAGTCGAGATCTCCCGGCACGCGCTGGAGGACGAGGGAAAAACGCCGTTCGGTGCCATCGTGGTCATCTCGGGAGAGATCGTCGGTGAAGGCACCAGCAGCGTTATCGAGCTACGGGACCCAACCGCACACGCCGAGGTCATGGCGTTGCGCGACGCTGGCCGCAACCTCGGACGGCATCTGTTCGAAGACGGCGTCATGTATGCCAGCAGCGAGCCTTGCCCCATGTGCCTCATGGCCTGCTACTGGGCACGTATCCCCCGCCTAATCTTCGGAGCGAGCAGCTACGACGTAGCGACCTACGGTTTTGAGGATCTCCAGCTCTACCGAGAGGCCGCCCTGCCCGCCGAGCGCCGGTCACTGCGCGAAGAGGTTGCCGAAGGAGCCCTCCGAGACCAAGCGGTTGACGTGCTGCGCAAGTGGGCGGACATGCTGCCGTCCCCGGTCGTACCCAAGTTGTGACAAGGCTGCAGCCGAGGCCCACACATTGCCGAATTCCGCTCTATTAGATCAAGGCGGCCCGCAAAGCGGGCCGCGCCGGCCCGGCCCCGGCCTGCTGGCGACCTCCGGCCGGCATCGGCCGGGCCGGCCGGCCACGCTGGCGGAGCATGAAGGGCATGAAGGGCATGAGGGGCTGAGGCGGGACGATCGCCGTCGGGGCTGCTCGCCGTCGAGGGCGGGGCGATCGGCTGCCGCGCAGCGGAGCTGCTTGCCCCTGGACTCTCGTGGGCGCTGTCCGCAGTTCGATGACGACGAGGACCAGGGCGTGACCCATCCCCCGGGTGCCCGATCCTCTACGCCACCCGCCCGGCGTCAAGGGCGCTGCGCGTCGGCACGCCGATGGCCTACGGCCACCCTTGACCCCGACCGGGCGCCGCAGTCTTTGGCACCTATCCGGGGGGATGGGGACAGAGTGGCGTCCGTTACGGCCTGCACGGTCGGGGCTGCAGAAGTTATCCACAGGCGCTGTCTCCCCGTGTCCACAGGCTGTCCTGAGGTTCGTCCACCGCTGCGGTCGACCGCTGTCACTAGTTCGCCTTACGCTGCCCCCGCAGCCGAACGGCGGCAAGCACTCGCGTTGAGAAGGGCCTCCGGGAATCGCCGGCCAAAGCACCCCCGGAGGCCAGGATCGGCGTTCGTGCTCTGTGACAGCAGATGCAGGAGGTACCGAACCGTGCCGAGCGTACGTCGCGAGAACCGAGGAGCCAATGAGGCATCTCCCGGTGGGACCAGGTTGCCGCTTCGTTGGGCAGTGATCCTCGCGGTCTCAGCAGCGGTTGGCCTCGGCGTCGGGCACACTGCTGGCTTGGTCCCAGGCATGACCGTGGGCATCGCCCTGGCGGGCCTGCTGCACAACGTGATGGCCTAACGCGGATGTCGGCTTGGCTGTACAGCCATTTGTACAGCCAAGCCCGACGACGGCCATGGTCCCAGAGCGACGGTAGGCGACACGTCGAGCAGGTCAACGGCAGTCATCGACGGTGGCCGACAGCAGTCTTGATCTTTGCAAGGCAGGGGTGGGCCGGGCGGGAGCGGCAAGATCATCGGGACCACATCGGGACCACCTGAGGTCGCAAACAGATGTCAGGCGATGCCAGTCGACCGGAGGTAACAGCAGGTCAGAGACCGCTCATACGTCCGACGTTCCATGATCGCGTTTTTGGGGTTCAAGTACCCTGGGCTCCACCAGCATTTTTGGCCGACGTTGCCGCCGTTGTTGGATGGTCAAGGGCGACGTCGGACGCGCTCACGCGGTCTGGGCCGCGCTGGATCACGGCGCCTACTACCTTACCGCCGAGCCGCACCTGGCCCCGTCGGTAATCCCCGCCGACATGGTCCACCCCATCCCGGCCGACGACATCTGACCTCGGGCCCCCGCCCCGTTGGCCCGGCCGCAGGGACGGGTCGACGGCACGCCGGACAGACGACGTCGGCCAGCCCGGCACAGCGCCCGGCACGGCCGCGCACGCGGGGTCCGCTGAGGATCTGACCCGTCAGGCCGACGACAAGCGGGCATGACGAAGCCGCCCCCTGTCCGGCCCGAAGGCCACGCAGGGGGCGGTGTCGGCGTTGTCAACGTGTTGGGACTCGGGGGAGTTGGAGTGTGCTGGGTGCTGGGGGGCTGTGCGCCGGTGTTGTGCTCAGGCCGCTGTGGCCAGGCCGGTGACCTGGTTCCAGACGGTGAACGCCATCAGGAGAAGGTGTTGATGGCCTGATCGAAGTTCAGGCGGGACAGCCCCGCGGTGGCGCAGTCGACGTTGGGAGTGACGAGGCCCGCGACGAGGGTGACGGTGTCGCCCTGCAGGGTGCCGCTGGTGATGATGGCGCTGCCGCCCAGGGTCGCGGGGTTGGCGGGGTCGGTCTGGAGGGTGATCTCGTCGTCGCTGGTGGTGCCGTCGGACCAGGTGATACGTCCGGTGCCGGTGAGAGTGAACAGCAGACTACAGATGCCGCCACCGCCGACGCCGCTCACCGTGGCGGTGCCGTTCATCACCTCGTCGTACCAGTCCAGCTCCGGGTGGCTGCCGTTGGGCGAAAGACAGGGCGTGGGGCTGTTGGTGGAGACATGGGAGGTAACGGTCGAGGTGACGCCGGGCCGGAGCGGCGGCTCGAACAACACATAGCCCGCGGAGTCCGTGCAGAGCAGGTCGCCGAGGGCGGCCTGGGCGGGGGCCGGGCTCACCACGACGGCCGTAGCCGCCATAGCAAAGATGGCCATCAGGACGGCACCACGGTGACGGGAACGGCTGTGGATGGATGTCATGCGGGCTCCTTGCCCTCGCAGATCCGGCGCCACCGCCGCGATCCAGGGGCGGCAGCACCGGCATGGCGTTGTCAACTCGATTCGACAACGTCGGGTGTCGGCGGTCAACCCTTCCCGTGGTGCGGCTGTCTGTCGGTGCGGTCGATCTCGATGGCGATCGGTGGGCCGTCGAGCCGCTGACACACCACGTCGAGGTGGCCCGGCCGGTCGGGGTGCGGACCGGGTAGGTCGGCGATGCTGGGCACCTCGCGTCGGACCCGCCACCCGTGCTCCACATCCCAAGCCACGACCCGCCGGGTCAGCTCGGCCGTAACCCTGCGGCGGACCAGTTGCTGAACTCCAGCGGCGCCAGGTAGCGCTCCAGCGATGCCGCCGCCCGCCTTGACCGCTCCGCAAGGTCCACACTGGAACGATACGGCTCCGCCCCGACAACGCCGTCTGGCTACGCAGAGGCGGAGTTTTTCGGCGGCGTCGGTATCCAGCGGACAGCGCCATGGGCTGGCGGAGGGACGCGGACGGGGCGGCCCCCGGCACGGCCCGCGGCGCGGCACGTTAGCGTCGGGGCGTGAGCACCACCGGAACCCCGCGCGTCCTGCCCGTCGACGGCGGCATCGCCGAAGCCGCCTCCGTCCTGCGCGCGGGAGGGCTCGTCGCGTTTCCCACCGAGACCGTCTACGGGCTGGGTGCCAATGCCCTGGACGCCCACGCGGCGGCCCGGATCTTCGCGGCGAAGCAGCGGCCGAGCTTCGACCCGCTGATCACGCATCTGGCCGACGCGGCCGACCTGGCTTCCCTGGTGGGGGCGGTGCCTCCGGCGGTCGCCGAGTTGGCCGCGCGGTTCTGGCCGGGGCCGCTGACGTTGATCGTGGACCGTCCCGCCGCGATCCCGCACATCGTCACGTCGGGGCTGGAGACGATGGCCGTACGGGTGCCGGACGAGCCGTCCGCGCGGGCGCTGATCGCCGCGGCCGGGGTGCCGGTGGCGGCGCCCAGCGCCAACCGGTTCGGTCAGTTGAGCCCCACCCGCGCCGAGCACGTGGTGGCCGGGCTGGGTGCGGCGGTCGACGTGGTGCTCGACGGCGGGCCGACCCGGTGCGGCATCGAGTCGACGATCGTCGACGCCCGGGAGGGGCAGCCGGTGGTGCTCCGGCTGGGCGCGCTGCCGGTGGAGGCCCTGGTCGAGGCAGTCGGTCCGGTGGCCGTACGGCCGGGTAGTTCGGGCCAGCCGGTGGCGCCCGGCACGCTGGCGGCGCACTACGCCCCGCGTACCCCGCTGCGGGTGGTCGAGAAGGCGGAGTCGGCGGCCGGCGACGGCGGCCGACGGGGCGTGCTGGCCTTCCGGGAGCGGCCGGCGGGCGGTGCCTGGGCGGCGGTCGAGGTGCTCTCGCCGGAGGGTGACCTGACGGTGGCCGCGGCCCGGCTGTTCGACGCCCTGCACCGGCTGGACGCGGCCGGGGTGACCGAGATCGTGGCCGAGCGGGTACCGGACGTCGGGGTGGGGCGGGCGGTCAACGACCGGCTGGGCCGGGCGGCGGCCACCTGGCGTCAGGGCTGACGACGCCGGCTCGGGGCGGCGCCGCACGAGGGCTGACGCCGGCCGGACGGACCACGCCGGCCGGACGGACCACGCCGGCCGGACGGACCACGCCGGCCGGACGGAGCGCTGGCCGGCGGGCGCCGGGCGGGCCGGGGCGCGCATGGGAAGCCGGGGTCGGGGTAGGAGGAACGGCAACAAACCCCCGGAAGTGAGGTGTGATGCCAATGCCGACCGCGCGCGACATCATGACGAGCGACGTGGCCTGCGTACGCGAACAGGACGACCTGCGGACCGCCGCCCGGCAGATGGCCCGGCTGGGGGTCGGCTCGCTCCCGATCTGCGGCGACGACAACCGGCTCAAGGGCATGCTGACCGACCGTGACATCGTGGTGAAGGTGCTGGCCGAGGGCCGGGACCCGGCGCATGTGACGGCGGGCGAACTCGCCCAGGGCGAGGCGGTGACCATCGGCGCGGACGACGACGCCGCGGAGATCCTGCGCACCATGGGCGAGCACAAGGTACGCCGGCTGCCGGTGATCGACGGGCACGAGCTGGTCGGGATCGTGGCCGTCGCCGACGTGGCCCGGTCACTGCCGGAGCGGCCGGTGGGCGACCTGATCGAGGCGATCTCGGAACGCTCCTGACGGCGGAACAAGGGCGCGCGCATCTGACCGCCAGGAGGCGCGCGCCCGAGCCGCAGCACGGTGGTGGCGGTGCCGATGAACGTGACACCGGGCTGCTCCGTCAACTTTCCCACCTCCGGGTGAGGCGTTACCCGGGATCAGCGGGCGCATGCGGCGGGTCAGGAGGTGCCGGAGGAACGGGGAGCCCTTCCCTGCCGCCGGGCCCTTCCCTGCCGCCGGGCGCTTCCCTGCCGCCGGGCGCTTCCTTGCCGCCGGGCGGCGGCAGGCGCTCCAGGAGGCGGGTGAGGGCGCCGTTGGCGAACGTGGCGCCGAGCGCCGACCCGGTGGCGATGCCCCAGCCGACGGGCCCGAGCGGGGTGCAGCCGAAGAACTGGCTCACCCCGGGCGTCTGCACCACGGCGGCCAGCACCCCGATCGACGCGGCCGTGGAGGCGAGCACGGCCGGGCTGGTCCCGCCGGCCAGGACGGTCTGCCCGAGCTGGGTGCCGACGAGCGAGGCGAGCGCGATCGTACCGGCGCGGCGCGGCCGGCTGCCGGTGTATCGGGCGAGCGTCCAGCCCGCCGTCGCGCCCAGCGTGGTGGACGCCGCCCGCAGCCCGATCTCCCGGGTTAGCGACTCGCCGAGCGAGGTGTCCGGGCCCTCCCGCAGCAGGTCGTCCATGTGGTCGGAGGCGGGCGGCCGGATCGCGATGGCCAGCGCCGGGGCGAGGTCGGTGAGCAGGTTGACCAGGAGCAGTTGCCGCCCGGTGAGCGCGGACCGGCCGGTGGCGGCCGCGCTCAGCACGCTGAACGCGATCTCGCCGAGGTTGCCGCCGACCAGGATGCTCAGCGCGTGCCGGACGGACGACCACATGGCCCGCCCCTCGACGAGCGTCGCGATGATGGTCTCCAGCCGATCGTCGGTCACCACCAGGTCGGCGGCGGCGCGGGCGGCCGGGGTGCCCCGCTGGCCGAGGGCGATGCCGACGTCGGCCAGCCGGATCGCCGGGGCGTCGTTGGCCCCGTCCCCGGTCATGGCCACCGTGCGCCCGACCTTCTGCAACGCCTGGATGATCCGGACCTTGTGGGCGGGGGTGCAGCGGGCCACCACGTCGGTACGGGCCAGCCGATCGGCGAGCGCGTCGTCGTCGAGGCGGTCCAGTTCGGTGGCGGTGGCCACCCGCTGGCCGTCGTCGGGGCTGATGGTGGCGGCGATCGCCTCGGCCGTCGCCGGGTGGTCACCGGTGATCATGATGGTGTGCACGCCGGCCTGCCGGATCCGGCGGACGGCGGGCGCGGCGGACTCGCGTACGCCGTCGGCGAGCGCCAGGAAGCCGACGAAGACCAGCCCGGTGACCTCGTCGTCGGCCACCGTTGCCCCGCTCACGGGGCGCTCGGCGACGGCCAGGATGCGGTGTCCGGCCCTCGCCCGGTCGGCGAGCATCCGGTGCAGCTCGTCGCGGCCTGCGTCGTCCAGCGGCTCGTCGCGGCCGTCGACCCCGCGCCGGGCGGCGCAGCGGGGAACCACCGTCTCCGGCGCGCCCTTGACGCTGAGCAGCAGCCCGTTCCGGGGCCGCCCGGTTGTGGCGTGGTAGCCCCGGGACGGCTCGAACGGTAGGCCACCCACCGCGCGCCACCCGTCCGCGCCCACCTGCTCGTCGATCCCGGCGGCCAGGGCGCCCCGGCGGACCGCCCGGTCCGTCTGTTGCGGCAGCTCGTCCGGGTCGTCCGCCGCCGGGGTGGCGCGCAGTGCCGCGGCGAGGGTCAGCCGTGGCGGCCCGTCCAGCTCCTCCGGGCCGGCGTACCGGGTGCCGGTGGAATCACCGACGCCGGCGAGCCGGAGCTGTCCCTCGGTGAGCGTGCCGGTCTTGTCGAAGCAGAGCACGTCCACCCGGCCCAGCGCCTCGATGGTGCGCGGGTTGCGGACCAGCGCGCCGTGCTCGGCCAGCCGCCGGGCCGCCGCCAGTTGGGCGGCGCTGACCAGGAACGGCAGCCCCTCCGGCACGGACGCCACCGCCAGGTTCGCGGCGGTCGCCGCGGTCTCCGCCAGCGGTACGCCGCGCAGCAGGCCCGCTCCGGCCACCGCCACGGCCGACCCGGCGGCCAGTGGGATCGCGGCGTTGGTCAGCCTGCCGAGCCGGGCCTCCACCCCGCCACGCGGGGGCGCCTGCCGGGCCATGGCCAGGCTGCGGCCGGCCTCGGTCTCGGTGCCGGTGGCGACCACCACGGCGGTGCCGTGTCCGGCGGCGATCGTGGTGCCCTCGTACACCATGGAGTGCCGGTCGGCGACCGCGGCGGCGACCACCGGCTCGCTGGTCTTGCCCACCGGCAGCGACTCGCCGGTCAGCGACGACTCGTCCGTCTCCAGCCCGTCCGCGGTGAGCACGCGGCAGTCCGCCGGTACGGCGTCCCCGGGGCCGAGCACGATCACGTCCCCCGGCACCAGGTCCTCGGCGGCCACCGTCCGCTCCCGCCCGTCCCGGCGGACCAGGGCGGTGACCGCCGAGCGGGACAGCAGCTCGGCCAGCGACCGTTCGGTGTTGCGCTGGTGCACCGCCCCGATCAGTGCCGAGCCGGTCACCACCCCGCCGACGAGGGCGGCGTCGACGAGGGAGCCGAAGCTAGCGGAGAGCACCGCCCCGGCGGCGAGCACCGGCGTGAGCGGGTTGGCCAGCTCGTCGACGAACGCCCGGAGCAGGCCGGCCGATCCGGGCGCGACCGCAGTGTCGCCGCCGTGGCGGCGTTCCGCCTCGGCCGAATCGAGCCCGTCGGCGTCGGAGCCGAGCCGGCGGAGCACCGCGTCGGCCGGCATCAGGTGCCACGCGGTGACCGCCGGCGCCGGTGACTCGGCGTGGTGGGGCAGCCGGCCGGCGCGCCACACCCCGTGCAGGAAGGCGAGGGCGGCGGCCCCGTTGACCGCGGCCAGCGTCCGTCCGGGGAGCAGGTGCGGGGGCGCGGTGAACGCGTTGAGCGCCCCCAGGCCGGTCCCGGCCATCGACAGCCGGATGTTCTGGGCGGTCATCCGGCGGGCCACCCCGGCCGCCTCGATGATCAGGGCGGGGACCCGCAGGTCGGTGCCGACGAGCAGGTGCGCCCCCCAGGGCGGCAGGTCCTCCGGTCCGGCCAGCCCCAACCCGCAGTCGGACGCGCCGAGCGCCGCCCGGTCGGCGGAGAGCAGCATCACGACGGCGCCCTGGCGCTGCAACTGCCGTACGGTCTGGGCGAGCCGGGGGCCGCCGGGCAGCACGGCGTCGGCGAAGCCGTACCGGCGGTCGTCGTCGCCGGCCACCACCAGGCGTAGTCCGGCGCGCCGGGCGGCGGCCGGCAGGGCGTCGACCCCCGGGGCGGGCTCCGGCTCCACCCGCAGCAGGGCGACCAGGGTGTCGTCGTCGGCGAGGCCGAGCAGCAGGCCGTCGCCCTCGCGCAGCCGCCGGCTGTCCGGGGTGTCGCCCGGGTCGGTGGCGTCGATCTCGTCCAGCGGGCCCAGCTGCCACCCGTCGGCCCGGTGCACCCGGTCGGGGGCGTCCGGGTCGAACAGCGCGAAGGCACGGCCCGCCACCTGCCCGGTGTCCGCCCCGGCCAGCGGGGCCAGGTCGGCGAGCACGCCCCGCTCGGAGCCGAGGACCGCCGCGTCCAGCACCACCGTGTCGATCCGGTCCAGCTCCCGTAGCACCCTGCGGTCCATGGCGACGACGCCGCGCCTGGCGAGCATCCGGCCGAGCTGGGCGGCGTACCCCTCGCGGCCGCTGCCCGGGGCCTTGGGCAGGCTGGACAACGCCACGGAGGCGGCCCGTTTCGCGCCCACCACGGGGATCGCCGCCGCGCCGGCCGCCGCGCCCGCCGGGAGGACCCGGGTGGCGTACCGCTCGGTCGGGCCGTCCGGCTTCGGGACCACGCGGGTGGCCGCCGGGGCGCGCGCGACTGCCCGGTCCGGGTCGCCCGTGAGCCGGGGCTCGGCCTTCGTCCAGGCCGCGAGCTGGGCGTGCGCCTCGCCCCACTGCACGACGCGCTGCGCGCCGTCCAGCACGATCCCGGCCCAGCCGCCGGTCAGCCCCTGCACGACCGCCTCGGCGAGGGGGAACAGCACGTCGGCGCGGGGATCGGCGCGCAGCCCCCGGTCGGCCAGGGCGTGCAGCTTCGGGTGCAGGTCGACGGCGCCGAGCAGCCCGGCCACCTCCCCCGGCACGGGGGTCAACGGCAGGATGCGCATCGCCGCGGAGATGGTCAGGCCGAGCGCGTCCGAGGCGAGCCCGCCGAGGGTACGCGGGGTGCGTGGTCCCTCCTCGGGCGGGTGCGGGGGCGGGATCTCCGGGTTCGGCTCGTGCTCGCAGGTCTGTTCGGCCCGGGCGACGGTGGCGATCAGGTCGCGCAGCCTCGGCTCCGGCGGTTCGACGGCCACCACCACGCGGCCGGAAGGGGCGTTCACCCGGGCCCACGCCACGCCGGGCATCCGTTCCAGCGCCGCCTCCACCTGGCGCGCCAGCTGGTCCCCGCCCTGCTGGCAGACGCCGTGCACCTCGATGTGGTGCCGGCCGTCCCGGGATCTCACCCGGCGCCGGGTCAGCCCCGCCGCGTGGGCCAGCCGGGTGGCGGCCGAGCCGGCGGTACGCGACGCGTCCCCGAGGAGGCGCGGGACGGCCCGGGACGCCTCACCGGCCAGGTGCGGCACCGCCACCGACGGCAGCAGGCGTCCGGCCATCCGGCCCAGCAGGGTCATCGAGCGGTACGGCCGGGGCGTCGCCGGCCAGGCTCCCCGCTGCCGCCGTTGCTCCCGCCGTACGCCATCTCGCCTCCCACGCTCGGTCCCGGCGGCCTGCCTTCCCGGGCGGGCGTCCGTTATGCCTCCTGTGTGGGGGAACTTTCCGCCGGCGGCGGGGCATGTACGCGGCCAGCGGTGGAACCCGGACGACGTCATCGACAGCGCGGACGAATCGGGGAGGCCGGAATGAGCGTGATCACGCGAAACCTCAGCGACGCACGCGAGATGATCAAGACGTACTCCCGTCGCGTCGAGGTGCCGGTGCTGGGTGAGGTGGCCGTGCCCCCGCCCGACAAGGTCGCCTACTACGCCGGGCTCGGGGTGCTCGCCGCCGTCGGGGTCATCGAGTGGCCGATGGCCCTGGTCATCACCGCCGGCCACCTGCTCGCCGACCAGCACCTCTCCGGGCTGGCCAGGGGACTCGGGGACGCGCTGCAGTCGGCCTGACGGCCCGGCCGAGCCCCGTTCACCTCTGGGAGTTGACCTCAATCCGGGTTCAGGTTGCAGGCTGGGTGCATGCCGATCGAACTGCTGAGGTCCGAGACCGCGAGCCAGGAACCGCGGCCCCGCGGCGACCGCCCCCGTCGGGACGTCCACGGGCCGGGTCCGGCCTGGGCGTCCCATACGGCCGGTCGCCGGTGACCTCCGCCGTCGCGCCCCAGGCCGCGCCGGAGCACCTGTTCGCGCCGCGGCTGCGGGCCATGACGGTCGGCGTGGTGGCCCTGGTCTCGTTGCTGGCCTTCGAGGCGCTGGCGGTCGGCACCGCGATGCCCACCGTCGCGCGTGGCCTCGACGGGCTGGCGCTGTACGGGCTCGCCTTCGGCGGGGCGTTCGCGTCGGGCGTGCTCGCCATGGTGGTCTCCGGCATCTGGTGCGACGTGCGGGGCCCCCGGCCGCCGGTGTGGCACGGGGTGGGCTGGTTCGTGGCCGGGCTGGTCGTCGCCGGGACGGCGTCGACGATGGGCATGCTCGTGCTCGGCCGGGTGGTCCAGGGGTTCGGCTCGGGCCTGCTGTCGGTGGCGCTGTACGTCGTGGTGGGACGGGTGTACCCGGAGGCGCTGCACCGCCGGATCTTCGCCGCCTTCGCGGCGGCGTGGGTCGTACCGTCGCTGGTCGGCCCGGCGCTGGCCGGGCTGGTCGTCGAACACCTCGGTTGGCGCTGGGTCTTCCTGGCGGTGCCGGCGCTGACCGTCCCGGCGGTGCTGCTGATCCAGCCCGGGCTGCGGACCGTCGACCCGCCCGTCGGGGTCCGGCTGCCGGCGGGCGCGGCGGCCCGGATCGGCTGGGCCTGCGGGGCGGGCGCGAGCGCCGCTCTGCTGCACTACGGGGGGCAGCAGCGCGGCGCGCTCGCGGTCGGCCTGGTCGGGGCGGCCCTGGCCGGGCTGCTGGGCTGCGCCCCGCGCCTGCTGCCGGCCGGTTTCCTGCGGGCCGGCCGGGGCCTGCCGACGGTGGTCGGGCTGCGCGGGCTGGCGTCCGCCGCGTTCGCCGGCGCGGAGGTGGTGATCCCGCTGATGCTCTCCCGGGAGCGCGGGCTCTCCCCGACGGCCGCGGGCGTGGTGCTCACCGTCGGCGCGCTCTCCTGGGCGGCCGGGTCCTGGCTCCAGGGTCGGCTGCCCGCCCCCGGCTCCGTCCCGAAGGACGGCCGACGCTGGCCGCCCGCACCCCGCTCGGCCGCGACACTGGTGCGTGCCGGGCTGGCCTGCGTCGCCGTCGGGACCGCCGTGGTGGCCCTCGCGGTGCGGCCGGAGGTGGCGGTGCCGGTCGGGGTGCTCGGCTGGGCCGTCGCCGGGTTCGGCATGGGGATGCTGTACCCGTCCCTGTCGACGCTCACCCTGGAGCTGTCGGCGCCCGGCGAGCAGGGACGCAACAGCTCCTCCCTGCAACTGTGCGACTCGCTGTTCGCCGCGACCGTGCTGGCGTTGGTCGGCGCGGTGCTCGCGATCGGGTCGGCCCCGGGCCCGGGCAGCTACACGGCGACCCTCGCGCTCGCGGCCGGCCTGGCCGCCGTCGGCGTCCTGCTCGCCGGCCGGGTACTGCCGGCCCGTGTACGGGGCGGCGTGGCCTGACGGGCCGGCCACGGTGCCCACACCACGGCGGCCGTGGTCCGCGCCGGGGACGGACCGCCTCGCCGACTCGTACGGGGGAACCGGCCGGAAGTGAAAAGTTTCCCCGTTCATGTTCGGCCTACGGTGACGCCATGTTCGTCTTCGTCACCACCGTCATGCTGTACGTCTTCGGTTTCGTCTTCCTCTACGGGGTGATCCGGATCGCCGTCCGGCACGCCTGCGAGGACCTGGAGGTCCGTCGCGCCCAGATGCTGCACGACGAGCGCAGCGCCGCCGCCGACGACCGGTCGTTCACCCGGGCGAACCCGTTCGTCACCAACGGCTGAGCCCGGCTGCTGAGCCCGGCTCCTGAGCCCGGCTCCTGAGCCCGGCTGCTGAGCCCGGCTCCTGAGCCCGGCTCCTGAGCCCGACCGTCGAGCCCGGCTCCTGAGCCCGACCGTTGGACTTCGGGGCCTCCCGCGAGCGGCCGACCTGCGCTGGTGCGAGGATCGCACCCGTGATGGGGACGCTGAAGACCGAGCCCGCCCGGACCCGACTCGACCTGCTGGCGCCGCCGGTCGCCGCCGCGATCGGGCAGTGGCCCGTCGACGCGCCCGTGCATGTCGACGACGTGCTCGTCGCGCCGATCGACGCGGAGCTGGCCGACACGGCCGCGTTCTGCGCCGCGTACGAGGTGGGGCTGGACGTGTCGGCCAACTGTGTGGTGGTCGCCGGCAAGCGGGAGGGCGAGATCCGGTACGCGGCCTGCATCGTGCTCGCCACCACCCGCGTCGACGTCAACGGGGTGGCCCGCCGGACGTTGGACGTCCGCAAGGCGAGCTTCGCGCCGATGGCCGACGCGGTCGAACTGACCGGCATGGAGTACGGCGGGATCACGCCGATCGGGCTGCCCGAGGACTGGCCGATCCTGGTCGACGCGCGGGTGATCGCCACCCCGCACGTGATCGTCGGCTCCGGCGTACGGCACAGCAAGATCGCCCTGCCCGGGCCGGCGCTCGGCGCGCTCCCCGGCGCCCGCGTGGTGGAGGACCTGGCCAGGCCGGTCTAGGCAATTGTATTGATCGATGCTGTTGCACGTGAAACATCGCGCCGGCCGCCCCGGGGTGGCCGGCGCGATCAGCCGGCGGTCGACTCTCGATGCCCGACCTCGGCCAGCGCGGCCAGCAGCGTCTCCGGCTCCTGCGCGCCCGCGACCGCGTACTTGCCGGCCAGCACGAACGTCGGGACGCTCGTGATCCCGATTTCCCGGGCCGCGGCCAGGTCGGCGGCGACCTCCAGCACCCCCTCCGCCGAGTCGAGGTAGGCACGCGCCTCGGCCTCGTCGAGGCCGACCTCGGCGGCGATCCGGGCCAGCGCCTCGCGCGACCCCACGTTCACGCCGTCGGTGAAGTGGGCCTTGTACAGGGCGTCCACCGTCTCGGCGGCGGGCCCCCGCTCGGTGGCGTACCGGACGAGCCGGTGGGCGTCGAACGTGTTGGCCATGACCGCCCGGTCGAAGTCCAGCCGCAGCCCGGAGTCCGCGGCGACGCGGGTTACGTGGGCGAACATCTGCTCGGCCCGCTCCCGCCCGCCGAACTTCGCGGCCATCCCCTCGACCAACGGCTGGGGCGCCGGCACCGGCGACGGGTCGAGCTGGAACGGGCGGTACCGGACGGTCACCTCGCCGTCGTACGACGCGAGGGCCTGCTCCAGCCGGCGCTTGCCGATGTAGCACCAGGGGCAGACCACGTCGGCGTAGATCTCGATCTCCATGACCGGCCACAACCTCCTGGTCAACGGTTCTGTTCCCGCCTGTCACGCGCCTGCCGGGCTCAGTTCCCGGTGGCTGGCACGCGCTGGCCACCCGGCTGCGCCGCGCTTCTGGCTGCGCGGCCTCCCGGACCCGCAGCCTGCCTGCTTGCCGTCCCGCAGCCGGCCTGCTTGCCGTCCCGCAGCCGGCCTGCTTGCCGTCCCGCAGCCGGCCTGCTTGCCGTCCCGCAGCCTGCCAGCTCGCGGCCCCGCAGTCTGCCTGCTCGCCGTCCCTCAGCCTGCCTGCTCGCGGACCTGGCGCTTGAGCCGGGCCAGGATGGCGCTGCCCCCTCGCAACCGCAGCGGACTGATCGCCTGCGCGAGCCCCATCCGGTGGTAGAGGTCGTCCGGCACGGCGAGCACCTGCTCGGCGTTCGCCCCGGCCAGCCCCTCGGCGAGGATGCCGGCGAACGCGCGGGTGGTGGGCGCCTCCGGGGGGCAGTCGAACCAAGTGGTGACCGTCCCGTCCGGGGTCACCTGGGCGCGCAGGAAGAACGGCGTCTGACACTCGACGACCTGCTCCATGCCCTCCCGGCCGGCCAGCTCGGGTGGCAGTGGCGGGATGACGTCGGCGAACTCCAGCAGCATCTCCAGCACCACGTCGCGGGGCGCGGCGGCGAACTCGTCGACGATCTCGGCCAGCTTGCTGGGCATCTCCGGCATGCCGTCAGGCTACCGCCGCCCGGGCTGCCCCCTCCGCCACCCGAGCCGTCGCGGAGGGGGCAGCGAGGTTCAGCTGGTCGGGGCCTTCTCGCTGATGTCGCTCAGGGCCGAGTCCGGGTCCAGCCGCATCGCCAGGTCGCCGAGGGAGACGATGCCGACGAGTTTGCGGTCGCCGTCGCAGACCAGGACCCGGCGGATGGCGCGCTCGCGCATCAGCGCGGCGGCCTCCCCCGCGGTCGAGTGCTGCTCGATCATCACCACCTCCCGGGTGACGATCGACCCGATGGTGGTGGTGGCCGGGTCGCTGCGCTCGGCCACCGCCCGGACCACGATGTCGCGATCGGTCAACATGCCGGCGAGGCTGGCCCCGTCGGTGACCACCACGTCGCCGATGTCCGACTCCTTCATCACTCTGGCCGCCTCGTCCAGTGTGGTCTCCGCCGGCAGGTAGACCACCTGCTTCGTCATCACGTCGCTGACCCGGTAACCGGTCATGAGAGCCTCCGAATGCACCTGCGCCGATTCGGAGACCCGTACCCCGTGACGCCGTCGCTACACCAGGGCACCGCACCCGGCCAGGGGGGCTCGGCCGTGAGGCCATGTCGGCGACATGGCGGTATCCGAGGGCCGGGGATGCCGCCATGTCGCCGACATGGAGTGGATCAAGCTCCGATCGCGCGGATTTCGCAGCGGATACCGCTCGCCTTGGCGAGTCTCCCGTCGCCGGTCACGAGCGGACAGGTCAGGGCTTCCGCCGCAGCGACGTACGCCGCGTCGTAAGCGCTGACATTGCCGCGCAACTGCCACATCCTGTCGAGCAGTGTCGTGGTGTTGATTTCGTCGATGACGAACAAGGGCAGGGTCTGGATGGCTTCCTGAGCCCGAGCGAGCCCCAGCTTGTTGCCGAGGACCTTGCCCCGGATCACCGACATGACCTCGATCAGAAGGTGGCCGGGGGCGGCCCAGTGCGAGTCTGCCGTCAGCTCCGCTCTTGCCGCATCGCCGATCGGACCGTCATCGACCAGGGCGTCGGCCAGGACCGAGGCATCTACCACGATCACGCCGCATGTCCCCGAGGCCCGCGCCGCTTCCGCTGATCGGTCAGGTTGCCCGCGCTTTCTCCCGGGAGGGAGTGGGCCCCGTCCGACCGGCCGGCGAAACGATCGAGGATCGCCGTGTTGCGCAGGCGGCGGGCCTGCGTCTCCACCAGCTCCAGCAGGTACGCCTGGAGCGACTGGCCGCGCGCCTTGGCCTCGGCGGCCAGCGCGTCCCGTACCTCCTCCGGCACGTCACGGATCTGCAGGGCAACCATGCATTCATTATGCATGCGCGGGTGCTTGGGTACTCAGGCTATTTCTTGCCCGCTCATCGGTTGTTGACCGACGGAAGATCTGGTCTGGGTAGACCGCCAGCTCCCAGCGACGGAGCGTTGATGGTCGTACACTTGTACTAGTGAGTCCTCAGGTTGCCCGATACGGTTCGGTCAACCGACAACACGCAGACATCGTTGCGGCGGCCCGCGTCAGACGCCGCTAGGCTCGGCAGCGAAGGAGGTGCCCATGGCGACAGTGCATGATGTTGCGGCTGCCGTAATCGAACGACTCGGCAGCATGACGGCAATGAAGCTGGAAAAGCTCGTGTACTACTGCCAGGGGTGGCACCTCGCTCGCCATGGCTCATCGATCTTCGATGAAACCATCGAGGCTTGGCGGCAGGGGCCGGTCGTGCCGGTCCTCTACAAGCAGCATCGTCGCCGCTACAACGTGGACTCCTGGCCCCTCGGGTCGTCCGCCAACCTGACCAAGAGCGAACTGGCCTCAGTCGAGTGGGTTGTCGCAGAGTATGGGCCGTTCTCTGCGATCGAGTTGTCGCGTATGACGCACAATGAGCTGCCCTGGCGGGCGGCGAGGGGCCCATTGCCCGAGTCCGCCGCCTCGGATGCAGCCATAAGTGTCGATATCATGAGGGACTATTATTCCCGTCAGATCGCCGAGCCTGAAGCGGCTGTGACGCTGGCGAGTGCGAGCGCGGCCCTTGAGGGCGTGGAGTTCGACGAGGACTGGGAGAATCACCTCCGGGACGTCGCAGCGGGGCTCGTGAGCCCGGAGGATCTGATCGCCCGAGAAATCTCCCGGATCACGGGTGCCTGATCCCTACTGCTGGCCGGGCACGGATTGCCTCCAGAACAAGCTCGGGATCATGGACTCCCGTCTGCTGTTCGAGGTCGAGGCGCGCCTCGTATCCGTTCGTGACGTGCAGATTGCCCGGTCCACCATCCCAGGGGACTATGGCCTTGCGCACCTCCAACGATTCCACAAGGTGTTGTTTGGTGACGTCTACGCCTGGGCGGGGCAGACGCGGACCGTCGACATAAGCAAGGGTGTTCTTTTCTGCCACTGGCGGTTCATCGAGGATCAGCTGTCCGCCGTGCTTCGCTCCCTCGCGCGTGACGGGCATCTGGTCGGATTCAATCAAGAGTCTTTCGTGGAGGCTCTCGCGTATTACTACGGCGAGTTGAACGTGTGTCACCCGTTCAGAGAAGGGAACGGTCGCACCGTGCGAGCGTTCTTCCGCCAGCTCGGTGCGGCAGCGGGATACCAACTGGACTGGTCGGAATTGAGCAAGGCGGAGAATATCGAAGCCTGCCGCAACCATCTGACGACGACGGACACCAGCCTGCTTGTCGCGGCACTCCGACCGGTTGTGCGTAGGTAGGCACTGCTGGCGCTTGTGAGTCAGGGCTCGCAGGAAGGCGCTGTTACGCCGACACCCTCGTATTGGATCTCTACGGTGTAGGCAGGGCGTCGGCCTTCCCACATCGACCCGTCTATTGTCAGGAGAAAACGTAGTGGCCTGCCCTCTAGCATCTTGCTGCCACACAGTTGGTTGACGCTGACCATCTGCCAGCCGTTTGCCTGGCCGGTCCGACGGTAGAAATCGTAGACATCCGATAGGGCTTGTGTTTGCTCGGGGTATGCATAGATCGCATATGCGCCGCCGATGTGAGCGCTGTCAACGATGCCAGTGCAGGGTTGAGCATGTTCGGCAAAGACCTGGGTCATGTTCGGTGGTACCTGAGTTATCAGGGGGTCCTTTGCGAGTCGAGCAGCGAAGGATTCTTCGGTTGCTTGGCACGCCGGCCCCGTTTCTGGCACCAATAAGGGTCCTTTGAATGACAGGGCCAGCGCGACGGCGATGATTCCTGGGGGAATGGCGCCCACTGCCATCAAGCAAAGCGCCTTTACCACTTTGCTCAGCACGTAACCCTCGCCTTCCAGCAGCACTGCACCAGCCGCCGGTCGAGACCTTTAACCCGCAGCGGTTTCACAGGCTCGACCTGGATGAGGGCAGCCGTGGTTTCTGTCACCGCCGTTTTGGCGTGCTTGATGAAGGTGCGCCAGGTATGGGGGGTGAAGGCGAGTACCGGGCCGGCAGGTCCTTGCTGTCGCGTACGCCGACGACACCCGGCAGGTTGTCGGCCACCCCGACGCAATCGCCCTGGGTGCCGCTGCGGGTGGACTTACGCCAGTTTGCGCCGATCAGCTCCACGGCGCCATCACTCCTTCCAGCTTTCGATCGCGGGCCCGCCGGCCCGCCGAGGCGGACAGCCGCCCGCTCGGGCCGGCGGTTCACGCGAAGTTGCCGAGAGCCTGGCGAGCAGTCGCCGAACGGATCCGGCGACGACTCCTCAACGCCTTCTCCTCGCCCTGCTACTACCACCAGCGCGCACGCACTGCACCGGTCAACCTGGCGACGAACAGCGCAAGCCCAGCGATCCCACTACAGCGGTCAACACCGGCATCACGTTATTTGACAAGGTCAGGGGCGCTTGGCGTACTCGATGAAGGCGCGCCAGGTGTCAGGGGTGAAGGTGAGCACGGGGCCGGTCGGGTCCTTGCTGTCCCGTACGCCGACGACGCCGCGCAGGTCGTCGGCCACCTCGACGCAGTCGCCCTGCGTGCCGCTGCGCGTGGACTTGCGCCAGGTAGCGCCGATCAGCTCCATGACAACATCACTTCCTTCATCAGCTCGATCGACTGTCTGCGAGACAGTGCCTCGCTGCGGACGCTTTCCCACCGCGACAGCAGGATAGCCACATCCTCATCCTTGTCGAGCACCTCGCCGCCGAGCTGATGCTCCAGGTGGCCGACCCAACCGCCGTCGCCACCCCGAGCCAGGGCGAAGGGGCCGACCAGCCCGACGTGCAAGCTGACCGAGGTGGGCACGATGTGGATATGGATGTGCGGACGCTCGGCGCACTCGATGAGGTGCGTGATCTGCTCCGTCATGATTCCTCGGAAGCCCTCGTCAGCACGACGGAGAACGGCCTCCTCGATCACCGCGACGTACTTCGGGTGATCGGGGCCGACGAGAATCGACTGCCTGTCCATCCGAACCGCAAGCCGCTTCTCCACCTCGCCGTCGCTGATCATGTCGTCGGTGCGGATCATCGCGCGGGCGTAGTTCTCGGTCTGTAGCAGCCCCGGAACGAGCGTGGGCTGATAGCAGCGGATCTGCTGCGCCTGCCGCTCGGCGTCCAGCCATGGTCGGAACCAGCTCGGTTGGCGGTCCCGTTCCGCCATCTTGAGCAGCGATATCAGCAGGCCGCCCGTGTTCAGGACCTCGTCCGCCCGCTTCAGGAAATGGCGATCGACTGCTCGTTGCCCCAACTCCAATGCGGACACCTGGGAGCCCGAGAAGTGAACGAGTTTCCCGAAATCCTCCTGGCTGAGCCCGGCGTTCTGGCGTAGCCGGCGCAGTTGTGCCCGGATCAGCTCGACGGTCTCACCTTCCACGCTTCCTCCACGATTCTTCCGGCGCTTTCCACGGCCGCTCGGGGCGCACGAAACAGCCGACCGGACCCTCTCCAGCCCGGCCCTCAATGCCTTCCGACAGTAGTGCCGTCCTCAGCAGACTGTTACACGACGGGCCGCCTCCCGTCCGGCCCGTTCGGGGCCGTGCGCGAATCCATTCCCCCGGTACGCGCACGGCCCCGTCCCCATTGCTGAAGGAGTTCGAGATGCGCAACCCGCTGCGCCTGTTCCGGTGCCGCACGGCCGTGCCGCCGCCACCGCTGCCCCGCCGGGTCCGGGGCGACAATCTGCCGGACTGGATGCGCGAGCAGACCCGGATCCTGCCGACAACGGACGCCGGGCGCCCCGGCCGGCTGACCCGGGCTCAGGAGTGGCGGGCCAACGGAGGGCGCTGGTGATCGCGGGGCGTCTTCCGGTGCCCCGCCTCGGGCCGTATCCGGACCGGCCGCGGGCGTACCCGCCGGGCCACCCGCCGCACCTGCCGCTGCGTCCGCTGTGGGTGTGCCGGGCCTGCGGGTCGCCGTGGCCGTGCGCGGAGGCGCGGTTGCTGCTCCGCGTCGAGTACGACGGCAGCCCCGTCGACCTGGCGATCTACCTTTCCGGGCTGTACCACGAGGCCACGCACGACCTGTTCCGGCTGAACCCGTACGACGGCCCGACCCCGCGCGAGCTGTTCGACCGCTTCGTCGCCTGGGGCCCGTACCGGAAAGGGGCGGCCGACCGATGACCGCGGCGGTGCCGCGAAAGGGGCGGCCCACCCACCGGTGGCCGCCCCTCTGCCGCGCGACGCCGGCCGGGTCAGCGCACCTCGGCCTTCACGTACGCCGCCCACTGCTTGGCGAAGTCGTCGTACGACACGCCGAGAACCTCTTGCGTGACGTCCTGGATCTTCTTGCCCCGGTAGTGCTCGATGACCAACTGGAAGAGCTTCTGCTCGCCGTACCGTTCCGCGATGAAGCTCATCGTCGAGTGGGCGAGCCAGTAGTGGTAGCTCCCGCGCCCCGCCATGTTCCACAGGCCGTTGCTCGGCAGGGGCAGGTCGTAGTTGAGGGAGCGGAGCACCGCCTTGCCCGAGGCCGCGCGTTCGCTGGCGGTGAAGGGCTGCTGTCCGTAGCCCAGGTACTCGGCGAACCCCTCGACCACCCAGTGCTCCCGGCCGTCGAGGGACGTCGCCCCCGGGCCGTGGTCGGCGAAGTTGTTCATGAGCGCGTGGGCCAGCTCGTGCCGGAACAGCACCGCCGGGGACTCCTGCGCGCCCGCGCCGAAGAAGGACCGGTCCGTGACGTCGACCAGCACGCGGCTGCCCCCGACGTCCGGTCCCTCGTCGTCGTCGACCGCCGACGCGGGCGGGAAACCGAGGGCCATCCCGGACTCGCTGGTCGGCGCCTCCTTCCTCGTCTGGTAGAGCGCGCCCAGCTCCTTCTTCCCCTTCACCAGGCTGATGACGAAGCCCTGCGGGAACTCGCCGGTCACCCCGCCGGCCCGTACGGCGTCGAGGACCTCGGCGGCGGCCCGCTCGGCCGCGGGCGCGTACCGCTGCGCCTCCGCCCGCAGCGACGCGTCGACGATCAGCACCGTGTGCGGCGTCTTCTCCACGTGGATGTCCTGCCACCTGTCCCAGGGCGCCGGGTAGTAGCTCATCTCCGTCTGCTTGAAGCCCTGCGGGACGTGCCCGGCCTCGGTGATCTTCAGTGGGGCGCCCTTGCCGGTACGGACGACGGTCCAGGTGTACATCTCGCCGACCGCCGCGCGGTCGTACTCGAACCTGTGGTTGAACGACACCGTCAGCTCGAAGCTGTGCCCCGCCCCGAAGGGCTTGAACTCGCCCTTGCGCAGCCGCACGAAACTGGCCTCGGCCAGCGGGACCTTGCTCAGATTCTGGAACAGGGTGGTCTGCTGGGCGACCAGCTTCTTGTCGGCCGGGTCGAACGGGGCCAGGAACGCCTTCAGGTCCCGCTCCTTGAGTGCCCTGGTGTGCTCGGCGAGCAGGGCCTCGATCTCCGCGGGCCGGACCGGGCCGTCCCGCTCGTCCAGCGCCTGCGCCGAGCTGCCGTTCTGCCGGTCGAAGTAGGCCTTCAGCCCGAACGCCGACCCGGCGCAGAGCGCCAGGACCACCACCACGGCCGTGAGAGAGACCCAGAGCCAGCGCTTCGACCTCTTGGCCGGAGGCGGCGGACCGTACGGCCCCGCGGGGCCGACGTGCGCGGGCGGCGGGTAGGACCCCGGGCCGTACGGGCCCGCGGGCGAAGGTGTCGCCGGCCCGGCGGGCGGTGGCGCCGGTGAGCCGTACGGCGGGGGTGCCGGCGTCGGGTACGGCCCGGGCGGGGTGGGCGGCGGCGGCCCCCACGCTCCCGGCACCGGTTGACCCGGCGGGGGCGGGACAGGCGCGGAGGGCGGTCCCTCGGTCATGTCGGATCCTCGCTGGTGTTCGTCGGACCGGGGAGGCATCCACGGGCGACCGCCGATGCGTGACCCCCGGACGGGATCCGCGACATTATTTCCGGAGCCCCGCGGCCTTTTCTGCCCCGGGCCGGTACGTCGGCCCGCGCGGGCGGTGCCAGACTGGGCGCCGCGGGGCGATCCGAGGACGCGGGAGGGACGCAGTGCGCTGGCGCAGCTTCGTGGCGGTGGGCGACAGCTTCACCGAGGGCATGGACGACGCGTACCCGGACGGCACCTACCGCGGCTGGGCGGACCTGGTCGCCACCCGGCTGGCCGCTGAGGCGGGCCCCGACTTCCGGTACGCGAACCTGGCCATCCGGGGTCGTCTCTTCCCCAACGTCGTCGCCGAGCAGGTGCCGGCCGCCCTGGCGATGAAGCCGGACCTGATCAGCTTCGCCGCGGGCGGCAACGACGTGCTGCGCCGCACCTTCGATCCGCACGCCCTGGTCGCCCGCTTCGACGACGTCGTCGCCGAACTCCGCTCCACCGGCGCCGACGTGCTGCTGTTCCGGTTCGCCGACGTGATGGCCCGGCTGCCCGGCCAGCGGCTGGTCGCCCCCCGGGTCGCGCTGCTCAACACGGCGGTCGGGGAGACCGCCGAGCGGCACGGGGCGATCCTCGTCGACCTGTACGCCGACGACACCTACCTGAACCCGATGCTGTGGAGCACGGACCGGCTGCACCTGTCGCCGGCCGGGCACCGGCGGGTCGCCGGGCAGGTGCTGGCCGCGCTCGGGGTCGGCTGCGACGAGGAGTGGCTGATGGTCCCGCCGTACCCCGCCCCGACGCCCTGGCTGGCCGCCCGCGCCGCGGACCTGCGCTGGGCGGGGCGGCACCTGATGCCGTGGATCAGGCGCCGGCTGACGGGACGTTCGTCGGGCGACACCGTCACCGCCAAGCGCCCCGAACTGGGCCCCCTCACGGACTGACCCACCGCCGGGAGGCGTGAATTATCAGTCGCCGAACACTTGGCCCTTCCCGATAGCATCGGGACCCCCGTCGATATGCCACGGGGTAATCGGGGAAAGGTGGATGAGGGATGACCCTCAGACCTGGCGGCGTGAAGCTGGCCGGGAAGAGCGGCCGGGCGATGCTGGCCGCCGTACTGTCCATGGTGGTTGGCGCGGGACGGGCGCGTTCCGGTTCACCTCCGAGCTGCCGGACACGGTGGAGTTCGTCTACCGGCTCAACGACGGGCCGGAGCAGACCGTCGCGGTGACCGACGGGACGGCGGCCGACCTGACCATCACCCCGGACCGGGGCTTCCGGAACACCCTCGCGGTGCGCAGCCGGTCGTCGTCCGGGCAGTTGTCGCCGGAGGCGGTCTTCACCTTCGTGGTGAGCCAACGGCCCGGAGGTGACCGTCCCGGCCGGCGCGGACGGCACCGCCTCGGTCACCCTGACCCCCACCGAGGCGCGTTGGTACCCGATCTCCGTGTACGCGGTGGACGCGGCGGGCAACAGGTCGGACTACGCCTATCACTGGTTCGTCGTGCGGGGCTGACGGCCGACCCAGGACCGGCCCACCATCCCACGTACGGGTGGTGGGCCGGTCCGGTTCGCCGGCCGGTCTCCGTGAGCCGGCGTACCTTGGGGATCATGGCTGTGCCGAGTGACCCGAACCCCCGCCTCCAGTCGTACGCCGACCCGCGGCGGCTGGTCACCACCGAATGGCTCGCCGAGCACCTGGGCGACGCGGGCCTGGTCGTGATCGAGTCCGACGAGGACGTGCTGCTCTACGACACCGGGCACATCCCGGGCGCCGTGAAGGTCGACTGGCACACGGAGCTGAACGACCAGGTCACCCGCGACTACCTGGACGGCCCCGCCTTCGCCGAGCTGTGCGCCGCGAAGGGCATCGGCCGGGACGACACCGTCGTCTTCTACGGCGACAACTTCAACTGGTGGGCCGCGTACGCCCTCTGGGTCTTCTCCCTGTTCGGCCACCCCGACGTGCGGCTGCTCGACGGCGGCCGGCAGAAGTGGGTGGCCGAGGGGCGGGAGCTGACCCGGGAGCGGCCCACCCGGCCCCGCGCCCAGTATCCGGTGCCGGTGCGCGACGACGCGCCGATCCGCGCGTACCGGGAGCAGGTGATGGCGCATGTCGCCGCCGGCCGGCCGCTGGTCGACGTGCGGTCGCCGGGCGAGTACACCGGCGAGATGCTGCACATGCCGGACTATCCGCAGGAGGGCGCGCTGCGCGGCGGGCACATCCCGGGCGCGGTGAACAAGCCGTGGAAGTCCGCGGCCAACGACGACGGCACCTTCAGGTCGCCGGACGAGCTGCGCGCCATCTACGCCGACCAGCTCGGGCTGAGCCCGGACGACGACGTGATCGCGTACTGCCGGATCGGGGAGCGGTCCAGCCACACCTGGTTCGTGCTGCGGCACCTGCTCGGCTGGCCGCAGGTGCGCAACTACGACGGCTCGTGGACCGAGTGGGGCAACCTGGTCCGGGCGCCGGTGGCGAAGGGCGACCAGCCGGGCGGCCTCAGCAGCTGACTCGGCCGCTGCGGACCCCGGCGGCCGGGCGGAGGGCGCGCCAGCCGAGGACCGTGGCCAGGGCGAACGTCGCCGCGGCGGCCCAGCCGACCGGCGCCACCCCGTACGCGCGGCCGGCGAGCCCGACCAGCGCCAGCGCCTGCCCGGCGAGCACCAGGCGCAGCACGGGCAGCGTGCCGTACCGGGCGGCGAGGCGGCCGGCCCCGAGCGCGCCGGCCAGCCCGCCGAGCACCACCCCGGCCAGGAACACCCCGTACGCCTCCTCGGGTACGCGGAGCACGTCCAGGGCGTAGAGCACCAGCACCGCCATCAGCCCGCTGATCGCCAGGTTCGTGAGTGCCGCGAGTCCGGTGACCCGCCCCACCACCCGGTCCCGCCGGCACCCAGCGCACCCCGACCCACGCCTCCCGCCACACCGCCCCCCACCGCTCCGCGATCTTGCACTTTCGGCCCTTGTTCTGTCCTGTTTCGAGTTTGTCGGGGCCGTAACTGCAAGATCGCGGGAGGGATGGGGTGAGGGCGAGGGCGAAAAGGGCCGCAGCGGCGAAGGTCAGCGCGTCGAGGGCGAAGGGGAGGGGCGGGGCGGTCGTGAGGACGGGTGGGCTGGTCAGGGTCGAGCGGCACGGGCCGAGGGGCGGGCCGGGGCCAGCGCGTCCCGCCCGGACGGGGAATCGGGGCAGGCGCGCGTCGGGGATCACCGGTACGGTGAGCGCCGGCATCGGACCCGGGAGCAGACAGCGTGGACCGCACCTTCCAGGTCGACCTCCGCGGCGTGGTCGACCTGCTCAGTCACCATCTCTACGGCAGCCCGCGGGTCTACGTCCGCGAGCTGATGCAGAACGCGCTGGACGCGATCACCGCGCGTCGGGCCGCCGAGCCGGACGCCCCGGGGCTGGTCCGGATCGAGCCGCCCGAGCTGACCGGCGACGGCACGCTGCGGGTGCACGACACGGGCATCGGGCTCACCGAGGCGCAGGTGCACGAGCTGCTGGCCACCATCGGACGCAGCTCGAAGCGCGACGACCTCGGCTTCTCCCGCCACGAGTTCCTCGGGCAGTTCGGCATCGGGCTGCTCTCCTGCTTCCTGGTCGCCGACGAGATCCGGGTGGTCACCCGGCACGCCGACCAGCCCACCGTGCTCTGGACGGGCCACTCCGACGGCCGGTACTCCGTGGCGCTCGCCGCGGCCGGCGAGCAGCGGCCGGAGCCGGGCACGACGGTGATCCTCGTGCCGCGGCGCGACGCCGACCAGTGGTTCGCCACCGCGACCGTCACCGAGCTGGCCCGGCTCTACGGGTCGCTGCTGCCGGTGACCGTCCGGGTGGGCGACGTGGTGACCACCGCCGGCGACCCGCCATGGCCCACCACCCCGGGCGCGCCGGTCGACCGTCCGGCCCTGGTCCGGTACGCCCGCCAGGCCCTCGGCGTCGACCCGTTCGACGTGGTGCCGCTGTCCGTGCCCGAGGCGGGGCTGACCGGGGTCGCCTTCATCCTGCCGACCCCGGTGAACCCGGCCGTCCGCGCCGGCCACCGGGTCCACCTCAAGCGGATGCTGCTCACCGAGCACGCCGACGGGCTGCTGCCCGACTGGGCGTTCTTCGCCCACTGCGTCGTGGACGCCACCGAGCTGCGGCCCACCGCCAGCCGCGAGGCGCTCTACGAGGACAGCCTGCTCACCGCCACCCGGGACGCCCTGGGCGAGCAGGTACGCGGCTGGCTGGTCCGGCTGGCCCGGCACGACCCGCGCCGGCTGGCCGAGTTCCTCCAGGTGCACCACCTCGGCGTCAAGGCGCTCGCCCTGCACGACGACGAGATGCTCCGCCTCGTCGACCAGTGGTGGCCGATGGACACCAACGTCGGCACGCTCACGCTGGCCGAGTTCCGGCAGCGGCACGGCCTGGTCCGCTACGCCGCCAGCCTGGACGAGTTCCGCCAGCTCGCGGCCGTCGCCGCCGCGCAGGACCTGGCCGTGGTCAACGCCGGCTACACGTACGACACCGAGCTGATCGAACGGCTGCCCAGCGTGGACCGGTCGGTGCTGATCGAACGGCTGGAGCCCAGCGACGTCACCACCCGCTTCGACGGCCTGGAGCCGCAGGTCGAGCTGGCCCTCCGGCCGTTCCTCGCCGGGGCGCAGCGGGCCCTGGAACGGCTCGGCTGCGAGGTGGTGGTCCGGGCGTACGATCCGGTATCGCTGCCCGCCCTCTACCTGGTCAGCCGGTCGGCGGCGTTCCACGACCAGCTCGCCGCGAGCCGGGACCGGGCCGACGAGCTGTGGGGCGGGGTGCTCGACGCGCTGGCCGCGTCGGCCCCGCCGGACCGGCCGCAGCTGGTGCTCAACCACCGTAACCCGCTGGTCCGCCGGGTCACCACGCTCGACGACCCGGACCTGGTCGCGCTCGCGGTCGAGGCGCTGTACGGGCAGGCCCTGCTGCTCGGGCACCACCCCATCCGCGCGGCCGACGCCGCGCTGTTGAACAGTTCCTTCCTCGGCCTGCTCGGCCGGGCCGTGCCGGGACGGGAGGTCGGGCAGTGAGCGACGACGAACTGTGGCGGATGCTGCACGAGGTCAGCGCCATGCCGTTCGGGGCCGGGCAGGTGGCGGCCGTGGAGCAGCTGCTGCGCCGGGCCGACGCCGGCGACGACCGGCACCTCGCCTTCGCCGCCCGGATGCAGGCCACCACCGCGTACGTCTACGGCGGGGAGCGGGCCAAGTCGTTCGTCACCTTCTCCTGGTGCCTGGCGGAGTTCGACCGCGACCCGCAGCCGTACCACCGGCGCTACAGCCACCAGCTGCTCTGGCACTTCAAGTACATGGTCAACGCCATGCTGAAGTTCCCGGAGCTGCCGCTGGACCGCACGTACGCGGTGCTCGACGACATGGAGCGCCGCTACCGGGACTCCGGGCACAGCCTGCAGGCCGTGTACAAGCACCGGTACCGGGTCGCCGACCACGTGGGTGACGCCGAGGCGGCCGAGCGGTGGTACCGGCTGTGGCTGACCACCCCGCGCGACGAGCTGTCCGACTGCGCCGGCTGCGACCCGAGCACCCAGGTCGCCCACCTCGGTGACGTCGGCCGCCACGAGGAGGCGGTGGCGCTGGCCGAGCCGGTCCTCGCCGGCCGGCTGACCTGCGCCGAACAGCCGCAGGCGATCCTCACCGCGCTGCTCGTGCCGTACCTGCGCACCGGCCGCCACGACGCGGCCCGGGACGCGCACCGGGAGGCGTACCGGCGGCTGCGCGGCAACCTCTCCGACCTGTGGGACATCGGCGACCACGTCGAGTTCTGCACGCTGACCGGCAACGAGGCCCGGGCGGTCGAGATCGTCGAGCGGCACCTGGACTGGCTGGACCGGGCACCCACCCCGGCCGCCGCGATGCACTTCGCGGCCACCGCCTCCGCCGCGCTGCGGGCGGCGGCCGAGACCGGCGACGTCGTGCTGCACCGCCGAGCCTCCGGCGACCGGCCGGCGGGCGAGGTGTCCGCCGACGCGCTCGCCGCCGAGCTGGCCGAGGCCGCGACCGCGCTGGCCGCCCGCTTCGACGCCCGCAACGGCTCGTCGCGCCAGTCGGAGTGGATCGCCCGTCGGCTGGCCGTCCGGCCCACCGGGGAGCACCTGCCGCTGTCGGCCAGCCTGCGCCGCCGTCCCGCCCCGCCGGGTGGCCCCGCCCGGGTGCCGGCCCAGGCGGCCGCTCCGGCCGTCGAGGTGACCGTTCCGGCCGAAGCCACCGCCGACGAGCTGCTCGACCTGGCCGAGGAGTGCCTGCGTACCCACCGCCGCGACGGGCTCGTGGCCGCCCTCGCCGCGTACGACGAGCGGTTCGGCGGGGCCGAGCTGCCGCCCCGGACGGCGGCCCGCCGGCTGGAGCTGCGCTCGGGCGAGCTGACCCAGGCCGACGGCCCGGAGGCGGCGCGGGCGGCGAACCGGGCGGCGCTGGCCGCGTACCGGGAACTGTCGGACCCGGTCCGGGAGCAGGCGGTCGCGGGCCGGCTCGGGGTGCTGCTCTGCATGGACGCTGAGGATCCCGAGGAGGGGCTGTCGCTGGCCCGGGGGGCCGTCGACTTCTTCGACGGGCACGGCGACGTCCGGGAGCGGGCCTCCGCGTACGACCGGCTCGCCCTGGCGCTGGTGCACCTGGGCCGTTGGGAGGAGGCGCTCGCCGCCGTCGACCGGGCGGCGGGCGAGGCGGACGTCGACCCGTGGCTGGCCGCCCGGGTGGCGGTGCACCGCGCCCACATTCTGGAGGAGCTCGACCGGCCCGAGGAGTTCCGGGCGGCGGCCGAGCTCGCCCTCCGGTCGGCCCGCGAGGTCGGGGTCGGCGAGCTGGTCGCGGACGCCGCCCTGGCGTACGCCAGGGCGGTGGACGACCCGGCCGAGATGGTGGCCGCCTGCGACGGGGCGCTTCCGCACGCCCCGGCGGAGAGTCGCCTGCCGGTGCGGGTGTTCCGGGCGAGGGCGCTGCTGGCCGCCGACCGCGCGGCCGAGGCGGTGGACGACTTCGTCGAGGCGGTGACCCTCTGCGTGGAGCAGGGCGCCGACGGGGATGCCCTGCTGCGCTGGGAGCTGGCGAACGCGTACCGGGTGGCCGGGCGGCCCGCCGAGGCCGCCGAGGTGGCCGAGGAGGCGGTGCTCGGGCTGGACCGGCTCGGCGCGCAGGCCGAGGCCGACCGGTGCCGGCACCTGCTGGCCGGGATCTACGTCGACCTGGGTGAGCTGGACCCGGCGCTCGCCCTGCTGGAGCAGCTGGCCCGCAACCTCGACGGCCCCGACAACCTGCCGCACCGGGCGCAGGTGCTGGAGGAGGCCGGCGACCTGCTCTACGACGTCGACCGGGACGCGCTGGCCGCGCAGCGGTTCGCCGAGGCGGCGGTCGCGTACCGGCTGGCCGGGGCGGCGGTCGACGAGCTGCGCGCCCGACGCCGGGAGGCCGACGCGCTGTCCTGGTCCGGTGACGTGCCGGCGGCGGTACGCGCGGTTGAGGTGCTGGACGGGCTCGCCGCCGCGTTCACCGGGCAGCCGGAGGAACCGCCCGTGGTGACGTACGAGGTGGCGCTCGCGACCGAGGTCGCGGCCCGGGTGTTGGCCGGCGACGGGCGCCCCGACGAGGCGCTGGACCGGCTGGCCGGGGTGCCGGCGCGGTTGCGGTCGATCGAGGCGTTCGGGGAGGCGGCGCGGGTGGAGCTGCTCACCGGCGAGCTGCTGGCGCGCGCGGGTCGGCTCGGGGAGGCCGAGCGGCTGCTGCGCGAGGTGCTCGGCGGGCTGCCGTCGGGTTTCCGACCGGCGGCCCGGGCCGCGTGGTTGCTGGCCGGTGTGCTGGACGAGCTGGGCCGCCCCGACGACGCGGCGGCGGTGCGCGAGGAGCACGGCCTGACGGCCGACGGGGACTGAGCCCGTACGCAGGAGCATGGCCCGACGGCCGACGAGGATGGAGCTCGCGCACAGGAGCATGGCCTGACGGCCGACGGGGCGGCGTCCCGTGTGACGATCGACCCGGTAACCGAGCATCCACCCCGACCCGGCGCGGGTCTACGCTTGCCCGGTGACGGTGGAACAACAGGCGCGAGGAACGGCGGGCAGCGGACGGCGACGGTCCCGGCGGGACGAGATCCTGGAGATCGCGGTCGGACTGTTCGCCGCGCGGGGCTACCACGGGGTGTCGATGGACGACATCGGGGCCGCGGCCGGCGTGACCGGGCCCGCCCTCTACCACCACTTCGCGGGCAAGGAGGCCATGCTGGCCGCCGCCCTGATCCCGGTCAGCGAGGGACTGCTCGCGGGCGGCCGGGAGCGGGCCGCCGGCCACCCGGACGACCCGCGCGGCGCGCTGGAGTCGCTGATCGACTTCCACGTCGACTTCGCGCTGGCCAACCCGGCCGTGATCGCCCTGCACCTGCACGAGCTGGACCGGCTGCCCGAAGAGCCGCGCCGGCGCATCCGCCGGCTCCAGCGGCTGTACGTCGAGGAGTGGGTGACCGTGCTGACCGCGCTGCACCCGGCTCTGCCCGACGGCGAGGCGCGGGTGCTGGCGCACGCCGCGTTCGGTCTGATGAACTCGACCCCGTTCCTCGGTGGTGAGGTCGACCGGCGGCGCCGGGCCGCGCTGCTGCGCGCCGCCACGCTGGCCGCCCTGCTCGCCGAGACGGACGCCTGAGCCGAAACATCCCAACGGGGCCCTGACCCGCCGCTGCCGACCCATGGGTAGCGACGCGGTCATGGTTGCCCACATCCGTCCCCACCCCTGGACGTGGAGGAGAACATGATCGAGTCGCTGCTGGTCGCCAACCGGGGCGAGATCGCCCGCCGGATCATCCGTACCGCGAGGCGGCTCGGTGTCCGCGCGATCGCGGTGCACTCGGAGGCCGACGCCGGCCTGCCGTTCGTGACCGAGGCCGACGAGGCGGTCTGCGTCGGCCCGGCCAACCCGGCGCAGAGCTACCGCAACGTCGAGGCGATCCTCGCCGCCGCCGAGTCCACCGGCGCGCGGGCCGTCCACCCCGGGTACGGCTTCCTGTCGGAGAACGCCGAGTTCGCCCGTACGGTCGAGGCCAGTGGGCTGATCTGGGTGGGGCCCGGCGCGGACGCGATCAGCGCGATGGGCGACAAGATCAACGCCCGGAACCTGATGGCGGCGGCCGGCGTGCCGGTCGCGCCCGGGACCACCGACCCGGCCGCCGACCTGGACGCGGCCGTCACCGCCGCCGCCGAGATCGGGTACCCGGTGATGGTCAAGGCCGCGGCCGGCGGCGGCGGCATGGGCATGGGCGTGGCGAACGACGAGGCCGCGCTGCGCACCGAGTACGACAAGGTGCGCTCCTTCGCCGAGCGCATGTTCGGCGACGGCTCGGTGTTGATCGAGCGGTACTTCCCCCGGGTGCGTCACGTCGAGGTGCAGATCCTCGGCCTGGCCGACGGCCGGGTGGTGGCCCTCGGCGAGCGGGAGTGCTCGGTGCAGCGGCGTAACCAGAAGCTGGTCGAGGAGTCGCCGTCCCCGGCGGTCTCCCCCGAGCTGCGGGCGCGGATCCTGGCCGCCGCGGTACGGGCCGGGGAGGCGGTCGGCTACCGCAACGCGGGCACGGTGGAGTGTCTGCTGGTCCCGCGCCGGCGGGACTCCGAGAGCGACGGCTCCGGCTCCGAGGAGTTCTTCTTCCTGGAGATGAACACGCGGCTGCAGGTCGAGCACCCGGTGACCGAGCTGGTCTACGGCGTCGACCTGGTGGAGGAGCAGCTCCGGGTGGCCGCCGGCCTCGCCCCGACCTTCGACCCGGACGCGCTCGCGCCGCGCGGGCACGCCATCGAGCTGCGGATCAACGCCGAGGACCCGAAGCGGTTCCTGCCCGGCCCCGGCGTGATCACGACGTGGAACGAGCCGGCCGGCGAGGGCGTACGGGTCGACTCCGGGTACGTCGCCGGCAACACGGTCACCCCGTTCTACGACAGCCTGATGGCCAAGCTGATCGTCAGCGGCAAGGACCGCGCCGAGGCCGTCGAGCGGGCGAGGGCGGCGGTGGCCGGTTTCGGGATCGCCGGCCCGAAGAACAACCTCCCCTTCTTCGCCGAACTGCTCACGAACGACGAGTTCCTCTCGGGCGACTACGACACGGGCATCGTGTCCCGCATGCGCTGACGCCTTCGCCGGCCCCCGTCGATCATGGGGTTGGCGGCGGTGCTTGTCCTTTTTGTCGCCGCCAACCCCATGATCGACCCCGGCGTGGATGCGGGACCGCCGGGCCGGGTGGGAGGCTGGAGTGACCAGCCAAGCACAGCACTGCGTCACAGTGAGGTGGCCACTTATGACGGAATTGCCGGACTTCGTGTCCATTCGGGAGGTCGGCCCGCGCGACGGGCTCCAGAACGAGGACCCGATCCCCACCGACGCCAAGGTGCGGCTGCTCGACGCGCTTTCCGGCACGGGCGTACGGCGGATCGAGGCGGTCTCGTTCGTGCACCCGAAGGCGATCCCGCAGATGGCCGACGCCGACGAGGTGTGGCGGCGGGCGGCGAGGGCGGACGGCGTCCGCTACTCGGCGCTGGTGCCGAACACCCGGGGCGCGCAGCGGGCGCTCGCCGCCGGGTTCACCGAGATCGAGGTGGTGGTGTCGGCCAGCGACACGCACAACCGGCGCAACGTCAACCGGTCCACGGCCGAGTCGCTGGACGACATCGCGGAGCTGATCGACCTGCTGCACGGCGCGGGCGCCCGCGCGGAGGTGATCGTGGCGACCAGCTTCGGCTGCCCGTACGAGGGGGACGTCGACCCGCGGCGGGTCGCGGGCATCGTCGACCGCGTCGTCCGCGACGGCGCCGACCGGGTCGCGTTCGGCGACACCACGGGCATGGGCACGCCGCGCCGGGTCCGCGAGCTGATCACGGCGGTACGCGACCGCAACGCGCACGTTCCGGTGCTGCTGCACTTCCACAACACCCGGGGCACCGCGCTGGCGAACCTCCTCACCGCCCTGGAGTTGGGGATCACCGAGTTCGACGCCAGCGTCGGTGGCCTGGGCGGCTGCCCGTACGCCCCGGGTGCCAGCGGCAACCTGGCGACGGAGGAGGCGGTGCACATGCTGCACGACATGGGCGTCGACACCGGCATCGACCTCGACGCCCTGATCGAGGCGGCCGAGCTGGCCGAGGACCTGGTCGGTAAGAGGCTCCCCTCCGGCGTGCTGCGGGCCGGCCCCCGTACCCGCCTGACCCCTCTGCCGGCGTAGGCGCCACCTCTCGCCGGCACGCGCCTCCATGCGCTAGCCTAACGATCGTTCAGGTCACTTGCCGCGCGGCCCACGGGGGCGGCGCGGCCGGGTCAGGCGGCGAGGGAGTCGGCGTGACGCTCGACGGTGAGGCACTGGAGCAGCTGCGCAAGCGGGCCCGGGCCGGCGGTGCGGACAAGTACCACGCGGCGAACGCCGCCAAGGGCAAGCTCTTCGCCCGCGAGCGGGTGGCGCTGCTGGTCGACGAGGGCTCGTTCGTCGAGGACGGCCTGTACGCGAACGCGATGGCCGAGGGGCTGCCCGCCGACGGCGTCGTCACCGGCACCGCCACGATCGACGGCCGCCCCGTCTGCCTGATGGCCAACGACTCCACCGTGAAGGCCGGGAGCTGGGGCGCCCGCACGGTCGAGAAGATCATCCGGATCATCGAGCGCGCGTACACGACAAGCGTGCCGATGGTCTACCTGGTCGACTCGGCCGGCGCGCGGATCACCGACCAGGTCGAGCTGTTCCCCGGCCGGCGCGGCGCCGGGAAGATCTTCTGGAACCAGGTCCGCGCCTCCGGCTCGATCCCGCAGGTCTGCGCGCTGTTCGGCCCGAGCGCCGCCGGCGGGGCGTACATCCCGGCGTTCTGCGACGTGGTGGCCATGGTGGACGGCAACGCCAGCATGTACCTCGGCTCCGACCGGATGGTCGAGATGGTCACCGGCGAGAAGACCACCCTGGAGGCGATGGGCGGGGCCAAGGTGCACTGCGCCGAGTCCGGCGTCGGGCACTTCCTCTGCAAGACCGAGGCCGAGGCGCTGGACGTGGTCAGGCGCTACCTGTCGTACCTGCCGGCGAACTGGACCCAGCAGCCGCCCACGGCGCCCGCGATCGAAGCGCCCGAGAAGGCCGACCTGGCCGCGCTGGTCCCGGCCAGCGAGCGGCAGGCGTTCGACATGCGCCGGTACGTCAAGGGCCTGCTCGACGAGGGGTCCTTCTTCGAGATCCAGGCCCTCTGGGCCAAGGAGCTGACCATCGGCTTCGGCCGGTTGAACGGCGAGGTCGTCGGCGTGGTCGGCAACAACTCGATGTTCAAGGGCGGCGTCCTCTTCGTCGACTCGGCCGACAAGGCGACCCGCTTCGTGCAGCTCTGTGACGCGTTCAACGTGCCGCTGCTCTTCCTCTCCGACGTGCCCGGGTTCATGGTCGGCAGCGCGGTGGAGAAGCAGGGCATCATCCGGCACGGGGCCAAGATGATCACCGCGATCTCCGAGGCGACGGTGCCGAAGATCTGCGTGGTGGTCCGCAAGGCGTACGGCGCGGGCCTGTACGCGATGGCCGGCCCGGGCTTCGAGCCGGACGCCACCATCGCGCTGCCGACCGCGAAGATCGCGGTGATGGGCGCGGAGGCGGCGGTCAACGCGGTCTACGCCAACAAGATCGCGGCGATCGCCGACGAGGCCGAGCGGGCCGCCTTCGTGGCCGCGAAGCGCGAGGAGTACGAGCGCGACATCGACATCGTCCGGCTCGCCAGCGAGCTCGTCGTCGACGCGATCGTCGAGCCGCACGAGCTGCGCGCCGAGTTGGTCCGCCGGTTCGCCGTCGCCCGCACCAAGGATCGGCACTTCGCCCGGCGCCGGCACGGCGTGACCCCGGTCTGACCGGGCCGCACCGCATCCGGCCGACCCCGACCCGCCCCGGCCGCACCGCATCCGGCCGACCCCGGCCCGCCCCGGCCGCCACCCGCGCCACCCCGACAGAGGCCGTACCGACCCGGCGTCACGAGCGCCCGGCGGAGGAACCCGTACAGGAGGAACCGATGGACTTCCGGCTCACCGAGGAGCACGAGGCGCTGCGGCAGAGCGTGCGGGAATTCGCCCGCGAGGTGGTCGCCCCGGTCATCGCCGAGCACTACGAGAAGCACACCTTCCCGTACGAGATCATCCGGCAGATGGGCAAGATGGGCCTGTTCGGCCTGCCCTTCCCCGAGGAGCACGGCGGCATGGGCGGCGACTACTTCGCGCTCTGCCTGGCCCTGGAGGAACTGGCCCGGGTCGACTCCAGCGTGGCGATCACCCTGGAGGCGGCCGTCTCCCTCGGCGCGATGCCGATCCACCGCTTCGGCACGGCGGAGCAGAAGGCGCGGTGGCTGCCGAAGCTCGTCAGCGGTGAGGCGCTCGCCGGGTTCGGCCTGACCGAGCCGGGCTTCGGCTCCGACGCCGGGGGCACCCAGACGAGGGCGGTCCTGGACGGCGACGAGTGGGTCATCAACGGCTCGAAGGCGTTCATCACCAACTCGGGCACGGACATCACGGCGCTGGTCACCGTCACCGCGGTCACCGGCACCCGCCCGGACGGCGCCAAGGAGCTGTCCACGATCATCGTGCCGTCCGGCACGCCCGGCTTCACCGTCGCGCCCGGGTACTCCAAGGTCGGCTGGACAGCCTCGGACACCCACGAGTTGACCTTCGACGACTGCCGGGTGCCGGCGGCCAACCTGCTCGGCGAGCGCGGCCGGGGCTTCGCCCAGTTCCTGCGCATCCTCGACGAGGGGCGGATCGCCATCGCCGCCCTGGCCGCCGGCCTCGCCCAGGGCTGCGTCGACGAGTCGGTCCGGTACGCGAAGGAGCGCCACGCGTTCGGCCAGCCGATCGGCAACTACCAGGCGATCCAGTTCAAGATCGCGGACATGGAGATGAAGGCGCACACCGCCCGGCTCGCGTACTACGACGCCGCCGCCCGGATGCTCGCCGGCGAGCCGTTCAAGCGCCAGGCCGCGATCGCCAAGCTGCACGCCAGCACGGTCGCCGTCGACAACGCCCGCGAGGCCACCCAGATCCACGGCGGCTACGGCTTCATGAACGAGTACCCGGTGGCCCGGTTCTGGCGGGACTCCAAGATCCTGGAGATCGGCGAGGGCACCAGCGAGGTGCAGCGGATGATCATCGCGCGCGACCTCGGCATGTGAGGCGAAGGGTCCTCATATAGGAGGCGGTCGCTCGCACCGCAACCCATTGTCGGATATCCGCGCCGCCAGGCGTCGGCAGGGCGACGGTTGGCTGCCCACCGTCGTACCCGATCCGTACCCTTCCTGCCCATGACGCCCGATCATGATCGTTCGCCGGATGGTGCGGGCGGTCGTACCGGACTGTCGGACCTGCTGCGCGCGTATCGCCGCGCCGCCGGCCTCACCCAGGTGGAGCTGGCGGCGCGGGCGGGCATCGGCGTGCGGACGGTCCGCGACCTGGAGCGCGGCCGGTCCGCGCGGCCCCAGCGGACCACCGTCGACCTGCTCGCCGGAGCGCTCGACCTCTCCGGCCAGGCCCGCGCGGAGTTCGTCGCCGCCGCCCGGGGCGTCCCCCCGGCCGGCGCCACGTCGTTCGCCGCCTCCCCGCCCCCCGGCCAGGCGTCGGCGCCGTCGTGGGCCGGGCCGCCCGCAGCCGGTGGCGGGCTGTCACCGGTCGCCCTCTCCGCCGGTACGCCGATCGCGCTCCCGCCCCCGGTCGAGCTGATCGGCCGGGAGCGGGACGTGACCGAACTGGTCGACCTGGTCACCGCCGACGACGGCC
This sequence comes from Micromonospora sp. NPDC048830, assembly GCF_043198215.1. NCBI lineage: Bacteria > Bacillati > Actinomycetota > Actinomycetes > Micromonosporales > Micromonosporaceae > Micromonospora > Micromonospora sp. NPDC048830. The sequence continues at coordinate 249,574 of NZ_JBICUP010000001.1, forward strand.
CGACGGTGACCAGCCTGGTCGGGCTGGCCGGGGTGGGCAAGACCGCGCTGTCCCTGGCCGTCGCGCACGCCGTCCCCGACCGCGCCCCGGCCGCCGTCGCCGGGGTGCTCGTCGGGGAGGGCTCGGACGTCGCCGACGTGCTCTCCACGGCGGCGGCCGTCTTCGGCGCGGCCCGCCCGGGCGATCTCGTCGCCCGGCTCGCCGGCCGGCCGGCGCTGCTGCTGATCGACGCGGTGGAACGGGCGCCGGACCCGGTGGCGGAGGCCCTGCACCGACTCGCCGGGGCCGTTCCGACGCTGCGGATGCTGGTGACCGGTCGGCATCCGGTCGGCCTGCCCGGCGAGCGCGTCTGGCCGGTGAGGCCGCTGGACGTACCGCCGCCGGAGCTGGACCTCGCCGGGCCGGAGGCGCTCGCCGGCTACCCGGCGGTGGCGCTGTTCGCCGCGCGGCTGGCCCAGGTGCGGCGCGAGCCGCCGGAGCCCGCGGACCTGCCGGCCCTCGCCGCGCTGGTCCGCCGGCTGGGCGGGCTGCCGCTGGCCATCGAGCTCATGGCCGCCCGGGGGCGGATCCTCGACCTCAACGAGCTGCTCGACCGGTACGGCGACCGCGTCCTCGACCTCGCCGCCCCGCCCGCTCCGGTGCCCCGGGCGGGCTGGGCGGCGACCGAGCCCGGGGGCGCCCACGTCCCCCGGCCGCGCGACCCGGTCGCCGGGGTCCCGCCCCGCGAGCCGGTGGTCGGCACCGGGGCGGCGCGGGGCGGGGCGGTCACCCTGCGGGACGCGGTGGCGACGAGCTACCGGCTCCTCGCCCCGGACGAGCGCGCGGCGCTGCGCCGGCTCTCGGCGTTCCGCAACCGCTGGTCCGTGGAACTGGCCGAGGAACTGCTCGCCGACGATCCGGAATCCGTCCCGTTGGACCCGGTGCCGCTGCTGGATCGGCTGCTCCAGCTCGGCCTGCTCAGCGTGCGGGGCGCCGGCCCGGTCCGGTTCCGGCTGCTCGACGCGGTCCGGGAGTTCGCCGCGGAGCAGGCTGTCGGCGCGGGGGAGCTGACCGAGGTCCGGCGGCGGCACGCCCAGGTCGTCGCCCGGCTGGTGGCCCGTACGGCCGCCGAGCTGGTCGGTCCCCAGTTGGTTTCGGCGCTGCGCCGGCTCGACGAGGCCACCGGCGACATCAGCGCGGCGCTGGCCCATGCCGCCCTGGACGACCCGGTCACCGCGTTGCGGCTGGCCACCGGTCTGGTTCCGTGGTGGCGGTTCCGCGGCCGGGACGTCGTCGGGCGGCAGTGGCTGCGCCGGCTGCTGGCCGACCCCCGTACGGCGGATGTCGACCCCGGCCAGCGCGCGTGGGCGGCGCTCGGCGCGGCCCGGCTGGCCGCCGAGCACGGCGCGGCGGGGCAGGAGCTGCCCGCGGCCCGGGCCGCCTGGGCGGCGTTCCACCGGGCCGGCGATGTCGGCGGGGAGTTGGCGGCGCGGACGGTGCTCTGCGCGCTGCTGACGGCCACCGGGGCGTACGACGAGGCGCGGGAGCAGGCGGCCGCCGCCCTCGCCCTGGCCACCCGCAACGGCCGGGTGCGCGACATGGCGGTGGCACAGGGCGAACTCGCGCGGCACCAACTCCGGGTGGGTGACCTGCCGGCCGCCCGGCGTCGCCTGGCCGCGATGGACCGGCTGGCCGCCCAGTGCGGGGAGCGGCGGCTGCGGGTGCTGGCCCGAGCCGACCTGGCCGAGGTGACCCGGCTGGAGGGCCGGTACGCCGACGCCGTCGAGCAGGGTCGACGGGTGGCCTCCGCGCTGGCGGAGCTGGGCGATCTGGGGCACCGGCGGCGGGTCCTCGGCACGGTCGGGCTGGCGTTGGCCCAGGACGGCCGCCCGGACGAGGCCGTCCAGGTGCTGGCCGACCTCCGCGGCTACTCGGAGGGGGAGGCCCTGCCGGGGCGAGCGTGGCTGGGCCGGTCGAGGACGGTCCGCCCTGAACCCGTGGGGCAACGGCACGGCGATCTTCACCAGGACGGCATCTGCGCGCTGATCGAGGCGTACGTCGCCCTGCATCGAGGGGACCGGGAGTTGGCGGCGGAGTGGTTCGCCGCGGCGGCGGAGGCGGGCGTCGAGGACGGGGCACGACGCCCGGCGGGAGGGTGACACGGGGGTGGCGCGAGCGAAGGAGCCCCCTGGCGTTACCCCTCACTCATCGCTCGCGCCGGCACCCCCCGGTGCTCCCCCGCTGGAAGCACAGTAACCACAGTCGGCCAGCCGGTTTGTCCGCTACGGCCGGATAGCTCCAGCTGGGCGGGCAGGTTCTGCCGGTCTTTCTGCCGGTGCGCCCGGCCACCGTCCTGGCCGGCTCCGGCGCCACCGCCGGAACGCGCCCGGGACGGTGGGTCAGCAGTCTTCCTCGACGGCCGCCCCGGTGCTGCCCGCCGTCGCTCCCGGGTGCACGGCGTCGCGTACCTGCCGGAGACCTTCGAGGAGCACGGTCAGCGTGTCCGGCTCCAGCTGCCCGACGAACCACTCCTCGATGATGCGCAGGTGCCCGGGGAGGGTCTCGTCCAGACGCTCCAGGCCGGCGGTGGTGACCACAGCGTACGAGCTGCGCCGGTCGGACGGGCAGGCCCTGCGTCGGATGAGCCCGTCGCGTTCCATCCGGTCCACCACCCGCGTCACCCCGCTGGTGGAAAGCGAGGTCTGCGCGGCGAGGTCGGTCATCCGCAGTTGGTTGCCGGGAGAGCGGGCGAGGCGGGTCAGCACCTCGAACTCGACCGGCGAGAGCCCGTGCTCCTCGAACTGGGCGGCGAACCGGGCGGACAGCCCGGCGTGCGCCTCGACGAGCAGGCCGACTGCCGTGATCCGGGGGTCCTCGAACACGTTCTGGTCCACGTGCCCATCCTAGCAGTACTTGACACGAGGAATATTGCCGTGGCTATAGTTGCTGCGTCAGCCATTGGCTACTGAACGATTCCCCTGGAGGAGAGCACCATGACCAGCAGCACCGGATCGGTTACCCGCGAGTGGGACGGCCTCACCATCCCGACCGCCGGCACCTATCTGCTGGACGCGGCTCACAAGCGGGTCGGGTTCGTCGCCCGGCACATGATGGTCAGCAAGGTCCGCGGTGAGTTCGCCGAGGCGACGGCCACGGTCACCATCGCCGAGGACCCCGTGGAGTCCTCCGTCGTCGCCACCATCCAGGCCGCCAGCATCAACACGGCGCAGGCCGACCGCGACGCCCACCTGCGCAGCCCCGAGTTCCTCGACGTCGAGGCCTTCCCGACCCTCGAGTACCGGAGCACGGGCGTCAAGTCGCGCAACGGGAACGAGTTCGTCCTCTCCGGCGAGCTGACGATCAAGGGCGTCACCCGCCCGGTCGACCTGGAGGTCGAGTTCGAGGGTGTCGGCCACACCCCGTTCGGCACCGACGTGTTCGGCTTCACCGCCACCACCGAGATCGACCGCGAGGAGTTCGGCCTGACCTGGAACGTCGCCCTGGAGACGGGTGGCGTGCTGGTGGGCAAGAAGATCAAGATTGAGATCGAGGGGGAGGCCGTCCGCCAGGCCTGACCACCGCGATCCACGAGGACCCCGGGCCCGCGCCGCACCAGTCGGCGCGGGCCCGCGGCCGTCCCCACCGCCCGCGTCGCCGAGAACGGCACGGAACGGTGCGATTCGTCACGCGCCGTTCCTCGCCGGGGACGGTGGCGGGGCCCGCCACCTGGGTAGTGATTCCGGCCGGGAGCGTCTTCCCGCCCGGCGCGGTCGTCCGTCGCGGTGATCGCCCGGCGTCGGCCTCTGGTCCGGCGCGGTGGGCGCTTTTACCGTAGATATTTCACAGTCCGCTTCGGGGTGATACCGCCCCGTAGCGCCTCGGGCCGGGAGGGCACATGGGCAGGGACGTCGAGCAGGGTGCCTTCTCCCGGGAGGACCGGGTCCGCTACCGACAGAAGGTCCGACGGTGCCTGGACGTCTTCGCGTTGATGCTGGACGACTTCGGGTTCGACGCCGACCGGCCGATGACCGGCCTGGAGATCGAGCTGAACCTGATGGACCCGGCCGCCGAGCCGGCGATGCGCAACGAGGAGATCCTCGCCGCCATCGCCGACCCGCTCTTCCAGACCGAGCTGGGGCAGTTCAACCTGGAGTTGAACGCCAAGCCCCGGCTCATCGAGGGGACCGGCTTCTCCGACTACGAGCGCGAACTGCGCGCCAGCCTCAGCCGGGCGGACGAGCGGGCGGCCAGGTCCGACGCCCGCATCGTCCTGGTCGGCATTCTGCCCACCCTCACCGGACGCCACCTGGTGGCCGACAACCTCTCCACCAACGCCCGGTACCGGGTGCTCAACGACCAGATCGTCGGCGCCCGGGGCGAGGACATCGAGCTGGACATCCGGGGCGTGGAGCGGCTGCGTACGCACAACGACTCGATCGCGCCGGAGGCGGCCTGCACCAGCCTCCAGTTCCACCTCCAGGTCGCCCCGGACAGCTTCGCCGACTACTGGAACGCGTCGCAGGCCATCGCCGGCGTACAGGTCGCGGTCGGCGCCAACTCCCCCTTCCTGTACGGCCGGCAGCTCTGGGCCGAGACCCGGATCGCCCTGTTCGAGCAGGCCACCGATACCCGGCCGGACGAGCTGAAGGCCCAGGGCGTCCGCCCCCGGGTCTGGTTCGGCGAGCGCTGGATCACCTCGATCTTCGACCTGTTCGAGGAGAACGTGCGCTACTTCCCGCCGCTGCTGCCGATCTGCGACGACGAGGACCCCGTCGAGGTGCTGCACGCCGGCGGGGTGCCCGAGCTGAGCGAGCTGCGGCTGCACAACGGCACCGTCTACCGGTGGAACCGCCCGGTCTACGACATCATGGCCGGCCGCCCGCACCTTCGGGTGGAGAACCGCGTGCTGCCGGCCGGGCCGACCGTGGTCGACATGCTCGCCAACGCCGCGTTCTACTTCGGACTCGCCCGGGGCCTGGCCGAGGCGGACCGACCGATCTGGAGCCAGCTGACCTTCAGCTCGGCCGAGGAGAACTTCCACGCGGCCGCCCGGCGGGGCATGAACGCCGTACTGCACTGGCCCCGCCTCGGCGACGTGCCGGTGGCCAGGCTGGTGCTGGACACGCTGCTGCCGACGGCCGCGGCCGGGCTGGACCGCTTCGGCGTCGCCCCGGCCGAGCGGGACCGGCTGCTCGGCATCATCGAGCAGCGCTGCCGTACCGGCCGCAACGGCGCGGTCTGGCAGACCGAGACGGTGTGGGCCGCCGAGCGCCACCGGGGCATGGACCGCGACGCGGCCCTGCACCACATGGTGCGGCGTTACGCGGAACTCCAGCGCGGCAACGAGCCGGTGCACACCTGGCCGGTCGACTGACCGGCCGTCCCGGCCGGCCCCGACCCGTCCGGCTCGGGCGGCTTATTCGACCCGGCCGACCCGGGCGCCTGCGCGGTGGTCGCGTCGTCCGCCGCGCCGGTGCGCTGCCGCGGAATCGCCACCGGCGCGTCGGGACGGCGGTGCGCCGCCCGCTGGGCCAGCGCGGCGGTCAGCATCGACCCGGCGAAGCCGGCGACGACGGCGTACGGCGCGACGAGGTGCGCCGACACCTGCTCCCGGCCGATCGCGGTGAGCCCGGGCGCGGCGAGCAGGTAGGCCAGCGCGACGAGCAACGGGCCGGCCGCGCCCGAGGCCGCCGCCCCGAGCCGGCGCTGCGGCGACCGGGCGGCACGCCGGGCGGCCAGCGCCCCGATCAGCGCCGCCGAGCCGAGCGCCAGCAGCGCTCCCGGCCAGTAGAACCAGTCCCGGATCCAGAGGCTCGGGCTGTCGGCGCCGAGCTGCCAGATGCCGAGCTGGGCGCTGGTCAGCCCGCGTCCGGACAGCACGTCGTCGAGCACCGCGACCACCGCGAGCCCCCAGAGCCAGCCGACGGTGGCGATGACGTTGGTGGCGGCGGCCGGCGAGCGCAGCGCCCAGACCGCCGCCAGCAGCCCGACCAGCAGGCCCACACCGGCGTAGCAGGCGGCCACGGTCTGCGGCGCCGAGCCGCCCGGCAGGCTGGCCGCCCGGGCCGGCACGGCCACCAGCAGTACGGTGAGCAGGGCGCCGACGGCGCCGGCCAGCGCCAGCACGACGGCCGTCCCCGGGCCGCCGTCGCCCCTCGGACGGGCCGTCCGGCCCCCGGCCGGCGAGGACGGGTCGACGGTGGCGTCGGCCCCCACGGTCACGGACTCCGGGGCCGGCGACGCCAGGAGTTCGTCGCGTCCGGCGGACACCGGCTGCCGCAGCCGCTGGGCGCACACCGCCCCCGCGACCGTCGAGGTGCCCGCGATCCAGGTCGACCAGGCGAGGCCGGCCACCCAGACCGCCTCGCCCGCGGTGGCGTCCGCTGCCGTCCAGTTGATGATGCCCAGCCCGTAGCCGAAGCCCAGTTGGGCCGCGCCCGCGCCGGCGGCGACGCCGACAGCGGTGGCGATCGATCCTCCCCAGCCCAGTCCGGCCATGCCGGGCAGCGTAACCTTCCTGGGCCGGCGCGGCGAGTCGCGGCGGAACGGCCCGGGGCCGGAACGCTTGGCGCGGCCCCGATACGGTCGCCGGTGAAGAGGTGGTGGGCGCGATGACCGACGGGAACACGGGTGCGGAGACGTACCCGGATGGGCCGGCGACCGACGGGCCGGGCCGGCTGACGAAGGTGCTCGGCGGCGGCCTCGCCGTCGCGCTGCTGGCCACGATCGGCGGGACCGGCGGCTGGCTGCTCGCCGGTGATGACAGCAACCCGCCCGCGCCACCGGACGCGCGTGCCAGCGCCCCGCTGCAGCCCTCCGCCGCGCCGACGCCGACCGCCCGGACAGCCGCGCCGACGCACCGCACCAGCGCGCCCGCCCAGGCCACCGGCCTGACCGTGCCGCCCGTCGTCGGCACGGACTTCGAGGACGCCCGGGAGGAGCTGCGGGAGCGGCGCCTCGGCTGGCGGCTGGTGTTCGGCACGGGGACGGGGCGGCAGGTGTCCCGCAGCGCCCCTTCGCCGGGTACGCCCGTGACCCGGGGCACGACCGTCACGCTGTACGTCGCCGGGCCCGCGCCCGCGCTCACCGTGCCGGACCTGCTCGGCGAGGACTGCGCCGACGCGGTCGACGAGCTGGTCGACGAGGGCCTGTACCCGCGCTACCACACGGGGCGCGAGGGCACCGTCACCGCCCAGCACCCCGGCCCCGACACCCCGGCCGCGTGGAACGACGAGGTGGCCCTGACCTGCGGCGAGGAGGGGTCCAACCCGACCGGGGAGCCGACGCCCACCCCGTGACCCGGAACGCGGCGGCGATCCCGGCCGATGTGGCGGACAGCGACTAACGTGGATGCCGAGCCGCCCGGTGGGGAAAGGACGGTGCCATGCGCGACGACCACGACGAGCCGTCTCCCGCCGACGACGGCGGCGACCGCACCCGCCCGCTGCCCTCCGGGACGGGCGACGAGACACGCCAGCTGCCCCCGGCCGGGGGTCGGGAAGGGCCGGGTGACGAGACCCGCCCGCTGCCCCCCACCGGGGGCCGGGAAGAGCCGGTGGACCCGACCCGCCCGCTTCCGCCGGCCGGGGCGGCCGCCCGTCCGGAGCCCGCACCCACCGTGTGGTCCGGACGGGCCGGGGTGCCGCCACCGCGCCCGGCGGAGTACCGCGAGCCGGCCGGCGGCGACTGGTACGCCGAGGAGCAGGCCGGCCGGCGTTGGTGGACGCCGATCGTGCTGGGCATCGTGGCCCTGCTGCTGCTCGGTCTGCTCGGCGCCGGCCTCTGGCTGATCCTCCAGGCGGAGGACATCCCGGCTCCGCACCGGAGCCCGTCCGCTCGCCCGACCACCGCTTCGGCGACCAGTGGGGCGCCGACGACCGAGGCCACGACCGACCGCCCGAGCACGACGCCGCCGGTCACGACCCCGGCCGCGGTGCCGATGCCGCCCCTGGTGGGGCTGCCGCGCGCGAGCGCCGAGCGGGTTCTGGACGAGTTGGGCATCGATCACCGGGTCGAGACGCGGGTGTCCGACCAGCCGGCCGGCACCGTGATCGAGACCGACCCGGAGGCGGGCCGACTGGTACCCGCCGACGAGGAGGCCGTTCTGGTGGTCGCCGCGCCGCCCGCCACGACCGGGGCGACACCGTCGGCCACAGCGGGGCCCACCACCACCCCCACGCCCTGACGGCCCGGCGGCCGGCGTCCCGGCCGCGACCGTGCCGAGCCGGACCGGCGGACAGCGGTCTGCCTTGCAGCTGCGCTGGTGCCGACGGCTCCGGCTCCGTTCGACAAGCCGGTCGGTCGACGGCCGGCGCGAGGGTCACCACATCCGGCGTCTGGTCCCCACCAGGCCCAGCCCGGCTAGGGAGATGGCGAGGCCGATGACGCCCGACCAGAACAGCGATCGGCTGACGGCGTCTTGGCGGGAGTCCGCCGCCGTGGCCGTCGCCTCGCCGTCGGCCTCCGCGTCGGCCCGGCCCGGGACGCCGCCGTCGTCCTCGGGCGGCTGGGCGGGGCCGGGCCAACCCGACTCGGTGGGGACCCGCCACCCCGGCTCGGAGCCGGCCCGCTCGTCGATCACGGTGATCTCCGGCGCCGGGACCGGGATGCCCGGTTCGGTGGCGGACACGGCCGGGTAGCGGGCCACCATCACGAGGGTGGTCGCGGCGCCGAGGAGCGCCAGCAGGGCGAAGGCGTAGAGGGTAGGGGACCTGCGGTGCCGCCGCGCGGTGGGCAGAGTGACCATGACCATCCCAGGTTCAGGGTCCGGGATGCGCGGGGTGGAGACGTTCGCCGGGGTGGCGTACCGATTCTATGGCGCTCCCGCGCGCCCTGACCTGGGATTGGGCCGCTCAGCCCACCCGGACCGGAGTGCGGGCCACCGGGCGGCGCTGGCGCACGGGGGTGTGCTGCCGGGGCTGTGGGGCGACGTGGAGTTGGCGCAGCCCGGCCGCCTGCACGAAGATCGACCGCCGGTTGACCGCGTCCCCCGTGGCGTTCAACTCGTAACCGTCGAGCCACACCCAACCGTCGTACGTGGGCCAGTCGTGCACCCGGATCACCCGGAACATGATCGGCCTGAGGAACTGGACACTCGCCGCACGAGTCACGTGCAGAACGTCACCGGAGCGGGGAAGCACAGAGGGCTCCTGGGGAAGATCGGCCGGCATGGGCCGGCGGGAGCGGGTTTTCGGCGGATCGTGTGGCCCGGCGTCGGGGTCGTGCCCCTGGGGACGGATCCTGCGGGTGGCGGTGGTCGGGTCGTGCCCGCTGGTGGCGTGCCGTTGCCCGACCATCACCTGGCTGCTCCCGGTCGTCGCGCCCGCCGCCACAGCCATCCGGCGTCCAGCGGCGGGGTCTTGAGCCCGAGGGCAGTCTGTCGTTTGGTGCCGGAGCCGGGACGCTCGACCGGTGCCCTCCGTCGCGACGGAGGACCCCTCTCCGGCGGCCGACCGGAACGGTGAGTGACCCAAGCCCTACGGACAGACTGCATCAGTGGCGTCCGACATGCAAGTTGCACGTAGACTTTTGCCGATACGTGAACGCCTTCCGCAAATAGAAGGTTGATGCGGCCGTCGCGAGAGCGGCAGACTGGACGCCGGTTTCGCCGTCGCGGCCGGCCGATGACCGGCACCATCCCCCGCCGCGAACGCTCGCCCGCCGCTCGACGGTCGCGCCCCCGGCGGGCGTCGAACCCGGGCGCGATCGACCGGAGGTAGCCGGGTGAGCCCGAGCAGCGAGCGGTCCCGACAAACGGTCCGACAGGTGACACCGTGAGCGAGCGGCGCAGCCCCACGATCCGGCGTCGTCGGCTCGGTGCCGAACTGCGCCGCCACCGCGAGAAGGCCGGCATCACCATCGAGGGGGTCGCCGAGCGGCTGGAGTGCTCCGCGTCGAAGATCTCCCGCATCGAGACCGGCCACACCACGGCCACTGCGCGCGACGTCCGCGACATGCTGCTCATCTACGGGGTGACCGGCGTCGAGAGCGACGAGCTGGTGCAGATCGCCCGGGAGGCCCGACAGAAGGGCTGGTGGCATCCGTACAGCACGGTCCTGGTCGGGGCGTACGTCGGCCTGGAGGCGGCCGCCAGTTCGATCCGGGCGTACGAGCAACAGGTCGTACCGGGGCTGCTCGAGACCGAGGAGTACGCCTCTGCGATGATCCGGGCCGCACGGCCGGACTTCAGGGCCGAGGAGGTTCAGCAGCGGGTGCGTGTCCGTATGGGCCGTCAGTCGTTGTTGATTCAGGACGATCCGGTCGATCTGTGGGTGGTGCTCGATGAGGCGGTGCTGAGCCGGCCGGTGGGCGGTGACGCGGTGATGCGTGGCCAGCTCAAGCGGCTGGTGGAGGTGGCGCAACTGCCGAACGTGACGCTTCAGATCCTGCCTTTCGAGGTCGGGGCGCACGCCGGCATGGACGGCACATTCACCATCCTCAGCTTCCCCGAAGCGGGTGATCCCGATGTCGTGTACGCGGAGAACGCCACGGGTGGGCTCTTCCTCGAGAAGAGCGACGAACTGCAGAAGTACAGCTTCATCTTCGATCACGTTCGAGCGGCAGCCATACGCCCGGAGGAATCCATAGCACACATCGCGAAACTGGCAGAGGAGCCGTCGTGGAAATGGCGACCAAGGGGTCCCTGGACCTGACGCGGGCAGTGTGGTTCAAGAGCTCGAAGAGCGGACCGAACTGCGACAACTGCGTCGAGGTGGCGTACGTGACCGGTGCGGTCGGAGTGCGGGACTCGAAGGACAAGACCGGGCCGGCTCTGATCTTCACGCCGGCTGGGTGGCACGCCTTCGTCGCCGGCACCAGGGGCGGTGCGTTCGTCCGGGACTGACCGACTCGGGCAACGGCGGGCGCGGCCCGTCCGGCAACGTCGCCGGGCGGGCCGCGCCCGCCGCGCGTCCGGCCGGACCGATCGGCGCGCGCCCTGCTCACTGCCCCGACCGATCGGCGCGCGCCCTGCTCACGGTCCCGACCGATCGGCGCGCGAGCCGTCGCCACCGCCGTCCCGGCTCGTTGTACTCCTCGATACGGCGCTGGTCGACAACCCGCCGCACGGATCGGCAACCGAGCGAGGCAGGCGAGACGATGACGACGATCGGGTCAGACAACCTCACCAATGGTCCGGGCAAGCCGGAGCGGTTCGGCGGCAAGTACCGCGGGGCCCGGCGGGACACCGTCCTGACCGAGGTGGTCTCCGGCGACACCGAGATCGGCGACCGGGACGGTGGGCCGGGGGCCGCCGAGCAGTCCGCGCCGCTGACGCTGCCCTCGCTCGACCCGAACCCGCTCACCGAGCCGTCGTTCCCGCCGGCGGGCTGGTCCGTCGAGCCGGCGGTCGCCGAGTCGCTGGTGGACCATCCGTTGCTGCGCGGCCTGCTGATGGAGTTGCCGCCGAAGGGCAGCGTGCCGCCACCCGGCTGGCTGGACCGCTGGTTCGAGGCCACGCGGGCGATCCTGGAACTGCTGTACGTGCAGGGTCCCGGCCGCGCGCGGTGACGGCCGACGTGCCGGTGACGGCCGCGCGGTGACGCCGCGCCGGTAGGTGAGGGCCGACGTGTCCGGGCGGGTGAGCCCGGTCAGACGGCGAACGTGGCGGGGCGCTCGGTGGCCGGGGTGGGCGGCTTCGCCTTCCACAGCCCGGCCCTCTGGGCGGCCAGGCGCCCGAGGTAGGCCGGGTTGAGGATGACGTAGCGGCGCCAGAGCCGCTTGGGCTCCAGGCCCAGCCGCCAGAACCACTCCAGGCCAGCCCGCTGCATCCAGGCAGGGGGCCGCTTGAGCAGGCCGGCGTGGTAGTCGAAGGCCGCCCCGACCGCCATCAGCGGCATGTCCAGCAGGGGCCGCATGGCGTACGTGAAGACCTCCTGGCGTGGGCAGCCGAGCCCGACCAGGACGAGCCGGGCACCGCTGGCCTTGATCCGGTCGGCGATCTCCACGTCCTCGCCCGGCTGCACGGCGCGGAACTTCGACGGCTCCACCCCGGCGATCTTGAGTGCCGGGAACATCCGCTCCAGCGCCGGGATGAGCCGGGACAGGGTCTCCTCGGTGGAGCCGTAGAGGTAGACCGGCAGGCCCTCGTCGGCGAACCGCCGCAGCACGTGCAGGGTCAGCAGCGGACCGTAGACCCGGTCGGCGAGGTTGGCCCGGTGCAGCAGGTTCAGGGCCCAGCGCACCGGCTGCCCGTCCGGGGTGACCACGTCGAACGAGTTGAGCCGGGCGTTGTGGGCCGGATCGAGGACGCCGGTCATCACGCCGTGCACGGCGAGCGCGGTCAGCGCCAGGGGCCGGCGCTCCCGTGCCGCCGCCAGCACCTGCTCGGTCGCCGATTCGTAGTCGGTGGCGTCCACCAGGACGCCGAGGACGTTGCGCTTGGTGGCGGTCATGCCTTCGGCACCCACTTGTCCACGTTGGCCTCGTAGATCTCACGCATGATCATGGGTACGTCGTAGACCTGCTTCCAGTCCGGGTGGTCGGCCTGGAACGCCTCGTTGGAGCCGATCCACCACTTGTGGTCGCCGATCCGGTTCGCCTCGACGTACTCGGTGATCATCTCCTGCCCGCTGATCCGCTCGGCCAGCGCGAACGCCTCCCGGTTCGAGGTGTTCGAGTGCCGGCCGCCGCCCAGGTTGTAGACCGCGGCGGAGCGCGGGTTGCGGAAGAACGCCTCGAACGCGGACACCACGTCGGAGCTGTGGATGGCGTCGCGCACCTGCTTGCCCTGGTAGCCGAAGATCCGGTACGTCCGGCGTTCCATGTTGGCCCGCATCACGTACCCGAGGAAGCCGTGCAGCTCGGTCGCGGAGTGCGCCGGGCCGGTCAGCGTCCCGCCCCGGAAGCAGGCCGTGCGCATGCCGAAGTAGCGGCCGTACTCCTGCACCATCACGTCCGCGGCGACCTTCGAGGCGCCGAAGACCGAGTGCAGGCACGCGTCGATCGACATGTCCTCGCGGATGCCCTGCTCGTACGGGTGGCCCGGCTCGATCTCCCAGCGGGTCTCCAGCTCGACCAGGGGGAGGCTGTTCGGCCGGTCGCCGTACACCTTGTTGGTCGAGCAGTGGATCACCGGCGTCTCGAGGCAGTGCTCGCGGACGTTCTGGAGCACGTTGAGGGTGCCCACGGCGTTGACGTCGAAGTCGGTGAACGGGTCCCGGACCGCCCAGTCGTGCGACGGCTGCGCGGCGGTGTGGATCACCACGGCGATGTCGCGGCCGTACCGGGCGAACAGCTTCGCCAGCGAGTCGCGGTCCCGGATGTCGATGCTGTGGTGCGTGTACGCCCCGCCCAGCTCGTCACTCAGCCGGCGGACGTTCCACGCGGTCGACGCCTCCGCGCCGAAGAACTCCTGCCGCATGTCGTTGTCGATGCCGACGACGTCGAGACCGAGGCCGGCGAAGTGCCGCACCGCCTCGGAGCCGATCAGGCCGCCCGACCCGGTCACCAACGCGACACTCACACGCCACTCCTGGTCCATCGGAGGCAGGGAACGATTCGGAGCATAGCGTGACGTCCAGCACGGCCGCCGATGCGATGGACGACCCCGACACGAAGCGAGGGCCCCGCGATCACGCGGAGCCCTCGTGCTGGTGGGGAAGGAGGGAGTTGAACCCTCACGCCCTTTCGGGCACACGGACCTGAACCGTGCGCGTCTGCCATTCCGCCACTTCCCCGTGGCCTGACCTGGGAAACTGTAGCCTGCCCCGGTGCCGCTGTCGCCAGCGGGCTCGGCACATCTTACGGCCTCCTCGGCCCTCGCCACGACCGGTTATCGCTCGCGGCGGACGAAACTGTAGCACGCCTGCGGAGGTCCCTCAGAACAGACCGGCCACGGCCGGCCGAGCGGCGTGTGAGCTGCGCGCGCGCCGGCCGGATACCATCATGTCCTCGGGACCCGAGGAGGAGCCGGTGAGCGTGCTGCAACGCTTCGAGAAGCGTCTGGAAGGCCTGGTGGAGGGAGCCTTCGCCAAGGTCTTCAAAGGGGTGGTCCACCCCGTGGAGATCCTCAACGCCATGCAGCGGGAGGCCGAGGCGCACAAGGCGATCCTGGCCGGCGGGCGCACGTTGGTGCCCAACCGCTACGTGATCGACCTCTCGCCGTACGACCACAGTCGTCTGGCGCCGTACGCCGCCGCGCTGGCCCAGGAGCTGGCCCAGTCGCAGGCGGAGTTCATCGGCGAGCAGGCGTGGACGGTCTACGGCGACGTGATCGTCGAGATCGAGCGTGGCGAGGGCCTGGACACGGGCATGTTCCGGGTGACCGCCGAGGTCTACACCGGTGGCGACGTCGCCCCGGTCTCGGCGCCCGGCGGCTACGACCAGGGCGGCTACGACGCCGGCCCGCCCGCGTACCCGGCCTACGACCAGGGTGGCGGCTACGGCCCCCCGCCCGGGCACGGCGGCGGGCGCAACGTCCGGCTGGTCTCCGGCGACGGCCGCACCTACCCTCTCCAGATGGGCTCGACGGTCATCGGCCGCGGCGACCAGGCGAACCTGCGCCTGCCCGACGTCGGCATCTCCCGCCGCCACGCGCGGCTGGACTTCGACGGCGGTCAGGTCGTGCTGACCGACCTCGGCTCGACCAACGGCACCATGGTCAACGGCCAGCGGGTGTCGGCCGTGGCGCTCAACCCCGGCGACATGATCCAGCTCGGCACCACCACCCTGACCTTCCGCGTGGACGGCTGATCCGCCTTGCCGGAACTCGTCATCACCGTCGCCCGGTTCGGGTTCCTCATCCTGCTGTGGATCTTCGTGTTCACGGTGGTCGGCGTGATCCGCCGGGACCTGTTCGCCGGCGCCCGGTCGGGCCGACTGGTCGCCGCGCCCCGGGGTGTGGGGGCCTCGACCGGGCAGGCGGCGAAGCCGGCGAAGGTGAAGCGGGGCAGGGCCGCGCACCAGCTCGTGGTGACCGCGGGTCAGCTGGCCGGCACCCGGATCACCCTGGGAGAGGCCCAGATCACCATCGGTCGGGCCGAGGATTCCACCCTCGTCATCACCGACGACTACGCCTCGGCGCGGCACGCCCGGCTCGTGCCGCGGGAGGGCCAGTGGTTCGTCGAGGACCTCGGTTCGACTAACGGCACCTACCTGGATCGCGCTAAGGTCACCGGACCGACCCCCGTCCCCCTCGGCGTGCCGATCCGGATCGGCCGCACCTCTCTCGAATTACGGCCATGACTCTGACCCTGCGCTATGCGGCCCACAGCGACCGCGGTCTGATCCGAGACGGTAACCAGGACTCCGTCTACGCCGGGCCGCGGCTTCTCGCCGTCGCCGACGGCATGGGCGGCATGGCCGCCGGTGACGTCGCCAGCAACATCGTCATCGGTGCCATGGCGCCACTCGACGAGGACGTCCCTGGCGACGCCCTCGTCGACGCGCTGCGTTCCGCCGTGGGCACCGCCAACCAGCAGCTCCGCGACACCGTGGACGCCAACCCGCAGCTGGAGGGGATGGGCACCACGCTCACCGCCACCCTCTTCTCCGGCAGCAAACTGGGAATGGTGCACATCGGTGACTCGCGGGCGTATCTCCTGCGCGACGGCGAGTTCGCGCAGATCACCAAGGACGACACGTACGTCCAGATGCTCGTCGACGAGGGGCGGATCAGCGCCGAGGAGGCGAGCAGCCACCCCCAGCGCTCGCTGCTCACCCGGGCGCTCGACGGCCGCGACATCGACCCGGAGTACAGCGTCCGGCAGGTGCTGCCCGGCGACCGCTACCTGATCTGCAGCGATGGCCTGTCCGGCGTGGTCAGTGCCGAGACGATCGCCGACACCATGCGCGAGTACGCCGACCCGCAGCAGTGCGTCGAGCGGCTGGTGCAGCTCGCGCTGCGCGGCGGCGGCCCGGACAACATCACCGTGATCATCGCGGACGCCACCGACGCGGACATCGTCGAGGCGAGCCCGATCGTCGGCGGCGCCGCCGCCCGCGACCGGGGCATGGCCACGTCCGCCGACGTCTCCACCCCCGCCGCCCGCGCCTCGGCGCTCTCCGCGCCGCGTCCGCCGGCGCCGGAGGACCCGGCGGACGTCGACGACGACGCGGACCACCCGCGGCGCCGCCCACTGCGGGCCGTGGCCATGCTCGTGGCCCTGCTGGTCATCCTCGGCGGTGCGCTCTTCGGCGGGTGGAGCTACACCCAGCGGCAGTACTACGTCGGGGCCACCGAGGACGGCCGGGTGGCCGTCTTCCGGGGCGTCCAGGGCCAGGTCGCCGGCCTGGACCTCTCCGCCGTGCACTCCACCAGCCCCGCCAAACTGGACGACCTCACCCTGGCCGCTCAGGAGCAGGTCAAGCAGGGCATCCCCGCCAGGAGCGAGCCCGACGCCGAGCGCCGGCTGGCCGAGCTGACCAGCGACGACCCGAACAACCCGAACCTCAAGCCGATGTGCCCGCCCAGCCCCACCGCCATGCCTGCCCCGGTGACGGCCGCCCCGACCCCGCCCGCGGCCACCCCGAGCGCGAGCCGCACCGCCGCCAGCGGCCGGCCGTCCGTCTCCCCCAGCGCCATCGCCCCCGCGCCCACCACCACACCCGACGCGCCGCCCTCCGACACCGCCCCGCCGGCCGATCCGGCCGGATGCCGGTCGCCGGAGTGAGCGTCGGCTGAGAATCCGAGGACGCATCCGTGACCGCAACGGCCACACCGGCAGCCTCGCCCGGCGCGACGGGCGAGCAGCCCGGCGTACGCCTGGCCCGGTCCCGCCGAAACGCCGAGCTGTCGCTGCTGCTGCTGGCGCTGGTGCTGGTGGCCGCGTACGGGGCGACGGTCGAGGCGACCGTGCTCGACACGGTCACCCCGGACTTCTGGGTCCCGACGGCGGTACTGGCCGCGGTCTTCCTCGCCCTGCACGTGGCCATCCGGTTCCTGGCGCCGTTCGCCGACCCGGCCCTGCTGCCGGCGGTGGCGCTGCTCAACGGGATCGGCGTGGGCTTCCTGCGCCGACTCGACCTGGGCAGGGCCGCCCCGGAGGACCGGGAGTCGCTGGCCATCTTCGCCGGGCAGGGTGGGCGACAGTTCGCCTGGACGCTGGCCGCGGTGGTCCTCGCCGCCGGGCTCCTCGCGCTCATGCGCGACCACCGCGCGGTCTCCCGGTACGCGTACACGCTGGGCCTGGCCGGCATCGTGCTGGTGATGATCCCGGCGGTGCTGCCCGCGAAGTACTCGGAGATCTACGGCGCGAAGCTGTGGATCAAGGTCGGCGGCTTCACCATCCAGCCGGGTGAGTTCGCCAAGCTGGCGCTGCTCGCCTTCTTCGCCTACTACCTGGTGCGCAAGCGCGAGGTGCTGTCGCTGGCCAGCCGCCGGGTGCTCGGCATCGACTTCCCCCGTGGACGCGACCTCGGGCCCGTGCTCGCGGTCTGGGCGCTGAGCCTGCTGGTGCTCGTCTTCGAGAAGGACCTCGGCACGTCGCTGCTGTACTTCGGCATGTTCGTGGTGACCCTGTACATCGCCACCGAGCGGGTCAGTTGGCTGCTGATCGGCCTGCTCCTGTTCTTCGGCGGCGCGTACCTGGCGTACGTGCTGGGCGGCACCATCGGCGGGCCGTTCGCGAACTTCCACCTGCGGGCCGAGATCTGGCTGGACCCGTTCGCCAAGCCGTACGACGACGGCTACCAGCTCGTCCAGGGGCTGCTCGGGCTCGGCAGCGGCGGCCTGTTCGGCTCCGGCCCGGGCGGCGGGGAGCCGCTGGAGATCCCGGAGGTGCAGAACGACTTCATCTTCGCCGGCATCGGCGAGGAGATCGGCCTGTTCGGGCTCTCCGCCCTGCTGGTGGTCTATCTGCTGATCGTGGAGCGGGGGCTGCGCGCCGCGCTGGCCGTCCGGGACTCGTTCGGCAAGCTGCTCGCCGGCGGCCTGGCCTTCACCCTGGGCCTCCAGGTCTTCGTGATCGTGGGCGGGATCAGCAAGCTCATCCCGCTGACCGGGCAGACCACCCCGTTCCTCTCCGCCGGTGGTTCGTCGCTGATGGCGAACTGGCTGCTCATCGCGGTGCTGCTGCGGGTTTCCGACGCCGCCCGTCGGCCGGTGACCCCCGGCGGCCCGGCGGCCCGACCCGGGGGCGGCCCGCCGGAGCAGCTGCACGGGGCCCCTACGGAGGTGATCCGCAGGTGAACGCACCTTTGCGCCGTGTCGGTGTGGTCGTCATGGTCCTGTTCGGCCTGCTGTTCGCGAACCTGAACTGGATCCAGGCGTACAAGGCCGACGAATACCGCAACAGCGACTACAACGGCCGCGTCCAGGTGGCCGAGTACAAGCACCGGCGGGGCAACATCGAGGCCGGCGGCACGGCCGTGGCCACCAGCAAGGAGACCGACGGCAAGTACAGGTACCTGCGCACCTACCCCGGCGGGGAGAAGTACGCGCACGTGCTCGGCTACAAGCCGGTCAACCTGGCCGAGCGCGGCATCGAGCAGGTCGAGAACGACTACCTGGCCGGCACCAGCGACGCGTTGATCGCCAACCGGATCAAGGACATGTTCACCGGCAACGAGACCGGCGGCGGCAACGTGCTGCTGACCCTGTCCAAGCGGGCCCAGGACGCGGCGTACAACGGGTTGGCCGACAACCAGGTCGGCGCGACGAAGGGCGCGGCGATCGCGATCGACCCGCGTACCGGGGCGGTGCAGGCGCTGGTCTCCATGCCGAGCTTCGACCCGAACCCGCTGGCCAGCCACGACTCCGAAGAGGCGCAGGCGGCGTACGACAAGCTGGACAAGGACCCGGACGGCCCGATGAAGAACCGGGCGCTGTCGGAGGTGTTGCCCCCGGGCTCCACGTTCAAGGTCGTGATGGCCGCCGCCGCGCTGGAGAACGGCATCGGCAAGAACACCCAGATCCCGGCCGGCTCCAGCTACACCCCTCCCACCTCGGGCGTCCCGATCCGCAACGCCGCGCCGACGATCTGCCCGCAGTCCGAAGTCACCCTGGCGGAGGCGGTCCGGCAGTCCTGCAACACCGGGTTCGCCAAGCTGGGCGTGCGGCTGGGCGCAGACACGGTCAAGGAGAAGGCCCGCCAGTTCGGCTTCGAGCAGGACGACCTCTCGGTCGGGCAGCTCGGTAAGGGCGGCCTGTCCGTGGCGGCCAGCCGCACCGGGGACATGCAGAACCCGGACGGCGGCACCGACCCGGCCGCGCTGGCCCAGTCCTCGATCGGGCAGAACAACGTACGGATGACCCCGCTGCAGGGCGCCCTGATCGCCGGGGCGGTCGCCAACAACGGCACGCAGATGCGGCCGTACCTGGTGAAGCAGCTCCTCGCGCCGGACCGCACCACCACCTACACCGCCGACCCGAAGAAGCTGCGGGAGCCGGTCAGCGCGCAGGTCGCGTCGGACCTGCGCGACATGATGGTCGGCGTGGTCGAGGGCGGCACCGGTCGCAACGCGCGTTTCAACGGCTACACGGTCGGCGGCAAAACCGGCACCGCCCAGTCCGCCCCGGACCGTCCCGACCACGGCTGGTTCATCGGCTTCGCCCTCGACAAGAACGGCACCCCGGTCTCCGCGGTCTGCGTGGTGCTGGAGCAGGCGGGCAGCGGCGGCAGTGCGGAGGCGGCCCGGATCGCCGGCAAGATCATGCAGGCGGCCGCCGCCGACGCCGGGGGCCGCTGACATGCTCAGCCCCGGCGTCCAGCTCGGCAACCGCTACCGCCTCGACGAGCGGATCGCCAGCGGCGGCATGGGCGACGTGTGGCGCGGCACCGACCAGGTGCTGGGGCGTACGGTCGCGGTGAAGAGCCTGCTCCCGGCGCTGCTCGACGAGCCGGGCTTCGCCGAGCGGTTCCGGGGCGAGGCCCGCACGATGGCCACCATCAACCACCCCGGCGTGGTGGACGTCTACGACTTCGGCAGCGACCAGCAGATCGCCTTCCTGGTGATGGAGTACGTGGAGGGCGACCCGCTCTCCGCCACGCTCAGCCGGGTGAGCCGGCTCACCCCGGCCCGCACCATGGCCCTGGTCGCGCAGGCCGCCGACGCGCTGCACGCCGCGCACCTCAAGGGGATCGTGCACCGGGACGTGAAGCCGGGCAACCTGCTCGTCCGGCCCAACGGCACCCTCGTGCTCACCGACTTCGGCATCGCCCGGTCCGACCTGGTCGGGCAGCTCACCGCCGCCGGCTCGGTGCTCGGCACCGCGTCGTACATCTCGCCGGAGCAGGCCACCGGCGCCGTCGCCACGCCGGCCTCCGACGTGTACGCCCTCGGCGTGGTCGCGTATCAGTGCCTGGCCGGGCGGCGGCCGTTCGAGGGGGACAATCCGCTCGAAATCGCCATGCGGCACGTTCGGGACGCCCCTCGGCCGCTGCCGGCGGACATCCCGCCGCAGGTCCGGGCGATCGTCGAGCGGGCGATGGCGAAGGATCCGGCCGCCCGCTGGCCCAGCGCCGCCGCCCTGGCGGGGGTGGCCCGGCAGACGAAGCTGACCCTCGGCCAGCAGTCCCGTACCGGCGGACATCTCGGCCAGGTCTCGGCCGCGCCGGCGTCCCCGGCCGGCCCGCAGGCCCGCGCCCAGGTCCGGCCCGTTTCGCACCAGCAGCCCCGTCCGCCCGCGGTCGCGCAGCGGCCGGTGACGGCGTCCGCGCCGCCGCAGCCCCGCCCGCCGGTCGCCCACCAGCCGGCACACCCGCCGGTCGCCGCACCCCGCCCGCCGGTCGCCGCGCCGCGCCCGCCCGTGGTCGCCACTCCGGCGTACCCGCGCGGGGCCGCGGCCGTGCCGGCGGCCCCGGTCCACCCGGCCAATCCGGCGTACGCCCGTCAGCCCGGCCTGCCGCCCGCCCCGCCGGCGCGTGGCGGGTCGGGCAAGGTGCTGCTCGTGCTGCTGCTGGCCGTGCTGGTTCTGATCTGCTCGGGCGTGATTTCCTACAACCTGCGGAAGAACACCGGTGCGGGGGACCTCGGCCCACGGACAGTGACGTCCGGCGCGCTGAGGACCGACGGACGCGACGATGCTCCCGACACGTCGTACCGTCGGATGGAACGGCTCCTGCCGGGCGGCGGCGAGACGACGACGAGCGAAGGACGACAGACGCGATGACAGCGCAGGCCCGCCTGCTCGGTGGCAGGTACCAGGTCGGCGAGTTGCTCGGCTACGGCGGCATGGCCGAGGTGCACCGCGGCCGCGACCTCCGGCTCGGTCGGGACGTCGCGATCAAGATGCTCCGGACCGACCTGGCCCGGGACGCCACGTTCCAGATGCGGTTCCGCCGCGAGGCGCAGAACGCCGCGTCCCTCAACCACCCTGCCATCGTCGCCGTGTACGACACCGGCGAGGAGACCGCACCGACCGGCGAGACACTGCCGTTCATCGTGATGGAGTTCGTCAACGGGCGGACCCTCAAGGAGGTGCTGGGCGCCGAGGGTCGGCTCCAGCCGCGCCGGGCGCTGGAGATCTGCGCCGACATGTGCGCCGCGCTGGAGTTCAGCCACCGGCACGGCATCATCCACCGCGACATCAAGCCGGGCAACGTGATGCTCACGCAGACCGGCCAGGTCAAGGTGATGGACTTCGGCATCGCTCGGGCGCTGGCCAGCGGCGCCACCACGATGACCCAGACCAGCGCCGTCATCGGCACCGCGCAGTACCTCTCCCCGGAGCAGGCGCGCGGCGAGGCGGTCGACGCCCGCTCCGACGTGTACGCCGCCGGCTGCGTGCTGTTCGAGCTGCTCTGCGGGCACCCGCCGTTCGTCGGGGACAGCCCGGTCAGCGTGGCGTACCAGCACGTGCGGGAGGCCCCGCCGACGCCCAGCGACATCAACCCGGACGTGACCCCGGCGATCGACGCGATCGTGCTCAAGGCGCTGTCCAAGAACCCGCTCAACCGCTACCAGAGCGCCGGGGAGATGCGCGCGGACCTGCTCCGCGCGGCCGCCGGCCGGCCGGTGCTGGCCACCCCCGTGATGCGCGATAGCGAGACCGTCCCGATGGCGCAGGCCGCCGCGGGGGGCTACCAGACCCAGGTGCTGGGCCCGCAGACCCGGCAGCAGGTGCCGGCCCGGGTCGGCGACCCGCGCAAGCGGAAGACCTCCTCCTGGGTGATCGCCGTCTTCGCCGCGCTCGGCGTGCTCGCGGTGATCGCCCTGGTCGCCGGCATCCTGATCAGCAGCCAGGGGGCCGGCAAGGTCCGGGTGCCGAGCCTGGAGGGCAAGGCCAAGGACGCGGCCGTGGCCGAGCTCCAGAACGCGGGGCTGGTACCCACGGAGGGTGAGCAGGTCTTCAACAGCACCTGCAAGGTCAACACGGTCGTCCAGCAGACCCCGGCTCCGGACACGGAACTGGAGGAGGGCCAGGGGGTCACCTTCCAGCTCTGCGGCGGCAAGCCCGAGGTGACCATCCCGGACGCCCTCGTCGGATCCCAGTTCAAGAACGTCGAGCAGCAGCTCGAGGGCCTGAAGCTCGTGGTGAAGGAGAAGCCGGTCGACAGTGCGCAGCCGGAGGGGACGGTGACGAAGGTGACCCCGAAGGAGGGCACCAGGGTCCCCGAGGACACCGAGGTGACCGTGGAGGTCTCCCGGGGCAACATCCGCGATGTGCCGCGCGTCACCGGGCTGACGGAGGATGAGGCGAGGCGGGAGCTCCGGCAGGCCGGCTACAACGTGCAGGTCCGCGACGGCGACGAGGTGCCGGCGGACCAGGCCGGCCGGGTGACCGGCCAGAGCCCGGCCCCCGGCGCGAAGCTGGAGAAGGGGAAGACCGTCACCATCGAGGTCTCCATCCCGCTGCCCACCGCGGAGCCGTCCGAGTCGACGCCGACGCCGTCGAGCAGCCCGACCGGAGAGGGGGGCGGGCTGTTCCCGTTCCCGCCGGCTCGCCTCAACGAGCGCTGACGCCAAACCAGTCCTTCAGACGCCGAACCCGGCCCTCGACAGGGGGCCGGGTTCGCGCTTTCCGGCGTTGTGCCGCCTTGGCCGGCGGTGGGTCAGGCGGCGGCGAACGCGGCGCGGCGGCGGGCGTCCACCTCGGCGGCCAACTCCGGGGCGCGCTCCAGGGCCTCCGGGTGGCCGCAGCTCGCCAGCCAGTTCGCCAGCATCAGGTGCCCGCCCTCGGTGAGCACCGACTCCGGGTGGAACTGGACGCCCTCGACCGGCAGCGTGCGGTGCCGCATGGCCATCACCACGCCCGAGCCCGTCCAGCCGGTGACCTCCAGCTCGTCCGGCAGCGTCTCGGGCAGCACGGCCAGCGAGTGGTAGCGGGTGGCGGTGAACGGGTCCGGCAGCCCGGCCAGTACGCCGACCGACTTGTGTCGCACCTCGGAGGTCTTGCCGTGCAGCAGCTCCGGCGCGCGGGCCACGGTCGCCCCGAACGCCTCGCCGATCGCCTGGTGGCCGAGGCACACGCCGAAGATCGGCAGCTCGCCCGCGTACCGGCGGATCACGTCCAGGCAGATGCCGGCCCGGTCCGGGCTGCCTGGACCGGGCGAGAGCAGCACCCCGGCCGCCCCGGCCCGGCCCACCTCGTCCAGGCCGATCTCGTCGTTGCGCCGGACCTCGCAGTCCACGCCGAGCTGGCCGAGGTACTGCACGAGGTTGAACACGAACGAGTCGTAGTTGTCGATCACCAGGACGCGCATCGGTTCACCTGCTCGGAGAGGGGGGCGGGGTGTTGTTCTGCTCGGTGTCGTAAGGCAGCTCGTGCCCGTTGTCCGGGGTGTCCCCGGTCCCGCCGGAGTCGGAACCCCCCGGGTTGCCGGAGTCCTGGGTCACCTGCACGTCGTCGAAGGGGAGCAGCGGCTCGGCCCACGGGAACACCACGTACCAGAGCAGAGCCACCGTCGCGGCGACGAGCGCGAGCGAGCCGACCAGCTTGCCGGGCAGCCCCAGCGGAAGCTTGCGCCAGATCCAGGCGTACACGCCTCAGCCCCCCAGCTCCGCCGGTCGCCCGGACGCCTTGGCCTGCGTGCGCTTCAGCTCCGCGTGGACGATCAGCCGTTGGTAGTTGTCGAACTTCGGGTTGCAGGTGGTCAGCGTGAGCAGCCGCTTCTTCGGCGGCTCGCCCGGCTCCATGGGCACCGGCGCGACCACCTCGACCTGGTTCGGCCGGACGATCCGGCTCTTGAAGACCTCGTAGACGTACCACTCGGTCTTGCCCTCGACCACGATGGCGTCGCCGTCGTGCAGCTCGTCCAGCCGCCAGAAGGTGGCGCGGTTGCGGTGGCCGGCGACGGAGAAGTTGCCCAGCTCACCCGGCATCGCGCTGTCCGGGTAGTGGCCCGGGGCGTACCGGATGTCCTGCTGGGTGACCCCCTCCACGACGACCCAGTGCTTGTCGAGCTTCGGGATGTACAGCCCGGCGAGCGGCTTGCCGTGGGCCGGCGGCTTCGGCTTGGTGGTCGGGCCGGTCGGGGCGACGGTCGGGTCGTCGCTCGGGTCCCAGGCCTGGGCGAGCTGCTGGGAGAGGTCGTTCTGGTGGGCGTCGACGATGGCGGACTTGCCCCACACCTCGTAGCCGGCGAACAGGAGCACCACGAGGCCGAAGGTGATCAGCAACTCGCCGGTGACCCGTACGCCGGTGCGCAGCCGCGACCAGACGGACGGGCGGGTCAGCTCGGAGTACACGCTCCGGTAGCCCTCGCCGGTCTGCGTCGCCCGGAGCTGGATCACCCGTTCGCCGCGTCGAAGCTTGGACGGCTCGACGGGAGCCGCGTCGGCGGGGTCGTCGGCGACCGGGGGCCGGGGCACCGCGCCCATGAGTGCGGTCGTGTCGAGGCCGGGACCACGGGCCGGGTTCCGGCCGGGAACCGCCGGGATCAGCGCGGTGGCCGCCGGATCGGCGGGGTTCGGAGTCGGGCTCGATCCCGGCGTGCCCGCGGCCTGGACCTGGGCGGCCGGCGGGGGCGGCGTGGGACGGCCGGCCGGGCGGGGGCCGATGGTCGGGATGAGGGCCGTGGGAGCGTCCGCCGGGGCCATCGGGTGGCCGCTCCCCGATTCGACGCCCTGGCCGCCGGGCGGCGGACCGTACGGCTGGGCGGCCGGACGCGGCGTGGGCCGCCCGGGGTCGGCGCCGGGCCACGGCCGCGGGGTGGCCTGCCGATGCGTCTGCGGGGGCTGGGGGGCCGCCGGCCGGGGCGGCAGCACCGGGTCGGGCCAGGGGCCGCCGGGGTTGTGCGGCTGCGGGGCGGGCCAGGGGCTGCCCGGACTGTGCGGCTGCGGGCCGGACGGGGTGGTGTGGGCGACGGGGGGGACCGGGGTGGAGCGGTCGAGCGGGGCGTCGACATCGCCGGCCGGCGGGTGCGGGGCACCCTGCCAGCCGTCCCAGCGGTCGTCCGGTGCCCGGCTCACCGGGGCACCGTCGCGGAGCGCAGGGCCGTCGAATCCTCGAACGCGGGCACCGTGACCGTCGAGACGGTCTCCCGGTACCCCAGGTGGAAGTCGCGGACGTCGTCCATGAACCACTGGACTCCCTCGGAGGCGGCGAGGGCATGCTTGAGGGCAGCGGGATCGCCGATTGCTACGATCTTGAACGGTGGGGAGTACACCCGGCCGTGCAGCAGCAGGGTGTTACCCACGCAGCGTACCGCGCTGGTCGTGAGCACCCGCACGTTCATGATTGACATGGCCTCCGCGCCGCCGGCCCAGAGCGCGTTCACCACCGCCTGGACGTCCTGCTGGTGGACCACCAGGTCGTCATTCGACGCGTCGGCGGGCAGGCCCTGGTCGGGGCCGCCGGGAGCGTCGTCGAGCTCGACGGTCAGCCCCGTCCCGGTCAGCGCGGTGAACCCGGCGGCCTGCCGGCTGGCGGCGGCCCGGTCCCGCTGCTCCCTGATCGGGCCGTCGGAGTCGGCCAGGGTGGCGGTCGCGTTCTCGACCTGGGCCCGCAGCCGAGCGGCCTGCTGCTCGCTCGCCTCGACCTGCTTGCGGCGGTCCTCGATGAGCTGGGTGAGCTGGGGGCGGCGGTCCTCACGCAGGGCGGTGCCGTCGGCGGTCGTCGCGCTCGTGGTGAAGAGCAGCCCGGCCGCGGCGGCGATCAGCGGCACGCCCATCGACCAGCCGGGACGCCGTTGCCGTGGGCGCCTGGGCAGGAGGACGGCGACCGCCCGCCGAAGGGCCTTCTGCCAGGAGGCCGCGCCGGATGTGTACTCCACCGAGCGTTCCTTCCGCGTCGTCTGGTGCCGGCCGTCGGGACGAGGGCCGGTGCGGTGACCGAACAGTCCCGCCTATTTCGGTCACTCCGTGCATCGGCCTGACCCCATTCATGGTTAGGACGGCCGTTCAGGACTACGCTAGCTGTCGAACATTATTGGCCATGGACCGTCGCCCCCGCGCCCGGTTGTCAGGCCGGACGAGGTCGTCACCCCTGGAGAGCGTCGTGCCCAAGTCTCAGGTCCGCAAGAAGAAGGTGTACACCCCGCCGACGGACGTGCGTCCGACGGCGACGGCGGCGACGCGCAAGCCCAGCCCGGTCTGGCTGCCCATCACGGCGGTCGCCCTGATCGTCGCCGGCATCGGCTGGCTGGTGGTGTACTACCTCTCCGAGCAGGCGTACCCGGTCATGTCGTGGGGTTACTGGAACCTCGCGGTGGGCTTCGGCGCGATGGTCGGCTCCCTGGTCCTGCTCTCCCGCTGGCGCTGACCCCGCGCGGCCGCACCCGCCCGCCTCGGCTCCGCGGCCGGGCGGGCGGCGGCCTGGTCCGCCCGTGCGGCTCCGCAGCCCCGCCCGTGTCGCCCCGGGCGGCGCACGTCACTCGCACGGCCTCTGGGCGTCCTGGCGCCGCGCACCCTATGGTGTGCGCAGGGCGGCGCCGCCAGGCGCGAGAAGAGTCACGTTACCACTGGGTAACCTCGCGCGTAGGCTGCACTGCATGACCGAGCGGAGCGAGGTCATCGACCGGTCCGGTCGCCGGGCGCGGCAGCGGCACCACGCGGCCACGCCCTGACCCCGGCCCGGTCGCCGAGCCGCTCGACAGGCAGCAGACCGGGAGGCCAAACTCGATGGGCAGCGTCCAGATCGTCACCACGATCCTCGCGGCCGCCATCACCGCCGTGGCGGTGTGGCTTGCGGTACGCGCGGTCATGAAGATGGTGGCAGTCATCCGGCTGGGTCAGCCGGACCCCCAGCGGTTCACCGACAAGGGCACCCGGACGAAGACCATGCTGGCCGAGACCGCCGGCCACACCCGCATGCTCAAGTGGAGCGTGGTGGGTGCCGCGCACTGGTTCGTGATGGTCGCGTTCATCGTGCTCTCGCTGCTGGTGCTGGAGGCGTACTTCGAGGTCGTCAGCCCCGGCGGCGGTTTGCCGGTCGTCGGGCACTGGACGGTCTTCGGCCTGGCCACCGAGCTCATCGGGGTGTTCGGCCTGGCCGGCATCCTGGTGCTGATGGCGATCCGGCTGCGCAACCGGCCCACCCGGCCCGGCGGGCGCTCCCGGTTCACCGGCTCGACCATGTGGCAGGGCTACTTCGTCGAGTGGGTCGTGCTGCTGGTCCTGATCTTCGGGTTCCTGATCCGCGGCTTCAAGGTCGCCACCGATCAGTTCGAGTACCCGGCCTGGGCCACCCCGGTCAGCCACGCGCTCGGCGGCGCGCTGCCCGCGTGGGAGGCCGGCGTCAGCGTGGCCGCGCTGATCAAGATCGCCATCTCGATGACCTGGCTCATCGTGATCTCGCTGAACGTCACCATGGGCGTCGCCTGGCACCGGTTCCTGGCGTTCCCCAACATCTTCTTCAAGCGCGAGCCGGCCAAGCCGGCCGGCTCCGGCCTCGGCGCGCTGCGGCCGATGATGAGCGGGGGCAAGCCGCTCGACTTCGAGGAGGCCGACCCCGAGAAGGACCAGTTCGGCGTCGCCCAGGTCGAGCAGTTCACCTGGAAGGGCCTGCTGGACTTCAGCACCTGCACCGAGTGCGGCCGGTGCCAGTCGCAGTGCCCGGCCTGGAACACGGGCAAGCCGCTGTCGCCGAAGCTGCTCGTGCTCAGCCTGCGCGACCACGCGTACGCCAAGGCGCCGTACCTGCTGGCCGGCGGCGGCAAGGACCTGACCGGTGAGGAGAAGGCGACCGCCGCCCAGCTCGCCCACGTGGACGTGCTGGCGCTGGCCGAGGCCGACAAGCCACTGATCGGCGGGGCCGAGGAGGGCGGCGTCATCGACCCGGACGTGCTCTGGTCCTGCACCACCTGCGGCGCCTGCGTCGAGCAGTGCCCGGTGGACATCGAACACGTCGACCACATCGTCGACATGCGCCGCTACCAGGTGCTGATCGAGTCGAGCTTCCCGTCCGAGGCCGGCGTGATGCTGCGCAACCTGGAGAACAAGGGCAACCCGTGGGGTGCCCCGCAGAACACCCGCGAGGACTGGACCAAGGGCCTCGGCTTCGAGGTGCCCCGCGTCGGCGAGGTCGAGGACTTCGAGTACCTGTTCTGGGTGGGCTGCGCCGGCGCCTTCGAGGACCGGGCGAAGAAGACCACCCGCGCGGTCGCCACGCTGCTGCACGAGGCCGGCGTCTCCTTCGCCATCCTCGGCGAGGGCGAGACCTGCACCGGCGACCCGGCCCGCCGGATCGGCAACGAGTTCGTCTTCCAGATGCTCGCCCAGCAGAACGTCGAGACGCTGAACGAGGCGTTCGAGGGCCGGGAGAAGAGCAAGCGCAAGATCGTCGCCACCTGCCCGCACTGCTTCAACACCCTGGGCAACGAGTACGGGCAGCTCGGCGGGGAGTTCGAGGTGGTGCACCACACCCAACTCCTGGCCCACCTGGTCAGCACCGGCAGGCTCACCCCGGTGCAACCGGTCGACGGCGGCGTCACCTACCACGACCCCTGCTACCTGGGCCGGCACAACCGGGTCTTCGCCCCGCCGCGCGAGGTGCTCGGCAGCGCCATCGCGGGCGGAGCCGGAGCTGGCCAGGGCGGCAGCGCGGCCCAGTCCGGTGCAGGCCGCGCCGGCGGCCTGACCGAGATGCCGCGCAACAGCGAGCGCTCCTTCTGCTGCGGCGCCGGCGGCGCCCGGATGTGGATGGAGGAGAAGATCGGCAAGCGGATCAACGTGGACCGGGTCGAGGAGGCCATGTCCACCGGGGCGAAGACCATCGCCGTCGGCTGCCCGTTCTGCTCGACGATGCTGAACGACGGCGTGAACGGCAAGGGCGCCGGGGAGCAGGTCGAGGTCGTCGACGTCGCGAGCGTGCTGCTGCGCTCGGTCAAGCCCGACCAGACGCGCGGCGACAAGGAGGCCGAGCCGGTCGCCGGCTGACCGCCGGCCCGGGCGGCGGCGCCAGCCCCTCGCCCCTCGCCCGTTGATCAAGAGGTTTGCGTCAGATTGGAGATCAGCTCTGACGCAAACCTCTTGATCATCCGTTCCGAGGCTCGAGCGGCCACGCCCGCCCGCGCGGGGTGGTGTGCCGGCGGGCCCGCCGTGGAACAATCGCGCCGAGGTGAACGATCATTGACAGTCCGCTATTGACCACCCTGTTGCCCCTCGTCGGCTTCGTGCTGCTGACCGCGGGCAACGCGTTCTTCGTCGCGGCCGAGTTCGCCCTGGTCACCGTCGACCGCCCGGAGATCGACCGGCGGGCCGCGGCCGGCGACGGCGGGGCCACGACGGTACGCGGTGCGCTGCGCGAGCTCTCCTTCCAGCTCTCCGGGGCGCAGCTCGGCATCACCATCACCGCCCTGCTCACCGGTTACCTCGCCGAGCCGGCGCTGGCCCGCCTGTTCACCCCGCTGCTGCACCCGCTCGGGGCCACCGCCGACCGGGTCACCCCGTTCCTCGCCCTGGCCCTGGCGACCCTCGTGTCCATGCTCTTCGGCGAGCTGGTGCCGAAGAACCTGGCGCTGGCCCGGCCGATGCCCGCCGCGCTGGCCACCGCCCGCGGCATGCGCGGCTTCTCCCGCACGTTCGGCTGGCTGATCCGGGGCCTGAACGGCTCGGCGAACGCGCTGGTGCGGCGCCTGGGGGTGGAACCGCAGGAGGAGCTGGCCAGCGCCCGCTCCCCGGAGGAACTGGGCCTGCTCGCCGCGATCTCGGCCCGCGCCGGGGCGCTCCCCCCGGACACCGCGATGCTGCTGCGCCGCACCATCCGCTTCGGCGAGAAGCGGGCCGCCGAGGCGATGACTCCGCGGGTCGACGTGATCGCCCTGCGCGCCACGGCCAGCGTCGCCGAGCTGCTCACCCTCGCCCAGCAGACCGGCCGCACCCGGTTCCCCGTCTTCGAGGAGACCCTCGACCTGGTCACCGGCGTCGCCGGGGTGTCGGACGCGCTCGGCGTACCGCTGGCCCGTCGGGCCGCCACCAGCGTCGCGTCGGTCGCCCGGGAGCCGGTGTACGTACCGGAGAGCCTGGACCTCGACGGGGTCCTGGCCGCCCTGCGGGCCGCCGGCGCGGACCTGGCGATCGTGGTCGACGAGTACGGCGGCACCGACGGCGTCGTGACCGTCGAGGACCTGGTGGAGGAGCTGGTCGGGGAGATCGCCGACGAGTTCGACCCGGACGCGGTCGACGACGCCGGACCGGTCGAGCTGACCGTGCCGGGCGGGGAGCGCACCGCGCTGGTCGACGGCGTGCTGCGCGAGGACGAGTTGGCCGAGCAGACCGGCTTCCGGCTGCCCGAGGGCCCGTACGAGACGCTGGCGGGCTTCCTGATGGCCCGCCTCGGGCACATCCCCATGGCCGGCGAGACGGTCGAGGAGGACGGCTGGGAGTTCACCGTGGTCGAGGTGGAGCGGCACCGGGTCGAGCAGGTGCGGGTGGTCCGCCCGGAGGAGCCCGGCGACGATGCTTGAGCTGCTGGTGACCGTGCTGCTGCTGCTCGGCAACGCCTTCTTCGTGGGCAGCGAGTTCGCGCTGATCGCGTCCCGCCGGACGGTGATCGAGCCGCTGGCCGTCACGTCGAAGCGGGCCCGCTGGGCGCTGTCCGCGATGAACCAGATCCCGCTGATGATCGCCGGGGCGCAGCTCGGCATCACGATCTGCTCGCTGGGCCTCGGCGCGATCGCCGAGCCGGCGCTGGCCCACCTGCTGGAGGTGCCGTTCCACGCGGTGGGCCTGCCGTCCGGCGCGATCCACCCGGTGGCCTTCCTGATCGCGCTCGGCATGGTGGTCTTCCTGCACACCGTCGTCGGCGAGATGGTGCCGAAGAACATCACCCTGGCCGGGCCGGAGCCGTCCGCGCTCTGGCTCGGGCCGGCGATGCTGGCGTTCTGCACGGCCACCAAGCCGCTGCTGGTGGCCATGAAGTGGGCGTCGCGCCAGGTGTTGCGGCTGTGGCGGGTGGAGGCGACGGACGCGGTCAAGACGGTCTTCACGGCCGAGGAACTGGCCGGGCTGGTGTCCCAGGCGCGGACGGAGGGGCTGCTCGACGCGGAGGAGCACGCGCGGATCACGGGCGCGCTCGCGCTGCACAGCCGTACGGCGGCCGACGCGCTGCGGCCGTGGTCGACGGTGACCACCGTCGCCGAGGACGTCTCCCCGGCCTCCCTGGAGGTGCTGGCCACCCGCACCGGCCGCTCCCGGTTCCCGGTGGTGCAGCGGGCCACCCGGCGGGTGCTCGGCTTCGTGCACGTCAAGGACGTGCTGGGGTACGCCGGGGCGGACCGTCGGGCGCCCGTGCCGCCCGAGGTCTACCACCCGCTGGCCGTGGTGCCGCCGGACCGTACGCTGGCCGACCTGCTCCTGTCGATGCGCCGGGAGCGGCGGCACATGGTCCTGGTGAGCGACGGTCGCCGCCCGCTGGGCGTGGTGACCCTCGACGACGTGTTGACGGCCATCGTCGGCTGAGTCCTCGCCCCGGCTGTCGCACCCGTTGTGCGCGGACGGTCGCCGGGGCGTGACGGCCCGTCGGCCGGCCTTGATTCCCCGCCCGGGCTTCCCTAATGTGGTGCGCTGACCGCTGTGGGTCGTCTGCCTCGATCTTCCCCCTCGCGAGGCGCCCGGCGGTCGGTTGCGAAGGAGTCCATGCCGGTGGCAACCATGCCTCCTCATCGTCGTGTGCCCGGACTACCGTCCGCTCGCCCGGGCCGCGCACGCCGGGTCGCACACCGCCTGCTCACCCTGGTCGCGGCCGTCGCCGTCGGCGCCGGCGTGCTGGCCGCGCCCGCGTACGCCGCGCCGTCGGTCGACGAGCTCGAGGCGCAGATCGACAAGCAGTGGGAGCAGCTCGAACCCACGATCGAGCAGTACAACAAGGTGCGCGCCCAGCTGAAGGTCAACAAGGAGAAGTCGGACGAGCTGCAGAAGAAGATCGAGCCGCTGGCGCTGGAGGCCGACCTGGCCATGAGCCGCGTCGGCGACCTCGCCTCCCGGTACTACATGTCCGGCCCGTCCCAGGAGCTCAGCGCGCTGCTGGTCAGCACCAAGCCCGGGACGCTCGCCGAGCAGCTGACGATCCTGGACCGCCTCGCCGCGCAGGAGCGCAAGCAGATCGAGGGGGTCATGGCGGTGCGCGCCAAGTACGACGGCGAGAAGCAGAAGCTGGACACCCTGATCGCCGACCAGGAGAAGAAGACCAAGGAGCTGGCGGCCAAGAA
Source organism: Micromonospora sp. NPDC048830 (assembly GCF_043198215.1). Classification (NCBI taxonomy): domain Bacteria; kingdom Bacillati; phylum Actinomycetota; class Actinomycetes; order Micromonosporales; family Micromonosporaceae; genus Micromonospora; species Micromonospora sp. NPDC048830. The sequence goes on from NZ_JBICUP010000001.1 coordinate 282,021, forward strand.
GACGAAGATCAACACGGAGATCAAGCGGCTGCAGGGCATGATGCCGAAGACCGTGGTGGTCACCGAGGGCTGCCCCACGATCTCGGGCGTGGTCAGTGAGGCGGCCCGGATCGCCATCCGCACCGCCTGCGCCCAGGTCGGCGACCCGTACGTCTGGGGCGCCACCGGTCCGAACGCGTTCGACTGCTCCGGCCTGACCCAGTACGCCTACAAGGCCGCCGGCATCCACCTGACGCACTTCACGGGGGCGCAGTGGAACGAGGGCCGGGCCATCCCGCGCTCCGAGGCGCGTCCGGGCGACCTGGTGTTCTTCTTCAGTGACCTGCACCACGTCGGCCTCTACCTCGGCAACGACAAGATGGTGCACGCGCCCCGGGCCGGCAAGCCCGTCAACGTGAGCAGCATCAACTACATGCCGGTTGCCGGCTTCCGCCGCCCCGGCTGACGCCCACGCAACCACGGAAACGGCCCCCGCTCGAGCGGGGGCCGTTTCCGTGCGCGGTTGCGGTCAGCGCGGCGCGCCCACCGTCGCCGGCAGCACGTCGACGTCGTCCTGGTTGACGTACATCACCCGGTGGCCGAACTGGATCTGCACGTACCGGTTCTCGCCCCGGATCACCGTCCAGTCGCCCGGCGACGAGCCGTCGAAGGTGACGGCCCGGTAGTACTCGCCGGCCAGCACGCCGCCGACGGCGTACCGCTGGCCCGCCGGGAGGGTGTACTGCAGCGGCGAGATCGCCTGGTAGGGCACCCCGGCCGGGTACGCCTCCCGCTCCGGGTACGCCCGCCCGTACACCGGGATCGTGGCCTTGCCCGCCTTCGGGACCACCACGAAGCCCTGCGCCCACTTCGCCGTCGGCGCGGACGCCGGGTTGTGGAACCAGGCCTTCTGCCCGAGGTACCAGATCGCCGTCCAGTCACCCTGGACGTCCGCGAGGGCGTACGTCTGCCCGGTCGAGGCGCGGGCGCCGTGGTCGGAGATGTACATCGTGTTCGGCGTGCCGTTCGGGCGCAGCCCGCGGTCGTTCACCAGCGGCGCGTCGGCGCTCGGCGCGGTGCGCAGGACGACCGAGGACGAGCCGCGCAGCGGGCACGGCGCGATCGGCGGCGGCGGGCTCGGGACGCCGGGCGGCTGCCGGTTGCAGCCGGTGAACGCCGGCTGGTTGCTGGCGTAGTCGGGGTCGATGGTGACCAGCCCGGTGTGCGGGGTGCCGGTCGACTGGAACGGCGCCTTCAGCAGGTCGAAGTAGTGCGACCAGTTCCAGTACGGGCCCGGGTCCCAGTGCATGCCGGCCACCGTCGACGCCACCGTGCCGGGGACGTTGTCGTGGCCGAGGATGTGCTGCCGGTCCAGCGGGATCTGGAACCGCAGCGCGATGTGCCGCACCAGCTTCGCGGAGGTGCGGTACATCGCCTCCGTGTACCAGGTGCCGTGGCCGGCGAAGCCCTCGTGCTCGAGGCCGATGGACTTGGCGTTGACGTACCAGTTGCCGGCGTGCCAGCCGACGTCCTTGGCCTTGATGTGCTGGGCGATGTAGCCGTCCACCGAGCGCAGCGTGTAGTGCCAGCCCAGGTAGTCCGCCCGCTTCACCAGGTTGACGCTGGGGATTCGTCGACGTGGGCGCTGGCGGCCTCGGCCGAGGCGACCCGCTCGGCGTCGGTCAGGTGCATCGGGCCGAACCCGCCGCTCGTGCTCGGGCGGCCGGCGTGGGTGTCCCACCGGGACTCCAGGTAGGACACGCCGAGCAGGACGCTCTCCGGCACGCCGTACTCGGCCGCGGCGGCCGCGTACTGCTGCTGCCGGTCGGTGGGTGCGTCGGCGGACCCGGTGCCGAGCGGCTCGGCCGCGACGGGCCCGGCGGCGAAGGGTAGGACCGCGGTGGCCGCTGCCACCACGGCGGCGAGCAGGACGCGTCTGCTCGCCGGTAGGTTGGATCGGGGCATCGAACCTCCCGAGTGAGGGTCTGGGTGAGGCCACCCTCCCGCCGCCGCCCCAAGGGGTCAATACCTTTCCGGTTATCGATATTGCGTGAAGGAAAGCTACGGAGACCCCGGTCATACGGAGTGTCACAGCCCGTCGGGTTGCGAATCGGTAACGCCCGTCTCTACTCTGGTCAACCGTCGGCCGGTCACAGCGCCGCCCACACCGGGCGGTGACGGCCCGACACCGCCGAGTCGCCTCCGGGCGAGCCGGGGACCCAGGTACGCCGGGGTGAATCCGCAGCCTCGCTGCGGTAGGGCGCTCTCCCTTCCCGCCCGAACCCGTCAGCTAACCCGGTAGGCGGTACGGAAGAAGGAGAACGGAGCCCGGTGGCACACCATGCCCCGCGGCGCCCGTCGCGCCGGTCGGCCCACGCCGACCGGATGCCGGCTGCGCCGCGTCCACGCTGGTCACGCTTCACCACCGCCCTGGCCGCCCTCGCCGGCGCCGCCGTCGTCCTGGCCGGCGTCGCGCCCCCGGCCCACGCCGAACCGTCGGTCGCCGAGATCGAGCAGCAGATCGACCAGGACTGGAACAAGCTCGAACCGCTCATCGAGCGGCACAACGCCACCCGCCAGGACCTCGCCGCGAAGCGGAAGCAGGCCGACGCGCTCGCCCGGCAGATCGGGCCGTTGCAGCGTCAGGTGGACGAGGCGATGGCGAAGGTCAACGGCCTCGCCGTCGAGGCGTACAAGGGTGAGAATCTTTCGGCCGTGAACGCGCTGCTGGGCAGCCGCTCCGCGAGCCAGATGCTGGGGCAGCTGGAACTGCTCGACCAGTTCGCCCACCGCCAGCAGCGCGACGTCCAGACGGTCGTCGACCTGCGCGACCGGCTGGCCGCGAAGAAGCAGCCGCTGGACGAGATGGTCGCCCAGCTCACCCGCACCGAGGCCCAGCTCGCGGCGAAGCGCAAGCAGATCAACGCCGAGATCGACCGGCTGCAGAAGCTCCGGATCAAGGTGTACGGCAACGGTGGCGGCGGCTCGCTGCGGCCCGCCCCGTGCCCGGCGAGCTATCCGGGCGGCGGCGCCGGGATCGCCGTCAAGTTCGCCTGCGCCCAGATCGGCAAGCCGTACGTGTGGGGCGCCGCGGGCCCGAACGCGTACGACTGCTCCGGCCTGACGATGGCCGCGTGGGCCAAGGCCGGCGTCTCGCTGCCGCACAACGCGGCCCGGCAGCGGGCCGTGACCGCCCGGGTGAGCCGCGCCGACCTGCGCCCCGGCGACCTCGTCTTCTATTACGCCGACCTGCACCACGTCGGCATGTACGTCGGTGGCGGCTGGGTCGTGCACGCCTCCCAGGCTGGCGTCCCGATCAAGATGAAGCGCGTCGACGACGGCCAGGTCAACAGCTACGGCCGCCCTGGTTGACGGGTACGGGGCCCCTGCGGGACGGGGGCCCCTGCTCGCCGCCGGGCGGTGTCAGCGGGTGGGCCAGGTGCGCCAGTTCCGCCAGGACCGGCTCGGGGTCGGGCCGCGCTGCCCCTGGTAGCGCGAGCCGTAGACGGCCGACCCGTACGGGTGCTCGGCCGGCGACGAGAGCCGGAAGATGCACAGCTGCCCGATCTTCATTCCCGGCCACAGGGTGATCGGCAGGTTCGCCACGTTGGACAGCTCCAGCGTGACGTGCCCGGAGAAGCCCGGGTCGATGAAGCCGGCGGTCGAGTGGGTCAGCAGCCCGAGCCGGCCGAGCGAGCTCTTGCCTTCGAGGCGACCCGCGAGCTGGTCGCCGAGCGAGATCACCTCCAGCGTCGAGGCGAGCACGAACTCGCCCGGGTGTAGCACGAACGGCTCGCCGTCGGGCACCTCCACCGCCGACGTCAGGTCGTCCTGCTGAATCGACGGGTCGATGTGCGTGTAGAGGTGGTTGTTGAAGACCCGGAAGAGCTTGTCGAGGCGTACGTCGATGCTCGACGGCTGCACCAGACTCGGCTCGAACGGCTCCAGGGCGAGCGTGCCAGCGTTCAGCTCGCTGACGAGGTCGCGGTCGGAGAGCAGCATCGCAACACCATAGCGATCCTGGTGACAGCCGCTGCGACCGGTTCGGGGGACCTGCGTGTCGTGGTCGCTGATCGTACATTTGTTCGATAGGATGCCGGCATGGCTTCCTGGTCCGAATTCGCCGCTGACGAGCCACGACTCGCCGACGGGATCCGCCTCCTCATGCAGCAGTACGGGCCGGGCTTCGGCTACCTGGCCACCGTCCGTGCCGACGGCGGGCCCCGGGTGCACCCGGTGTCCCCGGTGATCACCGACGAGGGGCTCTTCTGCTTCGTCATCGACTCCCCGAAGCGGCGCGACCTGGAGCGCGACGGCCGCTACGCGCTGCACTCCTTCCCACCTGAGGACAGCGACGACGAGGCGTACGTGGCGGGGCGCGCCCGGCCCGTGACCGACCAGGCGCGGGTGGCCCGGTTGGCCGAGATCGGGCGGGCCGCGCCGCAGGTCGACTGGCGGCTGTTCGAGTTCACCGTCGACGTGGCGATGCTGACCCGGCGGGCGCACGGCGGCTCGTCCGCTCCTGGCGACGGCCCGGGCCGGCCGGCCGTGCAGGTCTGGCTGGACCCGGTGGCGGCGAGGCCCGCGGGCGGCGCCAGTGTCGACGTACCCGATCAGGGGCCGGCCCGGCGCGCGCAGGGCGCCCACCGCGCGGCGGCCTGACCCCCGAAGACGCCGGTGCCGGCCCCGTCGTAGGACGGAGCCGGCACCGGAGTGTCAGCAGCGGTGGTACGTCAGGCCGCGCGGTAGGCGTTCCACGCGGTCAGCATCCGGCTCGCCTGACCAGGGGTGAACTGGTACATGCACGAGTCGTAGGTGTAGTCCATGAAGTTGGTGATCGGGTCCAGGCCCGCCGCGGTGCAGGTGTCCCGCCCGGTGGGGCACTGGAACGCCGCCGAACCCTCGGCCGGGGTGTCGTCCACACTGTCGCCGGCGCCGGAGCAGCCGCCCTGGAAGGTGTGGTACAGGTTCAGCCAGTGGCCGACCTCGTGGGTGCCGGTGTCGCCCTGGTTGTAGTTGGTGGCGGTGCCACCCGGCAGCGACTCGCCCAGCACGACTACGCCGTCCGAGCTGCTCAGCTTCCGCTGCGGGAAGGTCGCCCAGCCGAGCAGGTCGTCGCTCAGCTCGCCGAGGTAGACGTTCAGCGTGTTCTTGCCGCCCTCCCGCAGGGTGCTCTTCATCGAGCGCTCGGCGGACGAGCCGTACACGATCGGGTACCAGGTCGGGTTGGTGACCCGGTTGATCTTCTGCAGCTGGAACGCGAAGGCGGTGGCCGCGCCGCCGGTGGCGCCGCTGTACGCCTGGTTCAGCACGCTGATCTGCTGGGTGATCATCGAGTCCGGGATGTTGCCACCGGCCCGGGTGCTGTCCCGCTGGATGACGTGGACGATGACCGGGATGGTCACGCTCGCCACCGGCGTGGCCCCGGCGCCGGGGCGGAAGTTGGCCCGCTCGCGCAGCGCGGCGGCCAGGTCCGCCTCGCGCTCACGGACCTGGGCGGAGGTCAGCTCGTTCGGCTCGTGCTTGGCGTGGCCGCCGGCCTTGATCCGGGCGTCCGTGTGGACGTCGGCCGGCTCGACGCAGGCGTCCGACGGGGCGGCGGAGAAGGCCGAAGCGGCCGGGACGACGCCCACCGCGGCGGTGCTGAGCAGCAGCGCGAGGGTCGTCGACGCGACGCCGGCGGTCCGCCGGGTCAGCAGGTTGGGACGGAGTCCCATGGGCCCACCTCTTTCTGACGACGCGACAGGGGGTATGTCACGCCGAGGCTGAAACGTGGAGGTGACGTTACATCCGATCGACGAATTTGAGAATGGGCATGTGTTGCTGGGATGAAAACTTCTGGGGGTTTTTCCTGATGGAATGTCATCTTTGGGGGTGCCGGGGGCGCCGGTGACGCGCCCGAGGGGGGTACCTGGTGCGGAGTGGCGGTGACCTCAGGTACAGTGGTGCCGCCTGCGGGTGTAGTTCAATGGCAGAACATCAGCTTCCCAAGCTGACAGTGCGGGTTCGATTCCCGTCACCCGCTCCACACACGAAGGCCCTGGCCAGGACGTCAGTCCCAGCCAGGGCCTTCGATGTTGCTACCGCTTCTTGCGCTGCCCGTGCCCGCTGCGTGCCCGATTCCGGGTCTGCTTGATCTGGGAGCTGAGCGCGTTCGCGATGTGTTCGTCACGTTCCTGCGCGGTGTGCTGGTAGATCATGGCCGCGCGGGTGGAGGCGTGGCCCATCCGGGCCATCAGGTCGGCGAGGCTGGCACCGGTGCGAGAGGCCAGGGTGTTTCCGGTGTGCCGCAGGTCTGGAAGTTGGAGCGGCGCAGGACAGCGCCCTTCGCTCCGGTGAAGATGAGCGCGTCCTGATCGTCACCGACGAAGTCGTCCAGGTGGGCGCGGATGTCGCGGCGGATCGCGTCGGGGACGGTGACGGTCCGAATGCCGGCATCGGTCTTGGGTGGCCCGAAGGCGAGGCTTCCGTCTGAGCGCTCGACCAGGGTCGCGCGGACCGTCACGGTCCTACAGCGCGGGTCGACGTCGCGGCGGCGTAGCGCGGCGAGTTCTCCGTAGCGGAGGCTCGCGAAGGCGGCGAGCAGGACCAGGGCGCGAAGCCGGCCGGGCACGATGTCGGCGAGCTGGAAGACCTGGGCCACGGTGGCGACAGGTCGCTCAGCCGCGCGCTCGATGCGGCACCCTTGATCCGACAAGGGTTGCGCGGTGGTTGCGCAGGGCCATCCCGCCAGCCGTCGACCCGGGCGAGCCGAGCAGACCACCGCCCGGCCCGCCAGCGTCCGTACGTGCGTCAAGGTCCGCTTGACGTGGCGGGCCGGGCGGCGGCCCGCTCCCCGGAGGGCGGGTCGGCGGCAGACGGGATGGCACAACCGTTGACTCGGCGTGCGACTGTGTTTGCAGGCGCCTGGGATCGGAATGGAGAGCCGCTTGGATAGCCCCGATATGTCCACGATTGTGGAGTCGTATCGATACCGTCTGTTCGTAAGAGGGATGCGCCTCGCTCTGCTCTTCCCGGTAACGCTCGTGCTGATGGTGCTTGCTCGACTCGGCGTTGCGCCGAACGTCCTTGTGCCGCTCGTGATAATGCTCTTTGTTGCCATGGCGCTGGGCATCGTTACGACGTGGATTGGTGCAGTTCTCCTGATTCGGGAGACTTCGCGCTATTCGGGCGTGACAAGCGGGAGGGTTGATGTTCAGAAGTCCTGGGATCTTATCCAGCGAGCGATTACGGATATGTGCAACTTTCGCAGATGGTGAGCGCATCTGACAGTTGAGGCTGGGTGACCAACTGGGTGACGATCGACGCGGACAGGGGTGGACGCCCGTGGGCACTTCCGGACCGCTAATCCAGGTCAGTGCCGCCAACCCCGCAGCTCGTCAACGTGTGACGGTTCCTTCACACGGAAGAGGTCATTCGACGAACCTGCCATCCGGCATCATGAGCTCGTCGCGGACCAGCGGAACGAACGACGACCAGCCCCCGTCATCCACGGCCACCCTCATGCGGATACGCCCATCGCCGTCATCGAGGGCGTAGCTGACCACGCTGTACCGCTTGCCGTCCTCGCCGACGATCTGGCGTACGTCCTTGCCGTCGAGCATCGCGCGCCACTCGCCATAGCTGACGCTTTGCCATTCAGCCAGACGTGCATCGGCGAGCCGCACTGCTGTCTCCTTGTTCAGCCCCACCTACTCAGCCTCTCACCCGGACAACGCCCGCCCTCGATCACGTGCCCGATGCGTGCCCGATACAGGCATAAACACGAGCCAACGCCGGCATCGCGGCGGTCACAACCCGAACCCTCCGTCTTCCTGTACCGGGCGATGCGGCTACCCAACGTGCAGATCAACCCGATTCCCAAGCTGACAGTGCGGGTTCGATTCCCGTCACCCGCTCCACGATCGAGGCCCTGGCCAGGACGACAGTCCCAGGCAGGGCCTTCGATATTTGAAGGTCAAAGATCATGCGGCGTGCCATTGGCGTGCCATTAGCACCTGTCATCCCCGGCCTCGTCCGGGTTCGCTGAGCGCTTCTTGCCCTTCTTGCCGCCCGCCTTCTTGCCGGTCGTGTCCTTGGCCTTGCCCGAGCCGTCGGCCGACTTCTTGGCCTTCTTCCGGTCGACCCGCATCGCCTCGTGCAGCGCCTGGGCGATGGCTCGATCCGCCTCACTCGTGGCGTGCTGGTAGACCAACGCCGCCTGGGATGAGTCGTGCCCCATCCGCGCCATCAGGTCGCGGGTGCTCGCCCCGGTTCGCGCGGCGAGAGTGTTACCGGTGTGCCGCAGATCGTGGAAGTGCAGATGCGGTTGCCCGATCCTCCCGACGGCCGCCTTCCAGTCGATCAGCTTGTTGAGGTTGCCGCGCCAGATCGGCCGCCCGCTCTCGGTCGCGAACACAAGCGCCTCCGGGTTGTCGTCGACCTCGGCCGCCAGGTGCTCGCGGACGACGTCGACCACGGCCGGCGGCAGGCTGATCGTGCGTCGGCTGGCGCGGGACTTCGGTGGCCCGAGGACCAGGCCGACGCCACGCTGTTCGCTGTATGCCTGCCTGAAGGTGCCTCCCGCGGATCACCTCGCCGGGCACCACAAGGGCTACCAGGCTCCCCGGACGGGGCCAAGGTCGTTCGTCCGGTAGGGGGCTCCACCTTGTCCCCGTCCGGGGAGCCTGGAAGGTCTACGACTGCCCGACGAGGAGATCCGCTCTCTTGAGCAGTCCGTGTATCTCAGCAGCGGCTACCCGGAAGCGAGTCTCCCGGCCCAGCGGCTGCACCCCGACCCCGCTTCTTGCGATCTCCGGCCGATGGCAGCGGCACCATGCGTTCCTCGTGCACCTGGATCTCTGCACGGAAGCGATGAGCGGCTGGATGCCAGATCTCCTCGAACGGACCCATGACGTTGCCGCCAATGCCCCGGCGACGGACCCGGACTGCCAGCCACGCGAGGAATCCCAAGGTGGCCGCCAAGGAGCCGACAACCAACAGGATCGCCAGAAGCTCATCCACCAACCCAAACTAGCCCGCGTAGGTCGCCGTGCCATGTACGTGCCAGTAGTCGGTACCCCAGACGGTCATCCGGCGCCCGGCCCGTGCAGTCCGCATCCAGTCCGCAAGAGGCCGACCGACAGCGGGGGAGTGATGGGAGATGCCGAGAGGCATTTCCGCTGCTAGACCGCCATGTGCCGAGGTCGGCGGGACGCGTAGTTTGATCTCGTAATGCGGAGGTCGCTGATGCAGCGTATGCCCAACGTATGCCGTGACGATCGCGGGAGAGGTTGGCCGTCGTCGAGGGCGGGGCGATCGCTGCCGCGCCGCTACGCGGCTTGCCACCGGGTAACGGGGCTCTGACCGACGTGCCATTAGCGTGCCATTGGCGTAGGCCAGCCAAGGGCAGACCAGGCCACTGAGGACCGAGCCGACCAGGCCGTGGGGCCTGCTGGCAGCCGCACATTGGCAATTCCCAAGCTGACAGTGCGGGTTCGATTCCCGTCACCCGCTCCACGAGGCCCTGGCCAGGACGCGAGTCCCAGCCAGGGCCTTCGATGTTCCAAGGTTTAAGGATCATGCAGCGTGCCATCGGGCCTCCCTGGCCGGGCAGCCCGCCGCGCCGTGTCAGACGTCGAGATCTTGTCGGCGGCTGTGGGGTGGCGGCTGCGTCGATCGTTTCGGCAAGGCCGTCAGAGTGGGTCGAGGCGGCGCTTGAGCAGGCAAAACTCGTTGCCTTCCGGATCGGCGAGGACGTGCCAGGACGCCTCGGCAGGCTGACCGATGTCGACGAGTTCGGCCCCGGCGGCCAGGAGGCGCTCGAGCTCGGCGTCCTGATCGCGGTCGGTGGGGTTGACGTCGATGTGCAGCCGGGCACGCCCGTTCTTCGGCTCGTCGTCGCGGATGAGGAAGATCGTCGGCTGCGGGCCGCCGAACCCTTCGCGCGGACCTATCTCGATGCAGCCCTCCGCTTCGCGATCGAGCTCTATGAAGTCCAGGACCTCGCACCAGAACCGCGCCAGCAACTCGGGGTCGTGACACTTGAGCACGAGCTCACTGATACGGCATGCCATTGACGAGGCCTACTCTCCGCGTGGGATCTGCCTGGGCGGCCGCACGAGGATCTCATGGGCTCCCTGCAGTGGGAACAAACTCGCAACCTAACGAGCGAGGCGAGCGGGGGTCGAACCAATTTCAGGCTCTCGCCTGGCCGAGGCACCGGGCGAGGACCGTAGGGCGCGCAGTAGGGCAGTTGGCCTGCCTTGATCCACCCTAACCGCGAACGCCATGCCGTCGAGTGCGGCGCCAACTGCCTCAAACCTCGCCGCGACCCCGCCGCCAGGGGCCGTGTCCGACGCCCCAACTCGATTCCGTCACCCGCTTCGGGTTTGCCGTCGAGCCGTACGATGCGGCACATGCCGGACTGGGTGCGGCCGTACGGTTACCGAGGCGACCAGGGCGATCTCCACACCTTGCGCTACGTCGTCGCGGTCGGCGCGTCCGCCGCCGGTCTCCTTCCGCTCTGCGGCCTTCCCGGAAGCGGCGTATTTGGGGGCGTGGCCATCGGCCTCTTCGTGTCGATCTGGCAGGTGGTGCTGTGGCGGGTGACGCTGGTGGGCGTCTACGTCAGCGACCACGGCATCAAGATCCGCACGGTTTTCCGTACGCGGATCATTCCCTGGTCGCAGGTGACCCGCGTCTGGGCCGGCCAGGCCGCCCACTACGACGCCTGGCAGATCTGGCTGTCAGCCCGGGATCCGGAGCGCGACCTCGAAACGCCCATCTGGCGTCGGGGTTCCCGGGCACGCCACGGCAACCGGATCTTCCTGCCACCCGACGAGTTCGCCGCGGTCCTGGACGCCCTCAACGCGCACCGCTGATCGCCGTCCGGACCAGCGCGCCGGAACTCGGATGCCGATCCGGCGGGAACGGATACGGGGATGGCCGCAGCAGCGTGCGGCCATCCCCGGCAGAGTCGACGGTTCAGCAGGTGGTGTTGCGGGCCGGGACCCAACCGTCCAGTGCGGGGTCTTCGGCGCCGTGGCCGTAGATCCAGACGTCGTCGTCGATGCCCCATACCTGGCCGTGCCAGCGGAACCCGCGACCCGCCGTCAGCGTGCGCAGGATGAAGGAGCTCTGGGGCGCGGCGCGGAGCCAGGTGTTCTCCGTGAGGTTGCAGACGAAGCCGGGGGCGTCGCTTGCCGAGGCCGGCGGGGCTGCCACCGCCGCGCCGCCGAGGATGACGATCCCGGCCGTCAGGGCGTGCAGAAGTCGACGTTTCACTTGCGTCCTTTCGGTATGGCACGTGACGGTTCTCCATTGTGGTCGATCTTGCGCACGGGGCGGTATGGGGAACCCTTACCAGGCGACCCCCGTCGGGACCTGCTCCAGCCGGGACGGACAACCGGCGTCGCACCAGCGAGGCATGACGCGCCGGGCGGTACGGGAGCGGTCCCCGCCGGTACAGTGCGCTCGTGTTCGCGATCACTCTCGACGACGGGATCGAGCTGCGCCCGCTGGAGCCGTGGCAGGCCGAGGAGTTCCTCGCCCACATGGACCGGGCCCGTGACGCGGTGGACCCGTGGATCCCGTGGGCGAGCCGGAACACGGATCTGGAGTCGGCCCGCGCCACCCTGCAACGGTTCGCGGACCTTACGGCCCGCGACGCCGGCCGGCTGTACGGCATCTGGCTCGACGGCACGCTCGTCGGCGGGGTCATGTTCGTCTCCTTCGACGCCGCCGCCGGCAAGTGCGAGCTGGGCTGCTGGCTGGAGCCGGCCGGCCAGGGCCGCGGGCTGGTCACCCGGGCGGCCGGGCACCTCGTCGACTGGGCGGTGCGCGTGCGGGGCATCCACCGAATCGCATGGCTCTGCCGCCCGGAGAACACCGCCAGCAGCAACGTCGCCCGGCGGCTCGGCATGCGGCGGGACGGGGTGCTGCGGGACGAGTTCCTCTACCAGGGCGTCCGGTACGACACCGAGGTCTGGTCACTGCTCGCGCCGGAGTGGCTCGCCCGCACCCCCGGCGACCGCTGACCCGGCCCACTGGGCGTACCGGCGGTCTTCGCGCCGGCCCTCGGCGCGCGCCCGGCCCTGGTCACGGTGACCTCGACGGTCGGCCCGCCCGAGACCCGGCACACGGACGTGAGCCTCTGGTACGTGCTCGCCGGCGACCCCGAACAGCGGATCACCCCCGACCGGGCGGAGTTCCACGGCGTGCGGTGGTGGACGCCGCGCGAGGTGGCCGACGCCGCCCCCGGGACCGTGGAGCCGCACCTGGGGCGGATGCTGGCCAAGCTCGCCACGCTGTGAGGGGGACACCGCGGGCCGTACCCTGGCGATCATGCGGATTGGCATCGTGATCCTGCCCGACCAGCGCTGGTCGGAGTCGCAACGGCGGTGGCGGCGGGCGGAGGAGTGGGGCTTCGACCACGCCTGGACGTACGACCATCTGGGCTGGCGGGACCTGGTCGACGGGCCGTGGTTCGACTCGGTGACGACGCTGACCGCCGCCGCCACGGTGACCTCCCGCATCCGGCTGGGCACCCTCGTCGCCTCGCCCAACTTCCGGCACCCGGCGGCGTTCGCCCGCCAGGTCACCGCTCTCGACGACGTCTCGGGCGGCCGGTTCCTGCTCGGCCTCGGCGCGGGCGGCATCGGCTTCGACTCCGCCGTGCTCGGGGGCGAGACGCTGCCGCCGCGTCAGCGGGTCGACCGGTTCGCCGAGTTCACCGAGCTGCTCGACCTGATCCTGCGCGAGGACGGCACCACCTGGCGCGGCGACTGGTTCGCCGCCGTGGGCGCCCGCAGCAACCCGGGCTGCGTGCAGACCCCGCGGGTGCCGTTCGTGGTGGCCGCCAACGGCCCCCGGTCGATGCGGCTGGCGGCCCGGTACGGACAGGGCTGGGTGACCACCGGTGCGGGTGGCGACGACGTGGAGAGCTGGTGGGGGACGGTGCGTGAGCTGTCGGGCCGGATGGACCGGACGCTGGCCGAGGCCGGACGCGACCCCGCGACGCTGGACCGTTACCTCTCCCTCGACTCCGCCCCCGCGTTCTCGCTGAGCAGCGCGGACTTCTTCGCCGAGCAGGTCCGGCGGGCCGCCGACCTCGGCTTCACCGACGTGGTGACGCACTGGCCGCGCGCCAGCAGCTGGTACGCCGGGGACGAGGCGACCCTGGTGGACGTCGCCACCCGCCTCCTGCCGGAGCTGCGCGGCCTCGCCACCGCGTGAGCCCGGGGCCGGCGGGTGAGAAGGGAGTCCTTCCCCTACGTGCCGAGGACGCCCCTACGTGCCGAGGACGCCCCTACGTGCCGAGGACGCCGCCGTCGCCGGCCGAGACGAGGCGGAAGCGGACGCAGACGATCCGGCTGTCGTCCGTGACCGGGGTGCCCACCCGGGCCCAGTAGGCGGCGTGGCCGGCCCGCCACTCCTCGATCGACCGGTCGCCCTCCCCCTCCGACCGGGCGAAGTCCCAGGGGACGTCGGCGAAGCGGACCACCTCGACGCCGGTCACCTCGACGACGCCGACCAGCGTGTCGTGGTCGTCCACGAGGGCCAGTCGTTCGCCGACGCGCTCCAGTTCCTCGCCCTCGTCGGCGTACTCGTCGAGCAGGCCGGCCGTCGCCGTCTTGACGCCGTTGCGCACCAGGGTGTTGAGCCTCGCCCGCATCTTCCCGGGGGTGCCGAGGTCGAGGGTGCGCAGTCCGCCGATCCGAGGCCACATCCTGCCGAGGCTACGCGCCGGCCGCCGCCCGGGCCGGGATCGGACCCCACCGCGGGCGCCGGTGGCGTTACGGTGACGGCGAGGCCGAGGCGCTGAGCCGGGCGAGCGACCCGTTCCTGCTGGTCGGTGGCGCCGCCGACAGCCTCTGGGACGGCGCGGCGGCCCGCCGGCTCACGCCGCACGTGCTGGAGATCGACGAGGCCGACCACGGGCTGCTGGTGCCCGGCCCGCTGGCCCGCTCGGCCGAGGCGCTGGGCCGGGTCTGCACCGCGGTGGAGGAATTCGTCAGATGAGCCGCCCGGCGTGGTCGGCCGCCGCCAGCACCCGCTCGTCCCCGATGGCCGCGTGCGCGTCGAGGACCGCGTCGGCCAGCTTCACCACGTGCTCGTCGCCGTGCCGGGCCGCCCGGTCGAACACCTCGGCCGGGGTACCGGGGGCCGCCGTGGCGGGTGGCACGCCGTCCGGCGGGGCGTAGACGGCGGTCACCGCCGTCGCGGACCAGGCGGCGGTGAGGCGCGGCGCCCGGAGCGCGGGGTCGAGATCCGGCAGCACGCGCAGCACCGCCGTCGGTGCGGTCACCGCGTGTACCAGCATGACGGCGTTGCCGTGGGCGTACCGCAGATAGCCCAGGGCCGCCTGGTGCGTCAGCTCGACGAGGCAACCTCGCTTGAGGTCAATGCCCCGCGCGGAGGTCTCGCCCTCAGCCGAGCCGGGCGGCGCCGACCAGGCCGCGTACCCGCAGCTCGGCAGCGAGGTCGGGCGGACAGTCGACCACCACGGCGGACGCGCCGAGGACCTGGGCGCCCCGGGCGGCGCAGATCGCGTACAGGGCGCGGAGCTGGGCACCGGTGGCCACCCAGTCGTCGACCACCAGCACCCGGTCCCCGGGGCCGAGGTGTCGGTCCCGCACTCCCAGGTCGACCCGGCGCCCCCGGAAGTCCGGCGGGCTCTGCGCCCACGTCGTCGGCCCGGCAGGCGTCCGCCCGTCCCCCGCCTTGTACGCGGGCACGAACCCGACCCCCAGCGCGGCCGCGGCGAGCGGGCCGAGCAGCAGCCCGGTGACGGCCGGGGCGAGCACCACGGTCGGCCGGGCGTCCCGGAACGGCTCCGCGAGGGCCGGTCCGAGCCGCGCCAGCACGTCCGCGTCGCGCCACCAGCCCGAGACGTCGCTGATTAGGTGGTCGCTCTGCGCGCCGGGATCGATCCAGCGGAACAGCTCGACCAGACGTTCGCTCAGCTCGGCGGGCATGCCGACCATCGTGCGGCATCGCCGCGAGGGGGGCGGGGACGGCGCCGAAGTCCGCGCTCAGCCACCAGGGCGCGGCCGGGGCCGTGCGGCCCACCTCGCCTCGGATGATCGGGTACACGTATATGGGCAATTGCGAACATACCAGCATGATCACGTTGACTTCGGAAGTGCTTCTCTCGTTACGGTTCGGGCCGGTTTTTGCTCAGTCGACGAAAGGACCGGACCGGTGGCTGGCAGGCACTCCCGCACCCGCTTCTCCCTCTCGCCGGCCGCGATCGCGGCCACCGCCGCCGTCGGCGTCGCGCTCGTCGTCGGCGGGACCGTCGGTGCCGTGCACCTGACCTCCGGCGAGGCGTCGCCGACAGCCGTCGCGGAGACCCCGGCGGACATCCTCGCCGCCACCCCGTCGGCCTCGTCGAGCCCCAGCCTCTCGCCCAGCCCCAGCCTCTCGCCGAGCGCCACGGCCAGCCCGACGGCCACCCGGAGCCAGGCCGCGTCCCGGAGCAAGCCGCGGACCGCCGCGCCGAAGCCAACCGCCACGACCAGGAAGGCCGCGCCGACCAGCAGGGTCGTCGACAGCGGCACCTGCGGCGCGTCCTTTTACGACGAGGGGCAGATGACGGCCAACGGGGAGACCTTCGACCCGAGCGCCCTCACCGCCGCGCACAAGACGCTGCCGTTCAACACGAAGGTCCGGGTGACCAACCCGGCGAACGGCAAGTCCGTCACCGTGCGGATCAACGACCGCGGCCCGTTCGTCGCGGGCCGGTGCCTCGACCTGTCCCGCGCCGCCTTCGCGGCCATCGCGTCGGTCGACCTCGGCGAGTTGACCGTCCGGTACGAGGTGCTGGGCTGACGGGTACGCAACCGGCGATGGCCGAGGTGACCGGAGTCGATCAGCCCCGCTTCCGGGGCCGCCCGGGTAGAACATCATCGGATGACGGGCCAGGATCATTCACCCGTTCATCCGGATCAGGCATGCTGTCCTTCGTACGCACGCATGCCTTCCAGTCGGGCCGCGGCCCGCTGAGCCCAGGATCCCGCGCCGGCCTCGGCGCGGCCCTTGTCCTGCTCGCGATCGTCTCCGCGGTGGAGCTGGCGGACGGCCGTCCGGCGCACTACATCGCGCTGATGGTCGCCGCGCCCTTCCTCGCCGCGGCCCTCGCCTCCTGGCGGGTGGTGCTCGGGGTGGGCGCCGTGGCGACCGCCATCGGCTCCGCCTTCGCGCTCACCGAGCCGAGGACGTCCCTGGTCACCGCGGTCAACGTGGCCGGCATCGCGCTGGCCACCGGAATCGCGGCGGCGGTGGCGGCCGTACGCCAGCGGCAGGCCGAGCGGATCGCCGAGCTGTCCAAGCTGGCGGCGGTGGCCCAGCAGGCGGTGCTGCGCCCGCTGGGTCCGCAGGTGGGCACCCTCATGGTGGCCGGGCGCTACATCTCCTCCAGCACCACCGCGGAGATCGGCGGCGACCTGTACGAGGCCATGGACACCCCGTACGGCGTGCGAATGATCATCGGCGACGTACGCGGCAAGGGGCTGGACGCCGTCCGGCTGGCCAGCATCGTGCTCGGCTCGTACCGGCACGTCGCGTACGAGCGGGCCGACCTGCGGGCCGTGGTCGCGGACCTGGACCGGGCGGTGGCCCGCAACGTCGGCGACGAGGACTTCGTCACGGCGGCCCTGGTCGAGGAGCGGGGCGGGACGCTGACCATCGTCAACTGCGGCCACCCGCCGCCCCTGCTGCTGCGCCGGGGCGCGGTGATCCCGCTGGAGCCGCCGGCCCCGGCCCCGCCGCTGGGCTTCATGCCGGTGGTCCGGCCCCGCGTGGAGCGCCTGGAGCCGGGCGACCGGTTGCTGCTGTTCACCGACGGCCTCGGCGAGGCCCGGCGGGACGGCGAGTTCTTCCCGACGGCGGACCGGGCGTGGCGGCTGCTCGGCCACGGCACCGTCGGCGACGGCCTGGCGTCGCTGGAGACGGCCCTGGTCGAGTGGGTGCACGGCCGGCTCGACGACGACATCGCCCTGGTCCTGATGGAGTACGCGGGCCCGGTCAGCGACGCGACCGCACCCGTGCCGAGCTGGGAGCTCGGCGCCGCCGAGGGCTAGCCGACGCCGGCGGAGCCCTCGCGCGCCCGCCGCCCGGGCGTGCCGCCGGCCGGGCCCCGTCGTGCTTCGGTCGCCGGCCGCCGACGGGCGAAATCGGAATGTGTAATCGCCGTCACTTCCGCGAGCGGCTTGTCGCTTCCTACCGGTGAGTAATACAGTCTTGGTTACTGATCGGTAACACGTGTCCGGAAGCGGGGCCTGCGAGCATGACCCACTACAAGAGCAACCTTCGGGACCTCGAGTTCAACCTGTTCGAGGTCTTCGGGGCGGACCGGACGTTCGGCCAGGAGCCGTACCCGGATCTGGACGTCGACACCGCCCGCAGCTTCCTCTCCGAGGTCGACCGCCTGGCCCGCGAGGACCTGGCCGCCAGCTACGCGGACAGCGACCGCAACCCGCCGGTCTTCGACCCGGCCACGCACACCGCGCCGCTGCCGGAGTCCTTCCGGAAGTCGTACCAGGCGTTCATGGACTCCGAGTTCTGGCGGCTGGACCTCCCCGAGGCGCTGGGCGGCACCAGCGCCCCGCGCACCCTCTGGTGGTCGGTCGCCGAGCTGGTGCTCGGCGCGAACGCGCCGATCTGGATGTACGCCTCCGGCCCGTCCTTCGCCCACGTGCTGTACGCCGAGGGCACCGAACGGCAGAAGAAGTGGGCCAAGCTCCTCGTCGACAAGCAGTGGGGCTCCACGATGGTGCTCACCGAGCCCGACGCCGGCTCGGACGTCGGGGCGGGCCGCACCCGCGCCATCCCCCAGCCGGACGGCACGTGGCACATCGAGGGCGTGAAGCGCTTCATCACCTCGGGCGAGCACGACCTGTCCGACAACATCGTCCACTACGTGCTGGCCCGCCCGGTCGGCGTCGAGGGCGTGGGCGGCCCGGGCACCAAGGGCCTGTCGCTGTTCGTCGTGCCGAAGTACCACTTCGACGAGGAGACGGGCGAGCTGGGCGAGCGCAACGGCGTCTTCGCCACCAACGTCGAGCACAAGATGGGCCTGAAGGCCTCCAACACCTGCGAATTGACCTTCGGCGAGCACGGCGTGCCCGCGAAGGGCTGGCTGCTGGGCGAGAAGCACGACGGCATCCGGCAGATGTTCATGATCATCGAGTACGCCCGCATGATGGTCGGCACGAAGGCGATCGCCACCCTGTCGACCGGCTACCTGAACGCGCTCGAGTACGCCAGGAACCGGGTGCAGGGCGCCGACCTGATCCAGATGGCCGACAAGACGGCTCCCCGGGTCACCATCACCCACCACCCCGACGTGCGGCGTTCGCTGATGCTCCAGAAGTCGTACGCCGAGGGGCTGCGGGCGCTGGTCTGCTACACCGCCTCCTGGCAGGACAGGGTCGCCATCGCCGAGGCAACGGGCGACGAGCAGGCCACCAAGGTGGCCAAGCGGGTCAACGACCTGCTGCTGCCGCTGGTCAAGGGCGTCGGCTCGGAGCGGGCGTACGAACTGCTCGGCCACGAGGCGTTGCAGACCTTCGGCGGCTCCGGATTCCTCCAGGACTACCCGCTGGAGCAGTACGTCCGGGACTCGAAGATCGACACTTTGTACGAGGGCACCACGGCGATCCAGAGTCTCGACCTGGTCTTCCGGAAGATCGTCCGGGACAACGGCAAGGCCCTGCTGACGGTCGCCGGCGAGATCCAGGAGTTCATCACCTCCGAGGGCGGCAACGGCCAGCTCAAGGAGGAGCGGCAGGCGCTCGGCAAGGCGCTCGCCGAGGTGCAGACCATCCTCGGGGTGCTGACCGGCTGGCTGGGCGAGGCGCAGGGCGGCGACGCCCGCGCGCTCTACAAGGTCGGCCTCAGCAGCCGCCGGTTCCTGCTCGCTGTCGGTGACCTCGTCGTCGGCTGGCTGCTCCAGCGGCAGGCCGACGTCGCGCTGCGCGCCCTGGCCGGCGAGGTCTCGGCCGCCGACAAGGCGTTCTACACCGGTAAGGTCGCCGCCGCGAGGTTCTTCGCCCGCGAGGTGCTGCCCCGCATCGGCGCCGACCGGCGGATCATCACCAACGCCGACCTGGACCTCATGGACCTCCCGGAGGAGGCGTTCTGAGCCGCTGACGGCACCTCAGCGACACCGACGGCCGGCGAGCGGACAGCTCGCCGGCCGTCGCCGCGCGACCTTCCGTCGCGTCGCCCGCGTGCCGGTCCGCGTGGCCCGTCCCCTATGGCGGACGCCGTCCCGGGTAGTTGCCGGCCCGGGCGGGTAACCGTGGCCCGGACGTCAGTGAACGCCCAGAGCCACCGCACGGGGGAGTGCAGCGCACATGGGCATTGGTAGCGGAATCTTCCTCATCGCCATCGGCGCGATTCTGACCTTCGCCATCCGGGCCAACGTCTGGTGGGTGGACCTGCGCGCCGTCGGCTGGGTGTTCATCCTGGCCGGACTGGCCGTACTGCTCACCACGCTCTGGTTCTGGCAGGACCGGCGCAAGCGGGCGCGGACCCTGATCGTCGAGGAGAACCGGCTCTCACACCCGACGGCGATGATGCCGCCGCCGCCCGACCCGCCGCCGCCGACGGCGCCGCCGTCGTGAGCGACCCCGTGACGCAGGGGCCCCGGTCGCACCGGGGCCCCTGCCGGCTCTGCGGAGTCGACGGTGAGCCGGGCGGCCGGTGCGTCGACGAGGGCCCTTCCTCGCGCCTCAGCCGCGGGCGGTGTGCCGGGCGGTGATGTCGGCGCGGACCAGTTCCGCCCAGCGCTGCCGCGTGCGGTGCACGACCACGTCCGTGGTACGCAGGCCCTCGTCGTCGGCGCGTACCGGGTCGAGCAGGGCGGAGAGCAGCGAGACGCCCGGGTTGTGGGCGACCAGCAACACCGTCTCCGCGTGCATCGGCAGCGACCGCAGCAGCGTCAGCAGGTCCCCCGGGCGGGCCTCGTACACGGCCGCCTCGTAGCGCACCACGGGTGCCGATCCGGCGGGCCCCGCCTCGTCCGGCGAGCCGGTCATGCCCATCGCCACCCCGTGCCACGTCTCCCGCGTACGCCGGGCGGTCGAGCAGAGCACCACGTCCGGCAGGAGGGCGTGCCGGGCCAGCCAGGCGCCGGCGGCTGCCGCGTCCGCCTTGCCGCGGGTGGTCAGGCCCCGGTTTGCGTCCGGGCCGTCCCCCGGCGGCTTCGCCTTGGCGTGCCGCACCAGCACCAGCGTCCGTTCCGTGCCCCCTGGGTCCGTCATGGCACCAGCTTGCCCGATTGGCGATCACCACGCCTGGGTATGAGGTTGCGTGCCGCAACCTTCATCCATGGCCGCGGCGGGTAGAAGCGCCAGCTGATAGCCAAGGAGGCGACAAGATGGGCATCGGTGCCAGCATCTTCCTCATCGCGGTGGGTGCGATCTTCGCGTTCGCCGTGCAGGGCGACCTGGGGTGGCTGGACGTCAGCGTCGTCGGCTGGGTGCTGATGCTCGCCGGCGTCGTCGGCCTGCTCACCACCCTCTACTTCTGGAACAACCGGCGGCGCACCGTGGTCGCCACGCCGGTGCGGGAGGACCATGTGGTCGCCGACCGGGTCGTGCCGGTGCAGGACGACCGCGTCGTCGAGGAGTACCGCGAGGTGCGGCGCCCGCGCCGTACGGTTTGACTCCCCGAGCCGGACTGCGGGGGCCCGCGAGGGGGCGGGCCCCCGCAGTCACGTCCTGATCGACGGGCTCGGGCCGGAAGGGCCGCGCACAGTCAGGCGAAGAGGGCGAAGTAGATCGCGATGTGGTGGCAGATCGCCGCGACCAGGGTGCAGGCGTGGAAGAACTCGTGGTGACCGAAGACCGTCGGCCACGGGTTGGGCCGGCGCAGCGCGTAGAAGACCGCACCCACGCTGTAGACGGCGCCGCCGACCGCGAGCAGCACCAGCGCGGTGACCCCGCCCTCCCGCAGGATCTGCGGCAGCATCGTGACCGAGACCCAGCCGAGCGCCAGGTACAGCGGGGCGGAGACCCAGCGTGGGGCGTGCGGCCACACCAGTTTGAGCGCCACGCCGGCCAGCGCGCCGCCCCAGACCAGGCCGAGCATCAGCGTCGCGTGCCCGACGTCGAGCAGCAGGACGCAGAACGGGGTGTACGTGCCGGCGATGAACACGAAGATCATCGAATGGTCCATCCGGCGCATGACCTGGAAGCCGCGCTCCGTCCACACCCGACGGTGGTAGAGCGCGCTGGTGCCGAAGAGCCCGCAGACCGTGAGGCTGTAGACCAGGCAGCTCACGAAGGGGGCCCAGCCGGGGCGGGCGGCGGCGATCGAGCAGAGCACGGCGCCGCAGGCGACCGCGACGAAGAACGCGTAGGTGTGCAGCCAGCCGCGCATCCGGGGCTTACCGATGTCGACCGGCCTGAGTCGAGGCGGTGCGGGGATCGTCACGTACTCAGGTTACGACACCGTAGGTTACTGGCAGGTATGGCCATCCCCGTGCCTGGCCAGAGGGCCGATCGGGGATCATGGCGGGATGCGGATGCGGCCCGTCGGCAGGAACGCCCTGCTGCTCGACTGCGACGACCCCGACCAGGTGGAGGCGTGGCGCGCCGAGCTGTGGCACCGCCGGGCGGCCGGCGAACTGGACGCCGCCGACATCGTCCCGGCGGCCCGCACCGTGCTGCTCGACGGGGTACCCGACCCGGAGCGGGCCGCCGCGCTCGTCGCCGGCTGGACCCCGCGCCCGGCGGACCCCGCCGCGCCCGCCGCCCAGGTCGAGGTCCCCGTCACGTACGACGGGGAGGACCTGCCGGTCGTCGCCGGCCACTGGGGCGTGGACGTGCCCGAGGTGGTCGCCCGCCTCGCCGGCACGCCGTTCCGGGCCGCCTTCTGCGGCTTCGCGCCCGGGTTCGCGTACCTGACCGGACTGCCGCCGGAACTGGCGGTGCCCCGGCTGGCCACCCCCCGACCCCGGGTGCCGGCCGGCTCGGTCGCCCTGGCCGGCGAGTACGCCGGCATCTACCCCGGCGCCTCGCCGGGCGGCTGGCTGCTGGTCGGCCGTACCACGCTGACCCTGTTCGACGTACGCGCCGACCCGCCGGCCCGACTCACCCCCGGCACCCGGGTCCGCCTGGTGACCGCGTGACCCCCACCAGCCGGCTGGAGGTGCTCCGGGCCGGGGCGCTCACCACCGTCCAGGACCAGGGCCGACCCGGTTGGGCGCATCTCGGCGTACCCCGGTCGGGGGCGCTCGACCCGGCGGCCCTGCGGCTGGCCAACCGCCTCGTCGGCAACCCCGAGACCGCCGCCGGCCTGGAGACCACCCTGACCGGGTGCGAGCTGCGACTCACCCGGGCCGGCACGGTCGCGGTCACCGGCGCGGAGGCCGACGTCCGGATCGGCGACCGGCCCGGCGACGTCGGCCGCCCCCTTTCCGTGCCGGCTGGCGCGGTGCTGCGGATCGGCCCCGCCAGGCGCGGGCTGCGCAACTGGCTCGCGGTCGCCGGCGGGATCGCCGTCGAGCCGGTGCTCGGCAGCCGGTCCACCGACACCCTCTCCGGCCTCGGCCCGCCCCCGCTGTCCGACGGCGACAGCCTGCCCCTCGGCGCCCCCTCCGCCGACCCCGCGCCCGTGGACCTCGCCCTCGGGTCGCCCGTGCCGACGGAACTCCGGCTCACGCTGCGCCCCGGCCCCCGGCAGGACTGGTTCACCCCGGCCGCGCTCGACCTGCTGCGCACCACCCCGTACACCGTGAGCCCGGTGAGCAACCGGGTCGGCGCGCGACTGACCGGCGTGCCGCTGCACCGCGCGGTGGCCGGGGAACTGCCCAGCGAAGGGCTCGTGCTGGGCGCGGTGCAGGTGCCGGCGGACGGACAGCCCCTGATCTTCCTCGCCGACCACCCGACCACCGGCGGCTACCCCGTCGTCGGGGTGGTGGACGACGTGACCCCGCTCGCCCAGGCGCGGCCAGGCACTACGGTGAGGTTCCATGGACCTGAACGCTGACCTCGGCGAGGGATTCGGCATCTGGCGGCTCGGCGACGACGAGGCGCTGCTGGACGTCGTGACCTCGGCGAACGTCGCCTGCGGCTTCCACGGCGGCGACCCGTCCACCATGCGCCGGGTCTGCGCCGCCGCCGCGGAGCGGGGCGTGGCGATCGGCGCGCAGGTCGGCTACCGCGACCTCGCCGGCTTCGGCCGCCGCCACATCGAGTACGGCTTCACCGAGCTGCGCGACGAGGTGACGTACCAGATCGGCGCGCTCGACGCCTTCTGCCGCGCGTTCGGCACCCGGGTCCGCTACCTCAAACCACACGGGGCGCTCTACCACGCGGCGGCCGTGGACCAGGCCCAGGCCGCCGCGCTGGTCGCCGCGGTCAACGACTACGACCGCGAGCTGCCGGTGCTCTGCGCGCCCGGCTCGGTGCTCGCCCAGCTCGCCGTCGGCGCGGGCGTACGGGTCGTCGCCGAGGGCTTCGCCGACCGGGGCTACCTGCCCAACGGATCGCTGGTGCCGCGCACCGCCCTGGGGGCGCTGGTCACCGACCCCGACCAGGTGGCCGAGCGGGCCGTCCGCATGGCCACCGAGCGGACGGTGGTGGCGGTGGACGGCACGGTCATCCCCTGCCAGGTCGACTCGATCTGCCTGCACGGGGACACCCCCGGCGCCGTGGCGTCCGCCACCATGGTGCGCGCCGCGCTGCTCGACGCGGGGGTGCAGCTGACCCCGTTCGCCTGATCCGGCGTGGTCCGCCGGACGGTGGCGGTCAGGCGTCCAGGCCGCGCAGGACCAGCGGGAGCCGCGCGGCGGCCCCCTCGACCACCCGGACCGGTACGCCCCAGTCCTGCCGGGTCAGGTGGCAGGCCGCGTGCTCGACGTCCGCGTCGCACGTCGCCGCCTGCGCCGTCACCTGGAGCACCCCGCCCGGCACGGCGTCGTTGACCACCAGCCGGCGGGACAGCTCCGTCCCGGTGCCCGCCCCCTCCAGCAGCAGCTCGGGCGGGGACGCGGAGACCACCAGCCGAGTGGACGGCCCGAACGTGTCGTCCAGCTTCTGCCCCGGGGCCGGCGTGAAGACGACGTCCAGCGTCACCTCGCCGGCCGCCACGTCGGTGGGCTCCCGCTCCGTACGGTGCCGCGGGCCCTCGACAGTGCTCGCGCCGGCGGCGGTCAGCGCGCCCGGGGCCAGCCTGGTCAGCCGGTGCGCCGCCGACTCCACCACCAGCACCCCGCCGTCGGCGGTGAGCACCAGGTCGCTCGGCTCGGCCAGCCCGTCGGCGACCGTGCCGACCAGGTTCGTCTCCGGGTCGTAGCGGCGGACGGCGCCGTTGTACGTGTCGGCGATCAGCACCGAGCCGTCCGGCAGCGCGCAGACGCCCAGCGGGTGCTGCAACAGCGCCCGGTCGGCCGGGCCGTCGACGTGGCCGAAGTCGAACAGCCCCTGCCCGACGGCCGTGCCCAGCACGCCGTTCTGGACGTACCGGACAGCGCTGGTCTCGCTGTCGGCGATCCAGAGCCGGCTGCCGTCCGCCGAGACGGACAGGCCGGACGGCTGGGCCATCCACACCTCGGCCAGCGGGCCGTCGCGCAGCGCCTCGACCGTGGTGCCGGCGTACATGCCGGCGGTGCGCTTGATCGGGTCGAACCACCAGAGCTGGTGGATGCCGGCCATGGCGACGACGATCCGGTCGTCGTACCAGGCCAGGTCCCAGGGGGAGGAGAGGTCGACGGAGAGCGCGTCGTGGGCGTGGTCGTCGACGGTGGACCGCCACTGCCGCCCGGTGCCGGCCACGGTGAGCACCTCGCCGGTCTCCAGCCGTACGCCCCGCAGCAGGTGGTTGACGGTGTCCGCGACCACCAGGTCGTACCCGGCCACCTCCGCGACGTGCTCCGGGAGCAGGCACACCCCCTGCGGCTCGGAGAAGCCGGCCGCGCCGGCCGGGCCGTCGGCGCGCCCCCGGCTGCCCGAGCCGATCCGGCGCAGCACCGTCTCGCCGTCGGGGGCCAGCTCGACCAGCGAGTGCCGGGCCGAGTCGGACACCAGCAGATTGCCGTCGCGGAGCACGACGGCCTTGCCGGGAAAGCGCAGGGTGGTCTCCGGCCCGGGGGGCGGCACGTACGGGCCGTCGCCCCGGTGCAGGGTGCCCTTCGCCTCGTGGGTGGCGACCAGCTCGTCGATCAGCCGGGCCAGCCCCTCGGCGTGCCCCTCGCCCGCCATGGTGGCCACGACGTAGCCCTCGGGGTCGATCACGGCCAGCGTCGGCCAGGCCCGGGCCGCGTACTGCTGCCACATGTCCAGCTCGGGATCGTCGAGTACGGGGTGGTGCACGCCGTACCGCTCCACGGCGGCGGCGAGGGCGTCCGGGTCCTTCTCGTGCTCGAACTTCGGCGAGTGGACGCCGATCACGACCAGCACGTCGGCGTACTTCTCCTCGAGCGGACGCAGCTCGTCGAGCACGTGCAGGCAGTTGATGCAGCAGAAGGTCCAAAAATCAATCAGGACGCAGTGACCTCGAAGGTCCCGTAATGTCAGGTTTCGTCCCCCTGTGTTCAGCCAGGCTCGGCCCCGCAGCTCGGGGGCGCGTACGCGTGCGCTCATGACCCCATCGTGCCCCACCATCGACCCGACGGGGCGGTGGGAGAGCGTACGCGACACCGCCTCGCCGAAGGCCGGCGTGGCGGACGCCGTCTGATACCGGCCGTCTTGCAGGCGGTAGACCTCTTGGCGGGCAGGCGTGCGAACTGGTGACTCGCGCGCCTCGGCGGCGCACTGTGCCCGCCGACGTTCCTTCGCCCTGCCGGACAGCTAGTGCGAGTGGTGCCTGCCTCTCGCTTTAGCCTCGCGCGATGGGCAGACGATTCGACCCGAGCCGGATAACGATCAAGCTCAGCCCGGCATTTCTGGTCTGTGGGAAATGTGGAGAGTCGATCGTTGCCCGGCTCGAGGATGATCCGAGCTACCCAGACGGCAGGCCGGTGTTTCAGGAAAACGTTGTAATGGTCCTGTCGAGCGTTCCAGGAGAACGGCGTATGTACCCAGCCCACGACGGCTGCATCGGCTTGCAGCGGCAGTGCGGCTCCGCGGACGAAGAGTCGGCCTAGACCTCGCCAGGCTCGCCAGCGGCCCGGGGCGGCCGTACCGCGCGGCCCCGGCTAGCCCTCGGGTTCCTCGGCGAGGTCGGGCCTGTGGTCCCGAATCCATTGCTCGACGTCGTCGGCGTCCCAGACGTTCCCCTGCTTGAGTTCGGCGACAGGCTCCGGGAACGCGCGGTGCGACGTGATCGCATAGACCCGCTGGCGACTGATTCCGCCCAGGCGCACGCGGATTTCGTGCGCGCCCATGAGCCGGTACCGCTTCGCCATACGTCGACCGTAGGCACCCGTCAGGAGGGCAGGAAGCAAGATGCTTCGCACTCTTGACGCGCGACTACGGCACCGGGCAACCTGGCAGAATGCGCGTACGGAGAGCAGCCAGCCCGGTACCGTCCGACCTCGTCCATCGCCGCCGCTGGCGGTGGTCCCGCCTCTGCGTCTGTGGTCTGCCCTGGCGGTCATGTCCCGATCGCTACCGGACGGCGCCACCGGCCGAGCCTGAGCCGCGCCCAGCCTGGGCGGACGTGCCGACGGAGGTCTACCCGCAGCCCGGCCGCGCGCCGTGGCTCACGCCTGCGCAGGCGCACCGGGCGAACGGCGGGAAGCACTGGTGACCCTGCATCGGCCGCAGCGTCCCGCGTGGGTCTGCGAAGCGTGTAAACGGCCGTACCCGTGCCCGGACGCGCAGACCGCCCTCGCGGCGGGCGACCCCTGGGCGGCGACGACCTACCTCGCGAGCCTGTTCGTTACCGCTGTGAACGACCTCCCGGCGGTGCCCGTGCTCGACCTCTACGCACGGTTCATGCTCGCCGTGCCGCTACCTCGACGACGGGCGAAGCGGCGCTAGAACTCGTCGGCGGCGCAGGCAGCTCCGGAGCCCGTACTCGTGCGCTCATGCCCTCAGTCTGCCCGACGGGCGCGGCCCGACCCGCCCGCCCCCGCGGCCGGTTCGATCACACCACCCGTACGACGAAGGCGGGGCCACGGACACCGTGGCCCCGCCTTCCCCGCATCGCGTTACTTGCCCGCCGGCTTGAGGCAGAGCACCCGGTCCGCCCCGCTGCCCGGCAGGACGACGTACGGCTGCGCCGGGTCGGCGCACTTGTCCTTGTTGTCGGCCCGCGAGACCACCGTGAAGGAGCCGGCCTCGCCGCAGGTCGCCGCCGCCGCGGTGCCGCCCGACTGCTTGACGCACGAGCCCACGGCCGGGTTGAAACCCGCCGGCTTCTCGTCGCCGCCGACCTTGCCGAGCAGGAACAGCAGGCCCAGCGGCACGGCCAGGATCAGCACGGCGGCCAGCAGCACGACGGCCAGCACCCGGCCGTTGCGGACCTTCGGCGTCGGCGCCTCGGCCTTCGGCTCGGCGGCGTCCGGCTTGAACGAGTCGAACCGGTTCTGCTCCGGCTCCGCGCCCCACGGCTGGGCAGCCTGGTGCGGGGCGGCCTGGTGTGGGCCAGCCTGGTGTGGCCCGCCGGGCGGGAAGGCGGGCGGGAATCCGCCGTGGTCCGGCTCCCCGAACGGGTTCGGACCCGGCGCGGGCGCCGCGCCGTGGCCGGCGGCCGACGCGCCAGGGCCAGCGTACTGCTCACCCGGGCGTTCGGGGCCGCCGTGCGGGCGGGTTCCGTTCATCGGCCGGTTGCTGGGGACCGGGTCCGCGAACGACGGCACGCCGGGCGGGAACGCGGACGGGGCCACCCCCGGCCCGTCGCCGAAGCCGTGCTGCTGGGGTGGCTCGCCGAAGCCGTGCTGCTGGGGTGGCTCGCCGAAGCCGTGCTGCTGGGGTGGCTCGCCGAAGCCGTGGTGTTGGGCCGGCCCGTCCCCGAAGCCGTGCTGCTGCGGCTCGTCGAACCGCAGCGGTCCCCGGTCGTCGTAGCGGCCCTGCGCGCCCGGGTCGTCGTACCGGGCCGGGGGCGGGTTGTGGTCGGTGTGGAACGCGGGCTCCTCCGCATGCGCCGGCTCGTCGACCGGCTCCGGACGGGCGGGGCGGCCGTAGACCCGGGGCTGGGGCGTGGGCGTGCCACCAGGGTGGGCCGGGTGGTCGGTCGGGGGCACCACCCGGCTGGCCATCGGCACGGAGGCGCTCGCCGAGACGCCCCCGCCGGCCGGTGCCTCGCCGCCCGACCCGGGTACGGCGACCCGGGCGGACGCGCCGGATTCCGTCGAGGCCCGCGGAGCGGGCACGAGCGGGCCGGCCGGTGACTGGGGGTCCTCCGCCCGGCCCCACCCGGCGTCGACGCCGGCCGACTCCGTTCCCGGCTGCTCGGCGCGCGCCAGCGGCTCGCCCCCCGGGGCGAACTGGGCCGGCGGCGCGTAGTCGGCCGGCATGGCGGCGGCCAGGCTGGCGCCCGGCACGCGCTGCTCCTGTATCGGCAGCGGGACGGCGTTGGCCGGCGAGACCCCGGGCGCCGGAGCCGGCTGGTACAGCGGCCGGTTCTCCGGTTGACTGGGCTCCCACCCCCCGCCGGCCTGCTGCGCTGCGGGTTCGGCTTCGGCGCGGCCCCATGCCTCGCCCGGCGCCCACGGCTCGACGTCCGGTACGGCGGGCCGCTCGGCCGACCACGGCTGCAGGTCCTCCGCCGGGGCGCCCCAGGCGGGTGGCCCGTCCACGCCGACACTGGCGCTGGCGCGGGCCGGCGGGACGGAGGTGGGCTCAGCCGACGCCCAGCCGGGCGCCTCCGGGCGAGCGTCCTGCTGCTGCGCAGGTGTTTCCGCTGGCCAGCCGCCGGAGTGGGCGGGGTCGTCCTGTTGGGTTGCGTTCCAGCCGCCGGAGCGGGCGGGGTCGTCGGGGTTGTGCCACGCCTCCTGCGGCGGGCTGGCGGGGCCGGGGACGGGGACGCGGGCGGCGCCGCGGGCGGCGGGCTCGGCCTGGCCCCAGGCGGGAGGGGCCTGCTCGGCCGCCCCGGGCTGCTGCTCCGCCGGCGGGCCCGCCGTCCAGCCACCCGAGCGCGCCGGGTCGTCCTGGGCGGCAGCCGGGGAGCCGGCGACCAAGCCGCCCGAGCGGGTCGGGTCGTCCTGCTGCTGGGCAGGTGTTTCCGCTGGCCAGCCGCCGGAGTGGGCGGGGTCGTCCTGCTGGGTTGCGTTCCAGCCGCCGGAGCGGGCTGGGTCGTCGGGGTTGTGCCAGGCCTCCTGCGGAGGGTTGGCCGGGCCGGGGACGCGGGCGGCGCCGCGGACGGCGGGCTCGGCCTGGCCCCAGGCGGGCGGGGCCGGTTCGGCCGCTCCGCCCCAGGCGGGCGCCGGCTGGTCGGGCTGCGCCCCCCAGTCGGGCTGGGCGTTGCCGTTCGGCGCGGGCTGGCCGGGGGTCCAGGCGGGGGTGCTCTGCTCGCCCTGGCCGGGGGTCCAGGCGGGGGTGCTCTGCTCGCCCTGGCCGGGGGTCCAGGCGGGGGCGCCCTGCTCGCCCTGGCCGTACGCCGCCTGGTCGGACTGGGTCCAGGCGGGCTGCGTGGCGGCGGGCTGCTGCTGCCCCCAGGCCGCGGGCTCGCCCGGCTGTGGCTGTGGCACCTGGGCGGCTCCCCGGGCGGCGGCCGACGGCTGGTCGCCCGGCGGCATGGCGCCCCACGGGTTGCCCTGCGGCGCGGGCCACGCGGCGGTCGGGGGCTGGTCGTTCTGCGGGACTGGGACGGCGCCCCAGGCCGCGGTCGGCGGCTGGTCGTGCTGTGCCGCCCAGGCGGGCGCGGGCGGGTTCGGCCGGGCGGCGGGCGGTGGGGGTGCCCAGCCCAGGTCCGGGTTGGCGACGCCGTACGGCGCCGGTGCGCCGGCGCCCGGCGACACCTCGTCCGGCTGCTGGCCGGGGTGGTGCGGGCCCTCGGACGTCATCGGTGCGCCTCCTCCATGACATGTTGGCCGCCGATGCCGACCCGGTGCGTCGGCGAAGCCGGCGCCGCCGGGGGTACCGGCCGTGCGGGCTCCCCGCACCGTATCCGGTGGCCGTCCATGGCGTCCGGGGAGCACCGGCCGTCACTCCGCGTAGTCGGACGGTGTCGAGCAGCTTTTGTCGAGCGCGACGGGTCCGGGTGGGCGGCCGACGACCGAGCCCCAACCGTACCGGGCGGTGTCGCGAGGCGGAATCCCGGTGTCAATCGGTCCGAAACGCCGATGGCCCGCCCGGGGTCCACCGGGCGGGCCATCGAACTGGAGGAGGTGAGGAGAGTCGGTGTGAGTCAGCTCATGTGACGCTGGGCGATGGCGAGAAGCTCCTCGCGAACCGCGGGCGAGGTGGCGGAGCGCAGCGCGTGCTCGATGGCACGGGCGCGGCGGTTGGCGTCGCGGCGGTTGCGGATTCGCTCGATCATGCTCATCTGGGTCTCAGCTCCTGGCTATTCGGTTGTCGGCCCCTGATGTCTCTATTCAAGCGCATCCCGATCCGAACTTCCATCGATTATTAGGTGAGCTCCGCCACCTGCCTAAGGATCGTAGGCTCACAGGGCCTGATGGCCGACGTTCTTTCCCCAATGGACACGGCCGGTGTGCCGGGCGTTCACCCGTGGCACACCGGCCGTGGTTGGTGCTCCTCGACCGTCAGGTCCAGGCCAGCAGCGCCGCCTCCGGGTCGGTCAGGAAGTCCCCGACGTCGCGTAGGAACTTCGAGCCCAGCTCACCGTCGATGATCCGGTGATCGAAGGACAGGCCCAGCGTGGTGACCTGGCGGGGGCGGACCTTCCCCTTGTGCACCCAGGGCTGCTCGCGGACCGCGCCGAAGGCCAGGATCGCCGACTCGCCCGGAGGCAGGATCGGCGTGCCGGTGTCCACCCCGAACACCCCGACGTTGGTGATCGTCAGGGTGCCGGCGGACATGTCGGCCGGCGAGGTGCGGCCGGCCTTCGCCGTCTGCACCAGGTCGGTCAGCGCGTCCGCCAGCTCCCGGAGCGAGAGCCGGCCGGCGTCTTTGATGTTCGGCACGATCAGGCCGCGTTCGGTGGCCGCCGCGATGCCCAGGTTGACGTACTCCTTG
Source organism: Micromonospora sp. NPDC048830 (assembly GCF_043198215.1). Classification (NCBI taxonomy): domain Bacteria; kingdom Bacillati; phylum Actinomycetota; class Actinomycetes; order Micromonosporales; family Micromonosporaceae; genus Micromonospora; species Micromonospora sp. NPDC048830. Next base: position 313,016 of record NZ_JBICUP010000001.1, read on the forward strand.
ACGACGATCTCGTCGCCGGCCCAGGTCGAGTTGACCATCGGGTGACGCTTGACCGCCAGCAGCACCGCCTTGGCGACCAGTAGCAGCGGCGAGATCCGGACGTCGCGCCACTCGCGCCGGCCGCGGAGCCGGTCCAGGGCCTTCATCGCCCGGGTCACGTCGACGGTCAGGAACTCCGTCACGTGCGGGGCGGTGAACGCCGAGCGGGACATGTTCTCGGCCGTGAGCTTGCGTACCCCCTTGACGGGGATGCGCCGCTCGCGGTCCGCGCCGAAGCTCGCCGCGGCGGTGGCCGGGGCCGCGGCCGTCAGCGGCTCGGCCGCCGTCGCGGGGGCGTCCGCCGCCCGCTGGACGTCCTCCCGGGTGATCGAGCCCTGCGGGCCCGACCCGGTCAGCGCGGCCAGGTCGACGCCGAGGTCCTTGGCGAGCTTGCGCACCGGTGGCTTGGCCAGCACCAGCCCGCCGCCACCGTCGACCGACGGCGCGGCCGGCGCGGGAACGACCGGGGCCGGCACGGGCGCGGCCTGGACCGGGGCCGCACCGGCCTGGACCGGGGCCGCGGTGGCCTGCGCCGGGACGCCGCCCTTGCGGGGCCGCCGCTTCGCCGCGGTGGTACGCGGGCCGTAGCCGACGAGCACGGCCGTCCGCCCGCCCGGGGCGACGCCGCCGATCAGGCCCGGCTCGACCATGCCCTCGGTCGGGGCCACCTCGACCGCGGCCAGCGACGCCGCCGACGGGGTGGGCAGGTCGGAAGCCGGGGCAGCGGTGGTCGACGCCTCGACCGGCCCGGCGCCCGGGTCGGTGTCGATCGCGATGATCGGGGTGCCGACCTCGACCGTGCTCCCCTCCGGGTGGAAGATCGCGTGCACCTGGCCGGCCCACTTCGCCGGGATCTCGACGGCCGCCTTGGCCGTCTCCACCTCGACGATGGGCTGGTTCAGCTCGATGACGTCGCCGACCTTGACCAGCCAGGCGAGGATCTCGCCCTCGGTCAGGCCCTCGCCCAGGTCGGGAAGGTTGAACTCCTTGATCCGCGACATGCCGCTCACCAGCCGAAGGTGCGGTCGACGCCGTCGAGCACCCGGTCGAGGTCGGGCAGGTACTCCTCCTCCACCCGGGACGCCGGGTAGGGGGTGTCGAAGCCGGTCACCCGCAGCACCGGGGACTCCAGGGAGTAGAAGCACTCCTCGGTGATCCGGGCCGCGATCTCCGCGCCGAGACCCAGGTTGCTCGGGGCCTCGTGGACCACCACGCAGCGGCCGGTGCGCCGCACCGACTCGTACACGGCGGTCAGGTCCAGCGGGGAGAGCGTACGCAGGTCGACGACCTCCAGCTCCCGGCCGTCCTCGGCCGCGGCCGTCGCCGCGTCCAGGCAGGTCCGCACCATCGGCCCGTACGCCAGCAGGGTGGCGTCGGTGCCGGGCCGCACGACGCGTGCGGCGTGCAGCGGGTACGCCTCGGACAGCGGGGCGTCCAGCTCGACCGGCCCCTTCTCCCAGTAACGCCGCTTCGGCTCCAGGAAGACGATCGGGTCGTCCGAGGCGATCGCCTGCTGGATCATCCAGTACGCGTCCTGCGGGTTGCCGCAGCTCACCACCTTCAGGCCGGCGGTGTGCGCGAAGTACGCCTCCGGCGACTCGGAGTGGTGCTCCACCGCGCCGATGCCGCCGCCGTACGGGATGCGGATGACCATCGGGATGTTGAGCTTGCCCCGCGAGCGGTAGTGCATCTTCGCCACCTGCGACACGATCTGGTCGTACGCGGGGTACACGAAGCCGTCGAACTGGATCTCGCAGACCGGGCGGAAGCCGCGGATGGCCAGGCCGACCGCGGTGCCGATGATGCCGGACTCGGCCAGCGGGGTGTCGATCACCCGCTGGTCGCCGAAGTCCTTCTGGAGCCCGTCGGTGATCCGGAAGACGCCGCCGAGCTTGCCGACGTCCTCGCCCATGATGACGACCTTCTGGTCGTGCTCCAGGGCCCGGCGCAGGCCGGCGTTGAGGGCCTTGCCGAGGGTGAGCGTCTCCGTGGCCATCAGTGGGCGCTCCCCTCGAACGAAGCCAGGTAGGTGCCGAACTGCTCGCGCTGCCGGTCGAGCTCCGGCGAGCCGTTGGGGTACACGTGGTCGAACAGCGTCAGCGGCTCCGGGTCGGGCATGGCCAGCACCCGCTCGCGCAGGTCCACGGACTCGGCGCGGGCCTGCTCGTCGACCTCGGCGAAGAACGACTCGTCGGCGATCTGCTGCTTCGCCAGGAACGCCCTCATCCGGGCGATCGGGTCCTTGGCCTGCCAGGACTCGACCTCGCTGGCGATGCGGTACCGGGTCGGGTCGTCGGAGGTGGTGTGGGCGCCCATCCGGTAGGTGTACGCCTCGATCAGGCTCGGGCCCTGCCCGTGCCGCGCGTTGTCCAGCGCGTGCCGGGTCACCGCGTACGAGGCGAGCACGTCGTTGCCGTCCACCCGTACGCCGGGGAAGCCGAAGCCGCCCGCCCGCCGGTAGAGCGGTACGCGGGTCTGTCGCTCCAGCGGCTGGGAGATGGCGTACTGGTTGTTCTGGCAGAAGAACACCAGGGGGGCGTTGAAGACGCTGGCCCAGACGAACGACTCGTTCACGTCGCCCTGGCTGGTGGCGCCGTCGCCGAAGTACGCGATCACCGCCTCGCCCTCGTCACCGCCGGTCTTGCCGTCCATGGCGACGCCCATGGCGTATCCGGTCGCGTGCAGGGTCTGCGCCCCGATCACGATCGTGTACATGTTGAACTTGAACTCGTTCGGGTCCCAGCCGCCCTGGTCGACGCCGCGGAACAGGCCGAGCGGCATGATCGGGTCGATCCCGCGGCAGTAGAGGACGCCGTGCTCCCGGTAGGTCGGGAAGGCCATGTCCTGCGGCCGTAGCGCGCGGCCGGAACCGACCTGCGCGGCCTCCTGGCCCAACAGGCTGGCCCACAGGCCCAGCTCGCCCTGCCGCTGCAACGCGGTGGCCTCGGCGTCGAGCTTGCGGACCAGCACGAGGTCGCGGTACAGCCCGCGGTACTCCTCGTCGGTGAAGTCGACGCGGTACTCGGTCCCGTCGGGGCCGAACGCGTTCTCGATGCGTTCGCCCTCGGGTGTGAGCAGTTGTACGAGCTCCGGGTCACCGGTGCTCGCGGTGGCCTTCGGCTTGGAACGGGGTGCAGCCCGCCGGCCGCGGGTGGTGACCCCGGGATCGCCCTTTGCCATCCGTCTCTCCCTGTCGTGTATGCGTCGGCGCCGGGGGTGACCCGTCCGCGCAAGTGGTGGGCCGCCCGGCCGGGTGCCGGGCGGTTCCTGGCGGCCGCGCCTAGCCCTGGTCGGGGTTGCCGCGCGGCGTGAGCCGGGCTCGGGGGAACCCGGTTCGGGAGCGCCGGCGCTCAGCCGTGCCTGCCGCCGGGGGTGCGCGGAGGTCGCGGCTGCGTTGCCGTCGTGGTCCATATTCGCAGAGGCAGGTGAGGCGGCACACAGTACGCCCGGCCTGTCCCAGGCCGTTGTCGGCTTGACAGCCGATCGGGGTCTTTGTCGTATATCGGCACCCAGGCCTCCCACCAGGCCGGACAAAATGTGTGTCGACACGCTGTGGCGCCTGGTGGACTGGGCGTCACTGGTCCAAGCTGAATGCAGCCTAACGAGGCATTTAGGTAGTTATGTCCGCTTGATCCGGCCGCTTCGCGCGACGCCGCCGCCGGACGGGCAGTGGCCGCCGACGAGAAGGAGGGGCGCGTGTCCGAGCCAGGTGAGGAGCCCGCCGTTCCGTTCCCCGGCCGGCACCGGGCCGCGGCCGGCTACCGGCGGGTGGTCGGGGCGCACCGCGCCGCCGGCACCGGCGCGGGCCGGGGATACCTCCTCACCGTCGCCCTGCTCGCCGGCACCGCCTCCATGCCGATCCTCGCCGCGATCAGCGCCGGCTCGGCCACCGTCGGCAGCAGCGCCCTGCCGGACAGCAGCACCCCGTTCATCCCCACGCCGTCGGTGGGCCCGGTGGTCGTCCCGGTGCCGGCGACCGACCAGCCCGCACCGGCCGCCTCGCCCGCGCGGATCCAGGCCACCACCGTCCCGCGCCGCCCGCGGCCGGCCGCTCCCGAGCGGCCCGCTCCGGAGACGGCACGTCCCAGTACGTCCCCCACCGCCCGCCCCGCGGAGCCGTCGCCGTCGCCGCGGTCGCCGCGCCCTGCCCCGACACAGTCGCCCTCGGCCACCGACCGGCCGACGCCGGACCCGTCGCCCACGGCCGCGCCGCTGCCCATCCCGTTGCCGCTGCCGCTGCCCATCCCGCTGCCGTTGCCGTTGCCATTGCCGTTGCCGCTCGGCACCGGCCTGCCCATCGATTGACGCTGGCCGCCCCGGAACGGGCGCCCATAGCGGATCTTGGTGCGAACCGGCCCCTATAGGGGCCGGAATCGTCCAAGATCTGCGCCGGGTGCATGGGCCGTTCCGGTGAGCGGGACGCCGATGGGAGTCGTCGAGGAGCCGTCTGCTGCGGCACCTCAGCCCGGCCTGCGGGCGGCCGGCTGGTCACCGAGCTGACCGCGCCCGCCGTGCTGATCGATTGTCAGTCTCGCTGGGGGCTCTGGGCGTCCGTCCAGAGCGCCTCGAAGTGCTCCACGTACCGGTCGAAGGGACCGCCCGCCTCGCGGCGGCGGAAGTGCAGCGTCACCGAGTCCTGGCCCAGTCCGGCGCCGATGTGTGTCGCCACGATCGCCTCGTCGTCGAAGACCCAGACGGACATGGCGACGTGTCGGTCGGACAGTCGTACCGGCAGCGGCGTCGGAGACTTGGCGATCTCGGCCCGGGTCGTGGCGATTCGCGTCGCAAGAGTCAGCGGCGTGGCCTCGATGCGTTCTCGCTCCGTGGTGACCGGGCTATCCGGATCACCCAACAGGAACCGTATGTCTGCACCGCTGCCGACCTTCTCACCCAGCGTGGCCGCCGCGTTGGGCACCTCCAGCCAGATCGGTCCCTACCTTGACCGTTCGGCGAACAACTTCGGGCCACAGCACATCAACATCCTGACCCAACACCCCGGCCGCCCGCACTCGGGAACGCGGGGCTCGCCGCGTGAGTGTGCCAGCGTGAGGCGGAGGGAACACCTGCCGAGCCGCCCCACCTGGCGCTGCCAGGCGTGCGGGATCGCCTGGCCCTGCTCGTCGGCGAAGCTGCGTCTTCTCGCCGAGTACCGCGAGGACCGGCCGGCCCTGATGATCTACCTGGCGACCCTTCACACGGAGGCCGTCGAGCACCTGGCGGAGCTGGACAGCGCCAACCTGGCCGAGCGCTTCACCGGCTGGGCCCGCGCCCGGTGAGCCCTCGCGTCGGCTGCCGGTCAGGCGCCGTCGTCGGCGAGTCGGTGGCGGTTCGCCTCGATCCAGGCGTCCAGGGCGGCCGGGTCGTCCGGGTCCACCCCGTCAGCCATGAGCTGGGCGACCGCCGCCGTGGCCGGGCTGCGCCGCTCGCCGGTCGAGTAGAGCCGCGCGAACTCCGGGATCATCTCCTCGATCGCCGTGTCGGTCCGGGCCGCCGCCGTCGCCGGTAGCCCCTTGCGCCGGGCCGCGTACGCCGCCCAGCCGCGCAGCACCCGGGGGAGCATGGCGGCGTCGTCCATGTCCAGCACGGCCCGCCGGTGCACCCAGTCCAGCAGGAACAGCTCCGCCACGGTGGGACTCCAGCGCAGCGGGTCGGCGTCCGGGAAGCTCGCCGCGTGGTCCAGCAGCAGGCTGAGGCAGAAGTGCAGCGAGGCCAGGCCGGCGTCGTCGGACGGGTCCAGGGCGAACCGGGCCGCCTCGGGCGAGGCGAGGAAGGCGCGTACCAGCTCCGTCCGCTCGTCCGCGGAGAGCGGCAGGGCGTTTCGGACGGAGTCGGCGGCGGGTGGGGGCAGCAGCGCCAGCCGGGCGCCGGCCAGGGCCCGGTCCGTGGCGAGCGACCCCTCGGCGGGCAGTTCGCCCAGGGCGTCGGTGACGGCCAGGTGCCGCCCGACCTCGGCGCGCATCCGGGCCGGATCCTCCTTCCGGAACCAGGTCAGCTCGTCGGTCCCGACCAGCTCGCGGACCTGCTCGACGATCCGTTCCGCCGGGCCGCCGACGAAGACGTCCTTGGCGATGCCGATGTTGTGGTCCACCAGGGCCACCACCGCGTGCTCCGGGCCGCCGGCCGCGTCGTCGTAGGCGAAGGTGGCCAGATAGGACGTCTGGTCGCCGTACACGTCGCCGTACGACCAGGTGCCGGTGAGGTGCACCCGGCCGAGCTGCTCGGCCCAGGCCGGGGCGAGCGTGCCGGGGCGTACCCGGGCCGCCCCCTCCGCGTCCGGCACGAGGGACGCGAAGACCGAGCGGATGGTCCGTGCGGCGCCGCTGCGGCGGCGGGAGGTGGCGGCCAGGAAGCCGGCGACGAACTCCCGGACCGCCGTCTCGCGGTCGGTTTCGGCGACCGCGTAGACGCTGCCGAGCAGTGCCGCGCCGAGCATCTCGGCGTCGAGGGCGGTGTCGAGCCTGGTCACGTCGCGTGCGGCGTGCAGCACCGCGTCGTAGGGGGTCTGAGGCGTGGCCATGCATCGACCCTACGCCCGCGGAGGGACCCCGAACAGCGAAGGCGAACGCGCCGCGCCCGGCACGCCGTGGCGGATCGTGAAAAGGAAGCCCTCTCCCGCGGGGGCGCTGAGAAGGGGCTCTTCCTCACCCCGCGGCGTCGTGCAGCGCCTGCCTCGCCCGTCCGTAGCGGGCCAGCACGTCCTCGGCCGGCGCGACCACGTACTCCCGGCCGACCGCGCCCACCGCGGCGACCAGCCGCCGTTCGGCCCGGCGCCGGGCCCGGCGGGCCGCCCACCGCACCACCGGCCGGGCCAGCGCCGCCACCAGCAGCCCCGCGAGCAGGCCGCCGAGCAGCAGCACGGTGGGCAGCGGGACCACGCCGACGCGCGGGGGCTCCAGGGGCGGCAGGCCCAGCGCGCGCAGCGCGTAGCCGAGCGCGAGCCAGCCGAGGCCGGCGACGGCCGCGACGGTGAGCAGCCACTGCAGCCCGCCGACGACGCGCCACCAGGCGGGGCGCCGGTCCATCCCCAGGTCGGTGCCGGCCACCGCGCGGTCGAGCGCGTCCGGCAGGTCGCCCATCCGGGATCGTGCGGCGGAGCTCACCGCGCCCGCCCACGGCGCCGGCAGGCCGGTGCCGGCCCGGTCGGCCAGCGCCCGGACGGCCAGCCCGAGCGCGGCGCGCTGCGCGGCGGTCGGATCGGGTACGGAGGTGGCGGCCACCAGGCTCTCCGCCGGCTCGCCCGGCTCGGCGTCGGCGGCCGGACCGGGCAGGTGCAGCCGGCGCAGCGGGTCGGGGCGCAGCCGCCGCAGGCCCCGCACCAGCGGCCAGCCCGTCGCCCCGGCGGCCCGGTGCCGGTACGCCGCCTCGACCGCGTCCGCCACCGCCGGCACGCCGGCCGCCCCGGCCAGCGCCCGGTTCAGGCCGGCAACCGTCTCGGCGTCCGGCCCGGCGGCGGACGCCTCGGCGGTGACCAACTCGTCCAGACCGGCGACGACGTCGTCCACGTCCCCCGCGAGGCGGCGCAGCGCGGCCTGCCGCTCGGCGACCGTACGCTCCAGCGCCCCGCGCAGCTCGACGATCCCGGACGGGTCGACGGCCGCGGTGGCCAGCAGCGGTACCTGCTCCAGCCCGTCGGCGTCGAGCAGCCGGCGCAGGTCGGCCAGGACCCGGGGCAGCTCGGCCGGGGGCAACCGGTCGGCCTGGTTGAGCACGACCAGCGTCACGTCCCGGTGCCGGTGGAACTCGCGCAGGTAGCTGGTGTGGATCACCCGGTCGGCGTACTTCTGCGGGTCGACCACCCAGACCACGAGGTCGACCAGGCCGAGCAGCCGGTCCACCTCCAGCCGGTGCGACCACTGCACCGAGTCGAAGTCGGGCAGGTCGAGCAGGACCAGCCCGTGCAGGTCGCGCTCGTCGTCGCCGTCCAGCACGCTCTCCCGGACGAACCGGTGCCGGGGCAGCACGCCGATCCAGTCGAGCAGCTGGTTGGCCCCGTCGAGCGGGCCCCAGACGCAGGCGTGCGCCACGCCGGTGGTGGGGCGGCGCACGCCGACCGGGGACAGCTCCAGCCGGGCGAGCGCGTTGAACAGGCTCGACTTGCCGCTGCCGGTGGCCCCGGCGAGGGCCACGACGGTGTGGTCGCGGGAGAGCGCGAGCCGGGTGCCGGCCCGCTCGACCAGGGTGTGCGCCGGCACCAGCCGGGTGTCCGGCAGTTGGCCGTCCACCGCGTCGAGGAACCGGCGGACCGCCTCCAGGCGGGCGACGAGCGCGTCCGCGTCGACCCGCTGGTCGCCCCGGAACGCCTCGCGCATCCGGCCGACGATGCCGGTCATGAGGCACCGCCCTCCCCGGCCGGCGGTGGGGGCAGCGGTGCCGCGTCGGCCCCCGCCAGGCCGCTGCGCTGCCGGGCCGCCTCGACCAGGTCGGCCGCCGCCCGCAGGGTCTCGCCGGTGTCCGCCGCGGGGCGGGCCTCCTCCGTCCGCGCGAGGAAGCGGGCCGCGTCGGCGTGCAGCAGGTCCCGGACCCGCTCCAGCAGGTCGCCCCGGGCCTTGCCGGCCAGCGTACGCACGGCCTGGTCGCCGAAGATCGCCTGGAGCACGGCCTGCGCGGCGACCGTCGTGCCGGCTCCGGTGGCCACCTCCAGCCCGGTCGGGATGAACGCGGTCGAGGCGAACACGGCGATCATCACGGCCAGCCCGGTGGCGTTCACCGCGTACGCGGCCGTCCGGGCCACGAACCGGCGGTCGCCGCCCTCGGCCCGGACCAGCTCCAGCACCCCGCGCTGCCAGTCGCGGACCAGCCGCTCGGCGCGCTCGGGGAAGTCGTCGGCCGGGTGGGCGAGCGCCGGGTCGAGCAGCGCCGCCCCGGCCGGATGGGCCCGCCACCCCGTGTACGCGTTCTCGGCCGCCTCGGCGGCGACGCCGCGCAGCAGCGTGACGAGCTGCGACTCGATGGCGGTGCGCAGCTCGGCGGCGGGCGCGGGCCGGCCGGTCACCGCCGCCACCAGCCTGTCCCGCAGCCGGCCGATCCGCGCCTCCAGGGTGCGGAAGAACTCCCCGGTGCCGACGAACTCCTGCCACCGGGCGAGCACCTCGCCGCGCAGCAGCCGGCCGTCCGAGAGCCCCTGCTCGACGGTCCGCTCGGCCCCCCGGTACGCGGCCCGGACCCGCTCGTCGAGGGCCCCCGCGGCGGCCTCCTGCTCGTCGGCGGCCTCGGCCAGCCCGGCGACGGCGGGGTGCAGGGCGGCCAGGGCTCCGTCGAGGGTCTGCCGGACGACGGCGGCCCGGGCCTCGGCGTCGGCGGCCAGCCCGGCGAACCAGGCGCTCAGCGGCGCGGTGACCTTCTCCGGGAGCAGCCCCTGCCCGTCCACCGACATCTCGGGCAGGACGAACAGCGGGGCCGCGCCGAGGCCCTGGTCGGTGAGCATCTCCGCCAGGTGGGCCGCCACCTCGTCGGTCGCCTCGGCGGGCACCCGGTCGAGCACCATGGCGATCACCACGCCACGGGCGCGGGCGGTGTGCAGCAGCTCCCAGGGAACGGCGTCGGCGTACCGGGCGGCGGTGGTGACGAAGAGCCAGAGGTCGGCGGCGGCGAGCAGCTGGCCGGCCAGCGCCCGGTTGGCGTCGACCACCGAGTCGATGTCGGGGGCGTCGAGGAACGCCAGGCCGGGGGGCAGCGCCGGGGCGGTGACCAACTGCAGGGTGCCGGGATCCTCGCTGGGCTCGTTGGTGCGGGTGAGGCCGGGCAGCAGCTCGCCCTGGCGGAACCAGGCGGTGTCCGCCGGGCTGCACACCAGCACCGGGGAGCGGGTGGTCGGCCGGAGCACCCCGGCCGCGCTGACCCGGGCCTGGACCAGGCTGTTGACCAGCGTCGACTTGCCGGCCCCGGTGGAGCCCCCGACCACCACCAGCAGCGGCGCGTCGAGCCGGGCAAGCCGGGGCAGCAGGTAGTCGTCGAGCTGCGCGGTGACGGCCGAGCCGGCCTGCCGGGCCGGCTCGGCCGAGGGCAGGGCGAGCGGGAAGCGGGCCGCGCCGGTCGCGGCCCGCAGGCCGGCGAGCGCGGTGGGCAGGCCGTCTCCGGAGGGGACGGAGGAGCCCTCCCCGGCGTCCCCAGGGCTGGTGCGGTCGGCGACGGCGGGCGCACCGGTGCGGGTGGCGGGATCACCGTGCGTCGTCACCGCTAAAGCGTGCCCGACCGACGCAAGGGAAGACAACCGGACCTGCCGTAGGCGAAGTTGCGTCGGGTCCGCTCAACCCGACTTGACGATTGCCGCAGGCGTGGCACTATTGAGTCCGGTTCACTCAACTTGTGGCGAGTGTGTGCAGGGGTGGCCCCCGCCACCTGCGCCAACGTAAGAAGCGAGGAAGCGAACATGGCACGTGCGGTCGGTATCGACCTCGGCACGACGAACTCCTGCGTCAGCGTTCTCGAGGGCGGTGAGCCCACCGTCATCACGAACGCCGAGGGCTCGCGGACGACCCCGTCGATCGTCGCGTTCGCCCGCAACGGCGAGGTGCTCGTCGGTGAGGTCGCCAAGCGTCAGGCGGTGACGAACCCGGACCGGACCATCCGGTCGGTCAAGCGGGAGATCGGCACCAACTGGACCGTCGACATCGACGGCAAGAAGTACACCCCGCAGGAGATCTCGGCGCGCACGCTGATGAAGCTGAAGCGGGACGCCGAGGCGTACCTGGGCGAGCAGATCACCGACGCGGTGATCACCGTCCCCGCCTACTTCAACGACGGCCAGCGCCAGGCCACCAAGGAGGCCGGCGAGATCGCCGGCTTCAACGTGCTGCGGATCGTGAACGAGCCGACCGCGGCCGCCCTGGCGTACGGGCTGGACAAGGGCTCCAAGGAGCAGACCGTCCTGGTCTTCGACCTCGGCGGCGGCACCTTCGACGTGTCGCTGCTGGAGCTGGCCGAGGGTGTCATCGAGGTCAAGTCGACCAGCGGTGACAACCACCTCGGCGGCGACGACTGGGACCAGCGGATCATCGACCACCTGGTGAAGACCTTCCGGGGCGAGCACGGCATCGACCTGGGTCAGGACAAGATGGCCCTCCAGCGGCTCCGCGAGGCGGCCGAGAAGGCCAAGATCGAGCTGTCGGCGGCCACCACCACCAACATCAACCTGCCGTACATCACCGCCGGCGCCGCCGGTCCGCTGCACCTCGACGTGACCCTGAGCCGCGCCGAGTTCCAGCGGATGACGCAGGACCTGCTGGACCGCTGCAAGGGCCCGTTCGAGCAGGCCGTCAAGGACGCCGGGATCAAGGTCTCCGACGTCGACCACGTCATCCTGGTCGGCGGCTCGACCCGGATGCCGGCCGTGACCGACCTGGTCAAGCAGCTCACCGGCAAGGAGCCCAACAAGGGCGTCAACCCGGACGAGGTCGTCGCCGTCGGCGCCGCCCTCCAGGCCGGCGTGCTCAAGGGTGAGGTCAAGGACGTCCTGCTGCTCGACGTGACCCCGCTGAGCCTGGGCATCGAGACCAAGGGCGGCATCTTCACCAAGCTCATCGAGCGCAACACCACCATCCCGACCAAGCGCTCCGAGATCTTCACCACCGCGGACGAAAACCAGCCGTCGGTGCTGATCCAGGTGTTCCAGGGCGAGCGGGAGATCGCGGCCTACAACAAGAAGCTCGGCACCTTCGAGCTGACCGGCCTGCCCCCGGCCCCGCGCGGCGTGCCGCAGATCGAGGTCACGTTCGACATCGACGCCAACGGCATCGTGAACGTGCACGCCAAGGACATGGGCACCGGCAAGGAGCAGAAGATGACGATCACCGGCGGCTCCTCGCTGCCGAAGGACGACATCGAGCGGATGCGCCGGGACGCCGAGGAGCACGCGGAGGAGGACAAGCGCCGCCGCGACGAGGCCGAGACCCGCAACCTGGCCGAGGCGCTCCAGTGGCAGACCGAGAAGTTCCTCGCCGAGAGCGGCGACAAGCTGCCCGGCGAGAACCGTGACCAGCTCAACGAGGCCCTCGGCGAGCTGCGCTCCGCGCTCGGCGGCCAGGACATCGAGAAGATCAAGGCGGCCCACGAGAAGCTGGCGCAGGTCTCCCAGCAGGCCGGTTCGCTGCTGTACGCGTCCCAGCAGGCCGAGCAGGGCCAGCAGCCGGGCGCGGCCGGCGCGGGCACCGGGGCGGCCGGCGGCGCGCAGGCCGGCGCCGACGACGTGGTCGACGCGGAGATCGTGGACGAGGACAAGAAGTGACGATCCGCCTCGGACGCGTTCCCACCCGCGGAAGGGATGAGGTGACCGCATGACGGAGAAGCCACGAGCCGCCGACCCGGGCTCGACCGGGTCGGCGCCGGGTGGCTCCGCGGCCGCCGGGCAGGCCGGCGGCGACGAGCCGCGGGTCGTCATCCGCGACAATCGCAAGATCAAGGAGGCCCCCGCCGCCACCGACGCCGGGGCGGACACCCCGGCGGAGGGCCTGGTGGAGGAGGCCGAGGTGGTGGTCGACGAGATCAAGGTCGAGGCGACGGTGGAGGGGCCGCCCGTGGTCGACGCCCCGGCGGAGCCCGTCGAGGGCGAAGCCGCCCCGGCCGCCCCCGGTCCGCTCGGCGCCGAGCTGGAGGCGCTGCGGGCCGAGCTCGACGAGCGGACCCGGGACCTGCAACGGGTGACGGCGGAGTACGCCAACTACCGCAAGCGGGTGGACCGGGACCGCAGCCTGGTCCAGGAGCAGGCCACCGGCTCGGTGCTGGCCGCGCTGCTGCCGATCCTGGACGACCTGGACCGGGCCCGCGAGCACGGTGACCTGGTGGGGCCGTTCGGCACGGTGGCCGAGCAGCTCACCACGGCACTCGGCAAGTTCGGCCTGACGGCGTTCGGCGAGCAGGGCGACCCGTTCGACCCGACGCGCCACGAGGCGGTGGCCCACCAGACCTCCGCCGACGTGACCGAACCGACCTGCGTGCAGGTCATGCGCCGGGGCTACCAGCTCGGCGAGCGGCTGCTGCGACCCGCCATGGTCGCGGTCGCCGACCCGGAGTAAGTGCCGACCCGCGACGTCCCGCCCGCCCGCACCGGGCGGGCGGGACGACCGGGGTACGTCCCGTGGAAGGGGGTGGACCGGTGAGTGCCAAGGACTGGGTCGAGAAGGACTACTACGCCACGCTGGGCGTGCAGAAGTCCGCCTCCTCGGACGAGATCAAGAAGTCGTACCGGAAGCTGGCCCGGGAGTCGCACCCGGACCACAACCCCGGCGACCCGAAGGCCGAGGAGCGGTTCAAGGCCGTCTCCGAGGCGTACGCGGTGCTCGGCGACGAGACCAAGCGCCGCGAGTACGACGAGATGCGCTCCCTGTTCGGCTCCGGCGCCTTCCGGCGCAACGCCCGTGGCGCGGGCGGGCCCGGCGGGCAGCCGTTCGACGTCTCCGACCTGTTCGGCGGCGCGGCCGGCGGCGGCCGCTTCGGCGGTGGTGGCGGCTTCCAGGACCTGTTCAGCTCGATGTTCTCCGGCGGCGGAGGCGGTGGCCCGGCCCGCCCGCGCGGCCCGGCCCGGGGCCGGGACGTCGAGACCGAGGTGGCGCTCGACTTCGGCGACGCCGTACGCGGCGTGACGCTGCCGCTGACCCTGCGCGCCCCCGGCGTCTGCGACACCTGCCACGGCAACGGGGCGAAGCCGGGCACCCAGCCCGCGACCTGCCCCGCCTGCCACGGCGCCGGGACGACGACCCGCAACCAGGGGGCGTTCAGCTTCTCCGAGCCGTGCCGCAACTGCCAGGGCGTCGGCACGGTGGTCGTGGAGAAGTGCCCGGAGTGCCAGGGCACCGGCGGGGTCACCAAGACCCGCACGCTGAACGTCCGCTTTCCTGCCGGGGTGGCCGACGGCCAGCGGATCCGGCTGGCCGGGCGCGGCGAGCCGGGCGAGCGCGGCGGACCGGCCGGCGACCTGTTCGTGCACGTGAAGGTGCGCCCGGATGAGCTGTTCGGGCGTACCGGGGACGACCTGACGCTGACCGTGCCGATCACCTTCCCGGAGGCCGTGCTCGGCACGGACCTGCGGGTGCCCACCCTCGACGGCGCGGTCACCCTGCGGGTGCCGCCGGGCACGCCGAGCGGGCGGGTGCTGCGGGCCCGGGGCAAAGGCGTGGTGCGCCGGGACGGCCGGGCGGGCGACCTGCTGGTCACCCTCGACGTGGTGGTCCCGGCGCGGGTGTCCGACGAGGCGCGGGCGGCGCTGGAGGCGTTCGCCGAGCAGACGCCCCCGGCGGGCCGGGAACATCTCGACGCGCGGGTGCGTCGGATCAGTTGAGTTCGCTGGAGTGCGTGCGGAGGTGAGCGGGGATGTCGCCGGAGTTCATCGGCTCGGATGACCCTGCCTACGAGGCCAAGGTGCTGATGATCTCGGTCGCGGCGCGGATGGCGGGGATGCACCCCCAGACGCTGCGCCAGTACGACCGGCTCGGGCTGGTGCAGCCGGGGCGGGCCGCCGGTGGCGGGCGACGCTACAGCGTCCGGGACGTGGTGCTGCTGCGCGAGGTGCAGCGGCTCAGCCAGGACGACGGCATCAACCTGGCCGGGGTCAAGCGCATCATCGGCCTGGAGCGCCTGCTGGAGGAGGCGCAGCAGCGCATCGCCCGGCTGGAGGCGGAACTCGACGCCGCGTACCGGCGGGTGGCCGAGCTGGAGTCGCTGGCCCGGTTCCCCGGCCGCGACCTGGTGCCCACCAACCGCACCTCCACCGCCCTGGTGGTCTGGCGTCCCAGACGCGCCGGCGGCGAACGCGACCGCTGATGACCGTCCCGCCAGTCCGGACCGCACACCGGCCCGACCCGCTTTCCCGGAATCCCGGCGCGGGCCGGGCCGGTTTCGTTAACCTCGGGATCAGGGTCCCGTACGCGTGACACGGATTCCGTCACACCGGGGTGGATCGACCGCGCGGGCGAGGGAGAGCCATGTCGAAACCGGGCGAGAAGGTGGCGCGGCAGGCGGAGGAACGACTCAACCGGGTCGCCGAGTCGGTCCGGGAGAAGTTCGACGAGATCACCGAACGACGGTTCAACGACAAGATGAGCGACAGCCGGTTCGCCGAGAAGATCAAGAACGGCCTGTTCGCCGACCAGGTCGACCACGGCGTCGACAAGGGGCGGATCGACGCGCGGCGCCGGCAGGAGGAAGCGCGGCGGGGCGGATCACCCGCCTGACAGCCGGTACGCCGACGGGCCGGGACCCACGGGGGGTCCCGGCCCGTCCGTCGTGTGCTCCGGGTGATCCACCCCATGTCGGCGACATGGGGGTGTCCGAGCGCTCGGATGCCCCCATGTCGCCGACATCGACAGCCAGGGCGGCGTCCGATCTCGTACCGTCCTACTTGTCCTGCTGACCGACCTGCTGCGGGTGACAACCCGGATCACCCGTCAGCCGGCCCGAATGGTCGAGTCGCTCGGGCGGCCCACCGTGGCAGCACGCCTCCGGCGTGCCGGTTTGCGCGCGACCGGCGGGAGGAGCGAGGTGGACGGGGTGGCTGGGCAGCGGATCGGTGCGATCGAGTTCCGCGTGCTCGGACCCGTCGAGGTGCGCGTCGGGAACGCGCCGCTCGACCTCGGCGCCGCCCAGCTGCGTACGCTGGTCGCCGCCCTGCTGCTCGACGCCAACCGGGTGGTGCCCGCCTCGACCCTCGTCGACCGGCTGTGGGCCGACAAGCCGGTGGCGAGCGCCCGGGGCAGCCTGCAGGCGTACGTGTCCCGGCTGCGCCGGCTGCTCGACGGGGCCGGCGTACCGGCCGCCGAGATCCTCGCCACCCGGCCGTCCGGATACCTGCTGGCCGTACCCGAGACCGCTGTCGACGTGACCGGCTTCGAACGGGCCGTACGCGCCGCCCACGAGCTGCGCGACGCCGGCCGGCCCGCCGACGCCCGACAGGTCCTCGCCGAGGGCCTCACCCTGTGGCGTGGTCCGGCCTACGCGGACATCTCCGTGCCCGCCGTACGCGCGGAGGCGGTGCGCCTGGACGAGGGGCGCTGGTCCGCCCGGGAGTTGGCGGCCGAACTCGACCTCGCCCTCGGCCGACACGCACAGCTCGCCGACGAACTGCTCGCCGCCGTGGCCGGGGCGCCCCTGCGGGAGCGGCTGCGCGGCGCGCTCATGCTCGCGCTCTATCGCAGCGGCCGGCAGGCCGACGCGCTCGCGGTGTACGTCGAGGGTCGCACGCTGCTCGCCGAGGAACTCGGTGTCGACCCGGGCCGGGAACTGCAGCAGCTCTACGAACGGGTGCTCCGCCAGGACCCGGCGTTCGACCTGCCGGTCGCCGCCGTGACCGCCGCCCCGGTCCCCGCTCCGCGACCCGCCGCGCCGGCCGGGCTGGCCGCCCCGGTCCCCGCTCCGCGACCCGCCGCGCCGGCCCGGCTGGCCGCCCCGGCGCCGGCCAGGCCGCCGGTGGTGGGGCGCGACGAGGAACTGGCCCGCCTCGACGCCGCGCTCGCCGCCGCCCGGGCCGGCGTCCCCACCGTGGTGACGCTGACCGGCGAGGCGGGCATCGGCAAGACCCGGTTGGCCGAGGAGGCCGCGGCACGCGCCAGCGCGGCCGGCGCCCTCGTGGTGTGGGGCCGCTGCTGGGAACACGAGGGCGCGCCGGACCTGTGGCCGTGGACGCAGGCGCTGCGCGAGATCGTCGAGGACGGCCCGGACGGGCGGGAACTGCTGTCCGGTCGTGCCGCCCCGGCGGCGCTCCTGCTTCCGGACCCGGGCGGACACGGCGCGAGCCTCGACACGACCAGCCCGGCCCGGGCCCGCGCCCAGCTCGTCGACGCCGTGGCGGCGCTGCTCGCCGCCGCGGCCCGCCGCCGGCCGCTGCTCGTCGTGCTGGAGGATCTGCACTGGGCCGACCAGGAGTCGTTGCACCTGCTCGAACTCGTCGCCGCGCACCTGCGCGACGCGCCCGTCGCCGTCGTGGCCACGGTACGGCTGCCCAACGACGTCACCGAGGACCCGAGCGGGTACCTGCTCGCGGGTCTCGCCCGGATCGGCGCCCACCGGGTCACCCTCCACGGCCTCGGCGTCGA
This sequence comes from Micromonospora sp. NPDC048830, assembly GCF_043198215.1. NCBI lineage: Bacteria > Bacillati > Actinomycetota > Actinomycetes > Micromonosporales > Micromonosporaceae > Micromonospora > Micromonospora sp. NPDC048830. The sequence continues at coordinate 330,076 of NZ_JBICUP010000001.1, forward strand.
CGACGTGCGCACGTACATCACCGAGGCGACCGGCAGGCCGGTGTCGCCGGAGGTGGCGAGCGCGGTGGCGGCGCGTACGGACGGCAACCCCTTCTTCATCACCCAGGTGGTCCGTCTCGGCGGCCCGGACGCGGTCCTCGACGGCGGCGTCGTGCCGGCGGGGGTCCGGGAGGCGGTGGCCCGGCGGTTGCGCCGGGTCGAGCCGGCGGACCGGGCGGTGCTGGAGGCCGCCGCGGTGGCCGGGCGGGTCTTCGACCTGCCGCTGCTGGGGGCGGTCGCCGGGGTGCCCGCGCCGACCATCGACGCCGCCGTGGACCGGGCCCTGCGCTCGGGTCTGCTCGGCGAGGAGCAGGCGGCGGTGCCGCGGTTCCGGTTCGCGCACGCGCTGGTCCAGGAGACGCTGCTCGCCGAGGTGCCCCGGGCCCGCCGCGCCCGGCTGCACGACCGGGCCGCCGAGCTCGTCGACGCCGAGACCGGCGAGGTGGTGGAGAACGGCAAGCGGCTCGACGTCCTCGACCCGGGGGAGAGCCTGACCCGCCAGTTCCGCTGGGACACCGTGGGCCTGGCGTGGAACCGCGACGGCAGCGCCCACCCCGACCCGCGGCGCCTGATCGTCCGGCTGCGCGTGTCGGACAGGGTCCGCGACGCCAGGGAGATCCCGCTGCTGGTGAAGCCGCGGCCGGTGATCCTGGTCCACGGCTACAAGAGCAACGCCGCGTCGTCCTGGGGCAAGTACCAGCCGTTCCTCGAATCGGCGCACCCGCTGCTGCACGGCTGGGCGGTCGGCGACAACCAGGAGGCGGGGGTGCTCAGGACCGGCTCGCTGGACGCGCCGTTCGAGCGTACGAACACGATCTCGGAGAACGCGCGGCAGGAGGCGGCGTACATCGACGGCGTCCGGGCGCGGACCGACGCCTGGCACGTCGACGTCGTCGCCCACTCGATGGGTGGCCTGATCTCCCGCTGGTACGTGCAGGAGCTCATGCCGGAGTCGAAGGACTCCCGCCCGGTGGTCAACCGGCTGATCATGATGGGTACGCCCAACATGGGCTCGCCCTGCGCGGACCTGGTTCTCGACACCGCGGCGATCGCCGGTGAGGAAGCCCCGCTGATGCCCGCCACCCAGCAGCTCAGCACCGCCTACGTCGCCACCTCGTTCAACCCGAACATCACCGACCGGCGCGGGGTGACCTTCTCCAACATGGTCGGCGTGGGGCACGTGGTGCCGTGCTACTTCCACGGGGTGGGCGACGGCGTCGTCACCCGGGACAGCGCCCGGTACGTCTTCGAGGACGTGCCGGAGTCCGACACCTTCCACACCTCGATGACCGAGGAGCTCGCCGACTTCACCTCGTACGTCCTGCCGCGCCTGGCCCGCGACCCCCGGCCGAACGACACCCCGGACCGCACCAACCTCGTACCCGGGGAGGAGCAGGCCCCGATCGTCGCCCCGCAGGGGATCGGCGCCGCGGTTCCGGCCGTCCCGGCCGGCGCGACGGTCGACGTACCGCTCGACGTGCCCACCGGCGAGCAGGCCGGCGTGGTCGCCATGGCGCCGCCGTCGGTCGGCCTCACCCTGCTCGACCCCTCCGGCGCCGAGCGCGGCAGCTCCCCGGCCGCGGCCGACGCCGACCAGCCCTTCCGCGGGCTCGTCGTCGACGACCCCGCCGCCGGTCGCTGGACGCTCCGGCTGACGAACACGGGCACCGGCGAGGCGCGGGTGCCGCTGAGCGCCTGGATCGCGGGCAACCCGCTCACCGTCGAGGCGACGGCGGCGCAGGTCGCCCCGGACGGCACCGTGCGGGTGTCCGCCCGGCTCGACGACGACGGCAAGGCCGTGCCGGGGGCCGACGTCGAAGCGGTGGTGCTCGGTGAGCGGGGCGACCGTGCCGAGCTGACCCTGCACGACGACGGTGCCCCGCTGACCGCGGATCCGACCACCGCAGTCGACGGCGGGAACCTGGTCGTGCACCCGTAGCGGGGTGTGCGACGGACTGGCGGGGCGCACCGGAGGGGGGTGCGCCCCGCCAGTCGTTCGGTACTAGGCGGCGGTTCTCCCGTACCAGGCCGCCCTCGCACCAGTCCCGGTAGGCGAAGAGGTCCGGCCGGGCCGACCGTACGGTCGACCCGGCCCCTGTGCGGTCCGGCGGTCCGGCGTCAGTCGGCGGCGCTGACCGCCGGCTGCGTCCGCTGGCGGACTGCCCGCCTCCGCAGCCACCGCTTGAACCAGGCGAAGTCCGGCAGCCGGGCCAGCATCGGCCCGGTCACCACGGTGATCAGCACGTACGTCGTCGCCAGCGCCGCGAGCTTCGGCTCGACGCTCCCGGCGGCCACGGCGAGCCCCGCGATGACGATCGAGAACTCCCCGCGCGGCACCAGGGCCAGGCCGGCCCGCCATCGACCGGGCTCCTTGATCCCCACCCGCCGGGCGGCCAGGTAGCCGGTGAGCGTCTTCGTCGCCATCGTCACCAGGGCCAGCCCGAGCGCCGGCAGCAGCACCGGCGGGATGTCCCGCGGGTCGGTGACCAGCCCGAAGAAGAGGAAGAAGACCGCGGCGAAGAGGTCGCGTAGCGGGGAGAGCATCTCGGTCGCGTGGTGCGCGACCGGGCCGGAGAGGGCGATGCCGACGAGGAACGCGCCGACCGCCGCCGACACCTGGAGCTTCGCCGCGACGCCGGCGACCAGCAGGGTCAGCCCGAGCACGCCCAGCAGCAGCGCCTCCGGGTCCTTGGCCGACAGGGCCGAGGAGATCAGGTGGCCGTACCGGATCGCGACCACCAGCACCAGCAGCACCGTGCCGACCGCCACGGCGAGCGCGATGCCGCCGCCCAGCAGGCCGCTGCCGGCGAGTACGGCGGTGAGCAGCGGCAGGTAGAGCGCCATCGCCAGGTCCTCGATGACCAGCACCGAGAGGACGACCGGGGTCTCCCGGTTACCGAGGCGGCCCAGGTCGGCCAGCACCTTGGCGATCACCCCGGACGAGGAGACCCAGGTGATGCCGGCCAGCACGACGGCGGCCACCCAGTTCCAGCCGAGCAGTAGGGCGAAGGCCGCGCCGGGCAGGGCGTTGAGCAGCCCGTCGAGCAGACCGGCGGGCGCCGCCGAGCGGAGGTTGCCGACGAGTTCGCCGGCCGAGTACTCCAGGCCGAGCATGACGAGCAGCAGGATCACGCCGATCTCGGCGCCGACGGCGAAGAAGTCCTCGCTGGCGGCGAGCGGCTCGATCCCGCCGTGCCCGAAGACGAGCCCGGCGAGCAGGTAGAGCGGAATGGGCGAGAGGCCGATCCGGCGGCCGAGCCGGCCGAGGAGCCCCAGCAGGAACAGCAGGGCCCCGACCTCGATGAGCAGTGTTGTGGTCTCGTGCATCCGCGCCTCAGCCGTCCGGGTCGCTGTCGGCCAGGATGGCGCTGACGCCGTCGAGCCCCTGGCGGGTACCGACCACGACCACCACGTCACCGGCGTCGAAGCGGAAGGTGGGGCCCGGCGAGACGATCACCTCGCCGTGGCGCAGCACGGCCACGATCGAGGCGCTGGTGCGGGTGCGCGCCTTGGTGTCGCCCAGCCGCCGGTTGACGTACTTCGATCCGGCGGGGATGGCGATCTGCTCGGTGAGCAGCCCGGCCGCCTGGTCGCGCAGGCCGGAGAGCTGCCCGAGCATCAGCGAGGCGCCGAGGATGTCGGCCAGCGCCTCCGCCTCGTCGTCTGTCAGGGGTATGTCCGCCTGACAGGAGTCGGGATCGTCCGGGTCGTACAGGACGAGGTCACGGCGGCCATTGCGGTGGGAGACCACGCCGAGCCGGCGTCCGGATTCCGTCACCAGGTCGTGGCGCACGCCGATCCCGGGCAGGGCAGTCTGTTCGACACGTACTCGCACGTCGGCAAGGGTACAGAGGGAGGAGAAGGTCGATGACCGGTCGTCTTCCACGCGGGGTGGTCGCGCTGCTGCTCGTACCGCTGCTGGCCGGCTGTTCGGTCGGCGACGTCCGCCGCCGGCCGCCGGACCGGTCGGCGCCCTCGCCCGCGCCGTCCGCGCCGGCGCCGTCCCCCACGGCCGCCGCCGTCGAGGTACGCGAGGTGCGCGTCGCCGTCGGCCGACGGTACGACCCGCCGTTCGTCGAGTTCGTCACCGCCGACCGCGGGTACGCCCTCTTCGCCGCGTGCGACCAGCGTCCGCCGGGCCGGGACTGCCCCGCGCGGCTCTACTCCACGGTCGACGGCGGGCGCTCCTGGCGGCACCTGCGGCATCCCCGCCCGGTAGCCGACGGCCACCAGCTGTACGCCACCGGGGACCTGCTGCTCCTCTCCGCGGGGCCCCGCCACTGGTACACCTCCACCGACGGCGGCGCCACCTTCACCCACGCCACGGGCGAGCGGGCACCGGCGGACTGGCTGGCGGCCCAGGGCCGGTTCCAGGTGGACGAGGGCTCCGGCCGGGTGGTCCGCTGGTACGGCCGGCGGGCGCGGCCCCTGCCCGTTCAGCCGCCCGTACCGGGCCTCAACACCGTCGGCGAGGCCGGCGGCCTGCTGGTCGCCGCCGGCGTCCAGGACGGCCGATCGCACGCCGCCGTCTCGATCGACCGCGGCCGGACCTGGCGGAAGACGCCCGTGCCCGGGCCGGCCACCGACCTGCACGTGCTGTTCGTGCGGCGCGACCCGGACGGCCAGGCGTGGCTGGTCGGTCACCGCCCGGACCGGGGCGGCTTCCCGTCGGTCTGGCGGTTCCAGGGCGAGTGGACGCCGGTGCGCGCCGACGGGCACCCCGAGGCGATCTTCTCCGTCGCGCCGATCGGCGGCGGCCTGCTCGCGGTGAACGGCCCGGCCGGCACCGGCGTGGTCGGCGAGGACCGGTACCACGCCCTCGGCTGGCCGCCGGGGCGCGACCACTACCTCACCGTCCTGCCCGACGGCACGATCGCCGCCCGCGGCCCGGCGGATTTCCTCCTGGCCACCGGCCGGTACGCGGACCGCCGCTGGGTGCGGGTGGCGCTGGAGGCGGCCTGACGCGGCCCCGGGGCCGTAAGGCCGTCGGGCGCGTTGGTGCCCTGGACCCATTCTTCCGCCCTGTGGAGCTGCCCCGTTCGTGCTATCGAGGCGGCGCGGCGAGGGAACGCGCGGCGCAGGGCCTCGCGGCGAGCTCGGTGGTAAGGGCTGCGGGTCCGTGTCTCCGCTCGCTCTGCGTGCCGGCCAAGGGCGCCGGGCCGGCGGGCGATAGCACAGGCGGGGCAGCTCCACAGTCGCCGCAGCACCCTTCCGCGCCCGCCGCGCCGGCCGACAAGTGACTCAGCTCACAGTCCCAAGGTTGAGCGGAATAGGCTCAACTCTGGTTGTGTCGTTTCCAGTGGACACGCCGATCCGGGGGAGCCCATGAACACGGAACGTCTCACCACCAAGAGCCGCGAAACGATCACCGGTGCCGTCGCGCTGGCGAACCAGCGCGGTCACGCCACCGTGGAGCCCTGGCACCTGCTGCTGTCGCTGCTGGACACCGAGGGCTCGACCGCCGCCGGCCTGCTGCGCGCCGTCGGGGCCGACCCCGCCGAGCTGCGCCGGGTCGCCCAGCGCACGGTCGACGCCCTGCCCGCGGCGCGCGGCTCGAGCATCGCCGAGCCCACCCTGGCCCGGGAGTTCGTCAACGCCATCGGCGCCGCCGAGCAGATCGCCCGCCCACTGGGGGACGAGTACACCTCGACCGAGCATCTGCTGGCCGGCCTGGCCCGGGTCGGCGGCGCGGTGTCCGTCGCGCTGCGCAACGCCGGCGCGACCGAGGAGAACCTGGTGGCCGCCTTCCCGACCGTCCGGGGCGGGGACCGGCGGGTCACCAGCGCCGATCCCGAGCAGACCTACCAGGCCCTGGCCAAGTACGGCGTCGACCTGACCGCCAGCGCCCGCGAGGGGAAGATCGACCCGGTGATCGGCCGGGACTCCGAGATCCGCCGGGTGATCCAGGTGCTGTCCCGGCGTACCAAGAACAACCCGGTGCTGATCGGAGAGCCCGGTGTCGGCAAGACCGCGATCGTCGAGGGCCTGGCCCAGCGCATCGTGGCCGGCGACGTGCCCGAGTCGCTGCGGGACAAGAAGCTGGTCTCGCTCGACCTCGGCGCGATGGTGGCCGGCGCGCAGTACCGCGGCCAGTTCGAGGAGCGGCTGAAGTCCGTGCTGGAGGAGATCAAGAACTCCGACGGGCAGGTCATCACGTTCCTCGACGAGCTGCACACCGTGGTCGGCGCCGGCAAGGGTGAGGGCTCGATGGACGCCGGCAACATGCTCAAGCCGATGCTCGCCCGCGGCGAGCTGCGCATGGTCGGCGCGACCACGCTGGACGAGTACCGGGAGCACATCGAGAAGGACCCGGCACTGGAGCGCCGCTTCCAGCCGGTGCTGGTCGGCGAACCGACGATCGAGGACACCATCGGCATCCTGCGCGGCCTCAAGGAACGCTACGAGGTGCACCACGGCGTACGGATCACCGACGCCGCGCTGGTCGCCGCCGCCGCCCTGTCCGACCGTTACATCGCCGACCGGTTCCTGCCCGACAAGGCGATCGACCTGGTCGACGAGTCGGCGTCCCGGCTGCGCATGGAAATCGACTCCCGTCCGGTGGAGGTCGACGAGATCGAGCGCGCCGTGCGCCGGCTCGAGATCGAGGAGATGGCGCTGGCCAAGGAGCCGGACGCCGCCTCCGCCGAGCGGCTGGAGCGGCTGCGCAAGGAGTTGGCCGACAAGCGCGAGCAGCTCACCGCGCTCTCCGAACGTTGGCAGCTGGAGAAGAGCCACATCACCAAGCTCTCCACCGCCAAGGAGGAGCTGGAGCGGCTCGGCGGCGAGGCCGAGCGGGCCGAGCGCGACGGCGAGCTGGAACGGGCCGCCGAGCTGCGGTACGGCCGTATCCCGGCGCTCAACGCCGAGCTCAAGCAGGCCGAGGAGGAGCTGGCCCGGCTCCAGGCCGACGGCGCGATGCTCAAGGAGGAGGTCGGCGCGGACGACATCGCGGCCGTCGTCGCCTCGTGGACCGGCATCCCCGCCGGCCGCCTGCTGGAGGGCGAGACCGCGAAGCTGCTCCGGATGGAGGAGTCGCTGGGCGCCCGCGTGGTCGGCCAGCCCGAGGCGGTCTCGGCCGTCTCCGACGCGGTCCGGCGCGCCCGGGCCGGGGTCGCCGACCCGGACCGCCCGACCGGCAGCTTCCTCTTCCTCGGGCCGACCGGCGTCGGCAAGACCGAGCTGGCCAAGGCCCTCGCCGAGTTCCTGTTCGACGACGAGCGGGCGATGGTCCGCATCGACATGAGCGAGTACGGCGAGAAGCACTCGGTGGCCCGCCTGGTCGGCGCCCCGCCCGGATACGTCGGCTACGAGGAGGGCGGGCAGCTCACCGAGGCGGTGCGCCGCCGGCCGTACTCGGTGGTGCTGCTGGACGAGGTGGAGAAGGCCCACCCGGACGTCTTCGACGTGCTGCTCCAGGTGCTCGACGACGGACGGCTCACCGACGGCCAGGGCCGTACGGTCGACTTCCGCAACTCGATCCTGATTCTCACCTCCAACCTCGGGTCGTCGGTGATCAGCGACCTGACGCTGGCCGAGGAGCAGCGCCGCGAGGGGGTGCTCGCCGTGGTGCGCTCGCACTTCAAGCCGGAGTTCCTCAACCGCCTCGACGACATCGTGGTCTTCGCCGGCCTGCGGGGCGACGACCTGCGCGCCATCGTGGACATCCAGCTGACGCGGATGCGGCGGCGGCTCGCCGACCGCCGGCTCGGGCTGGAGATCACCGAGGCGGCCCGGACCTGGCTCGCCGAGCACGGGTACGACCCGATCTACGGCGCCCGTCCGCTGCGCCGGCTGGTGCAGTCCGCCATCGGCGACCAACTCGCCAGGGCGCTGCTCTCCGGCACGGTCCGCGACGGCGACACGGTCCGGGTCGACCTGGCCGACGCCAAGGAGGGCCTGACGGTCACCGCCGCCTGAGCCGTACCGGCCCGGCCGCCCGGCCGGCCCCTTCGCACGGGCCGGCCGGGCGACCCCGTCACCGGTGATCAAGAAGTTTGCGTCGTGGCGCCGGGCGTCGGTGACGCAGACTTCTTGGTCGACAGGGTCAGACAGGGCGTGCGCGGGCAGTAGGGAGGCATGTTGGGGATCGGAAGGAAGGACCGGGAGCTCGGCGCGGCCGTGCGGGAGCTCGCCGGGGCGGACACGCTGGCGTTCGGCGGGGTGGGCATCGCGTCCACGCTGCTGCCCGCGACCGAGGCGTACCGGTACCTGGAGCGGGCGCTCGACGAGCGCCCCGAGGCCGTCCGGGAGAAGGTGGACTGGCTGCTCGGGCACGGGTCGCCGGCCGGGAAGGCGTACGCGGCGACGCTGCTCGCCCGGGTCGACGCGGGGGCGGGCCGGGCGGCGTGGCAGCGGCTCCGCGAGGACGGGGGCGAGTTCACCACGTTCAGCGGATGCCTGATGGGGCGGGCGACGCTGCGCGAGTACGCCGCCGCCCAGCTCGCGGGAAGCTGATCAACCAGCCAGGGGCACGCTGGCCGATCGGGGCTGCCGCCTGTGGAGCGCGGGCCGTACCGTCCGGCCCATGACCACACCCGTGTCCGTCCCGGTCCGCCCGCCCCGACCGACCTCGGTGACCGTCGCCTGCTGGCTCCAGGTCGCCACGGTGGCGGTGCTGCTCGGGCTGGCCGGGATGGTGGCGTTCGAGGCGGTGTGGTTCGACGGTCAGATCGACGAGGTGGCCCGGCTGGTGCCGGACGCCGATCCGGCCGAGGTGCGGGGCGAGCGGACGGGCAACGTCGTCGGGGCGCTCTTCCTCGGCGTGCCCGCCCTGCTGCTCGCCGGGTGGCTCGCCGGTACCGCCCTGCCGCTGCTCCGGGGCCGGAACACCGCGCGCATCCTGGTCTACGTCTCCGGCGGCGCGCAGCTGCTGCTCTGTCTCGCCCAGGCGTGCTCCGGGGCGCTGGTGATCCCGTTCGTCCTCGCGCTCGGCTTCGAGGAGGGGATGGACGCCGAGCCGGCGCCGTTTCCCGACGACGTCCCGTGGCAGGAGTCGAGGTTCCTCGAGGCCCTGTACGACCGGCAACAGGCCCATTACGACGTGATCTTCCCGGTCGGCGGGATCGGCGTGCTGACCGTCTTCCTGCTCACCGCGACCGTGGTGCTGTTGCTCTCCCTGCCGGTCGCGAACCGGTACTTCCGGCCCCGCGCCGAGCAGTGGCCGGTCGGGCCGGCACCGTACGCCGGCTGGCCCCCTGGGCCGTATCCGATGGTGGCGCCTGTGGCGCCGTATCCGATGGTGGCGCCTGTCGCGCCGTATCCGATGGGGCCGACGGTTCCGCAGCCCGGCGCCTGGGTGCCGGCCGGTTGTCCGGTCCCGCCGGGCTACCTGATCTGCCCCGACCCGGCTGTGCACGTGGCCCGCGCGCCGGCCCCCGCCGAGCCGCCCGGCACCAGTCGCCCCGAGACCCTGGGTAGCTGAGCCTTCACTCAGCCATGCGGAGGTTTTCCGCCGTGTGCGGGGTTGTTACCGTCACCGCCGACGCGGCTGGGGGAGGCGATCGGGGTGAACGGGTCGGTGGCGTATGTGGTGACGGCGCTGGGGTGCCTCGTCGGGGTGGCCGGCGTCGTGATCGCCGTGGTGGCGCTGCGCAAGTCCCGCACCAGGCGCCCGCAGGCGCCCGGTGATCCGTTCCGCGACCGGGACGCCGACGCGCTGCGCGGTGACCCGCGTCGGCTGCGTCCCGGCGACATCGTCGAGATCCGCGGCATGTCGTACGCGGTGCGCGGCTCGCTGCGGCTCGACGAGGGCGGATGGAGCTGGTCCGAGCACCTGCTCGACGACGCCGCGGACGGCCGGCGCTGGCTCTCGGTCGAGGAGGATCCGGACCTGGAGCTGGTGCTCTGGACGGCGGAGCCGAGCGCCACGCTGACCCCGGGCGCCCCGACCGTCGACTTCGACGGGCGTCGGTTCGCCAGCCAGGAGTCCGGCTCCGCGCGCTTCACCGCCACCGGGACGACCGGCCTCGACCCGGCCGGCACCATGCGCTACCACGACTACCGGTCTCCCGACGGGGCCCGGCTCTCCTTCGAGGCGTACGGGACCGCGGGGTGGGAGGTCGCCCGGGGCGAGCTGCTGCACCGCGCCGAGGTGATGGTGTACCCGCAGGGCGACCCGGGCAAGGTGAACTGATCGTGCTGGTGACCCTGGACGCCCCGTACGTCGACACCCGCGCCGCCGACCTCAGCCTCGCCCTCGGCGACGCCGAGCGCCCCGCGCTGCACGTGCTCGACCTCGACCTGCCCGCCGGGCTCCGGCTGCGCCTGCGCCTGCTCGGTGCCTCGCACCAGGTGGTGCTCCGCGCGGCGGGCGCCGAGCTGACCGAGACCGTCGCGTGCCTGCCCGGCCGGCCGCCGGAGCTGCCCGCCACGCTGCTCGACGCGGCGAACGGCTACCGGTTCGCCGCGACCGTGCTCCGCCCGCCGCCCGGAGAGCTCAGCGACCGGGTCGGCGCCCTCCGCGCCGAGCTGGCCGGCGACCCGTACGCGCTGGTCGGGGTCTTCCCCGGCGACGTCGACGCGGTGACCGCCCTCGCGGTGCGGCCCGACCCGCCCGGCGGGACGGTCGGCTGGCACACCTGGCACGCGTACCCCCAGACCAACGAGCTGGTCCTGACCGAGACGGTGGTAAGCCTGTGACGTACCGACGGTGGTTCGTGGTCGGAGCGGCGTTTGCCGTCATCGGCGCGCTGATCGCCGCCTTCGCGATCTTCTACGGCAACTTCTCCCCACGCGGCTACGTCGAGGACCGCTACACCCGGGCCGCCAGCCGGGACATCGGCGACGGCGCGGTCGCGTACACGTCGGCGAAGTCGCCCAGCCAGGTCGCCAAGGAGGTGACCGAGGCGTGGCAGCCGGCCGACCAGTACGTCGACGGCAGTGGCGTCTACCTGCGCTACGACGACGACTCGGTGGTGATCCTGCCGATCGCCGCCGGCTCGGTGATCCTGCTGGAGCGGCTGACCACCGCCTACCCGCGCTACCACGGCACGGTGGGCAACCACTGGGGCTGGGGGCGGGGCAGCACGGTCCGCGGTGGTGGCCCCGGCTCCGGCAAGTGACCGACCCCTCCCACCTCGACGAATCCTGGAGTCCCCTGTGCAGTCCCTGGTCACCGATCTGCTGGTCACGCTCGCCTACGGCGTGGTCGGCGTCGTCCTGATGGCGATCGGCTACGTCCTGGTCGACGTCGCCACCCCCGGCAAGCTCCACGAGCTGATCTGGACCGAGCGCAACCGCAACGCCGCGCTGCTGCTCGCCTCGAACCTGGCCGGGGTCGGCACCATCGTGGTCGCCGCGATCGCCGCCAGCGCGGACGACTTCGTCCCCGGCCTGGTCGGCGCGGCCGCGTACGGGATCCTCGGCCTGGTCGTCATGGCGGCGGCGTTCGTGCTGCTCGACGTGGCCACCCCGGGCCGGCTCGGGGAGATCCTGGTCGACCCCGAGCCCCACCCGGCGGTCTGGGTGTCCGCGGTGGTGCACCTGGCGACGGGCGCGATCATCGCGGCGGCGATCAGCTGATGGGCGACGGGAAGCAGCCCGACGGCGGGCAGGCGGGGAACCCGGCTCCGAACAAGGCCCTCCCCTGGATCATCGTGATTCTCGTCGTGCTCACGATCGTCGGCTGCGTCTGGAAGTTCGACGTCGGCGGCGACGACGGCGGGACAGAGGTGCCCGCCCCGACCGCGGTCGAACGCGGCGACACCGTGCCGATCCTCCAACGTTCCTCCGCCAGCCAGGGCATCTGCTACGGCTGGGTGCTGGAGGACTACTACGCCTACGACGACGAACCGCGCAGCGTCGGCTCCAACCTCGGCGACGGGGTGGCGGTCGAGGGCAACCCGGCCTGCCCGCGCTGGCTGCAGGTGCACGCCCGGGTCGGCTACGTCTCGGAGAGCAGCGACAGCAACGACTTCGCGAACGTCGACGTCAGCGGTTCCAGCGACATCCCCGCTATCGACCTGGTGCGCATGACGAGCGGGCTGGAGCGGTTCGGGCTCATCGACGAGGTGTTCATCGACGATCCGGGCTGGGCGACCACCAGGGCTGCCGTGATGCTGCCGCTGCTTGCGGCCGAGGCGGAGCTGGTCCAGCCGGCCGCCACCCCGGCCCCGGCAGCCGCCGCGCCGTCGCCGCTGCCCGACGCCGCCACCGACCTGTGGCGGGACCGGTGGGGCTACCTGATCGCCGCCGGCGCCCTGCTGCTGGTCACCGCGCTGTTCGTCACCGTCGGGCTGGTGCAGCGCCGCCGCCAGCTTGCCAAGGCGACGGCGACGGCTTCCGGCCGTACCCGGGAAGAGGCGTGACCGCCGACGCCCCGGCGGCGACGGACGGCGGCCCGGCCACCGGCTCCCGTTGGCGGTTGTCCCGTGCGGCGGTGCTGGTCGCGGTGTTCGTCTGCGCCGCCTGCGGCCTGGTGTACGAGCTGGCCCTGGTCGCGCTCGGCAGCTACCTGATCGGCGACGCCGTCGGGCAGGCGTCGATCGTGCTCGGCGTGATGGTCTTCGCGATGGGCGTCGGCGCGCTCGCCGCCAAGCCGTTGCAGTCGCGGGCCGCCGCCGCGTTCGCCGCGATCGAGCTGACCCTCGCCCTGCTCGGCGGGCTCTCGGTGCTCGGCCTGTACGCCGCCTTCGCCTGGCTCGACCTGTACGGGCCGGCGCTGGTCGGCACCGCGTTCGTGCTCGGCCTGCTGATCGGCGCGGAGATCCCGCTGCTCATGGTGCTGCTGCAACGCATCCGCGAGCAGTCCGCCGGCAGCGCGGTGGCGGACCTCTTCGCCGCCGACTATGTCGGCGCGCTGCTCGGCGGGCTGGCCTTCCCGTTCCTGCTGATGCCGGTCTTCGGCCAGCTCAAGGGCGCGCTCGTGGTCGGGGCGGTGAACGCGGTGGCCGGCCTCGCGCTGGTGGGCACGGTGTTCCGGGCGGAGCTGAGCCGCCGGGCGCGGGTCGCGCTCACCGCCGGCACCGTCGTGGTCGCCCTCTGCCTGTCGTACGCCTGGATCACCGCCCGCGACTTCGAGGTGACCGCCCGGCAGCAGCTCTACCGGGATCCGGTGGTGCACGCCGAGCGCAGCCGCTACCAGGAGATCGTGCTGACCCGCTCGGTGCGGGAGCCCGGCCACGCCGACACCGACCTGCGGCTCTACCTCAACGGCGACCTCCAGTTCAGCTCGATCGACGAGTACCGCTACCACGAGGCGCTGGCGCATCCGGCGCTGAACGGCCCACGGGGCGAGGTGCTGGTGCTCGGCGCGGGGGACGGGCTGGTCGTCCGGGAGATCCTGCGGTACGGCGACGTGCGCCGGGTCACGGTGGTCGACCTCGACCCGGCGGTGGTGCGGCTCGCCCGCAGCGAGCCGCAGCTGCGCCGGCTCAACGGCGACGCGTTCGCCGACCCCCGGGTACGGGTGGTCAACGTCGACGCGTTCGGCTGGCTGCGCGGCGCGGCGGAGCGGTTCGACGTGGTGGTGGCCGACCTGCCCGACCCGGACGAGACGGCCACCGCCAAGCTCTACACGGTCGAGTTCTACGCGCTGGTCCGGTCGGTGCTCGCCGAGGGTGGCCGGCTGGTGGTGCAGTCGGGTTCGCCGTACTTCGCGCCCCGGTCGTACTGGTCGATCGAGGCGTCGGTACGCGAGGCCGGCTTCGCCACCGTGCCGTACCACGTGGACGTGCCGAGCTTCGGTGACTGGGGCTTCGTGCTCGCCGCGCCGGGCGACGCCCCGCCGGCCCTGGCGCTGCCGGCCGACGCCCCCCGGCTGCGGTTCCTGGACGCCGGGACGCTGCGCTCGGCCGCGAGCTTCCCCGCCGACCGGGGCCGGCTGGACGTGCCCGCGTCCACCCTGTTGCAGCCCAGGGTCCTGGAGTACGCCCGCGTGGAGTGGCGCGGCTACTAGGACGGGACGGCGCGGCCGGCCGTCCGCCGCCCCGCCGGCCACCGGTCGGCGCGCCCGGGCGTCGCCACCCGTGCCGCGCTGGCCGGTAGTCGATACGGTGTGGGCGCGATCCAGGGAAGGAGAACCGTGGTCGACCCCCACAGCCCGCCGGCCCGGACACGTCCGGCCGTCGTCACCGTTTCCAGCTACCTGCTGCTGTCCTTCGCCGCGATCCAGGTGATCAACCTGATCCTGACGCTGGCGTTCATCGGGAAGACCCGCGACGTGCTGCGGGACGCGTACTCCGGTACCTCCGCCAACGGCGCGGAGGGGCTGGCGGACATCGCTTTCGCGTTCGGTCTCGGCGCGGCCGTCCTCGTCCTGCTGCTCGCGGCCGGGCTGGCGGTGCTCGCCGTGCTGAACAACCGGGGCAAGAACGGCTCCCGGATCACGACCTGGGTGCTCGGCGGCATCCTGGCCTGCTGCACCGGCACGAACCTGATCAGCGGCCTGGCGGGTGGCCTCGTCACTTCCAGCGGCCAGACGTCCGGCGACGTGCCCAGCGGGCAGGAGATCCAGCGCCGGCTGGAGGAGGCACTGCCCTCGTGGCTCGGCCCGCTCAACGTCACGCTCAACGTGGTCGGGCTGCTGGCCCTGCTGGCCGCGCTGATCCTGCTGGCCCTGCCGGCGTCGAACGAGTTCTTCCGCAAGCCGCAGCAGGGCTGGGAGCCGCCGGTTCCGGGCGGAACCTACCCGGCGTACCCGCAGGCCCCCGGCCACCCCCAGTCCCCGGGCTATCCGCAGGTTCCGGGATACCCGCAGGCTCCCGGCCACCCGCAGGCTCCGGGTTACCCCCAGGCTCCCGGCTACCCCCAGGGCCCCGGATACCAGGCCCCGGGATATCCACCCGCCCCGGGCCAGCCCACCTCGCCGTACGCGCCCCCGACCACGGCCCCGCCGGCCGGCCCGTCCGAACCGGGGCAGCCGCAGGACGGCGGCGGCACCCCGCCGACCGACCGCCCGGGCGGGGAGCCGTCCGCGCCACGCTGACGGACGGCGGGTCGACCCGGCGCGGTGAGCATCGGATAACAGCGACATCGACGGTCCCTCCGAGTAGGTTCCTTCCGGACGCCTACCGGAGGGACCTGTCGTGTCGTACCCCGATCAGGCGCCGGCCCGTCGCCCCGCGCCGGTGTGGCTGGCGGCTGCGGTGCTGGTGCTGATGGCCGTCGGCGCCCTGGCCTACGCGGTCGTCGGCCTGGTCGCCCTCGACGGCACCGTCGACCGGTTCCGCGCGGCGGCCGGCGGCACGGCCGCCGGCCCGGAGGAGATCGACGGGTTCGCCACGCTGCTCCAGGCCGTCGTCGTGGTGTCGGCGATCCTGACCGTGCTGGTCGGCGCCCTGCTCGTCGGTCTGGCGCTCGGGCTGCTCGCGCGGCGCAACGGCGCCCGGGTGGCGACCTGGGTCGTCTGCGGGTTGGGGCTGCTCGCCGGCTGCTGCGGCCTGGCGGCGCTGGTCGGCGAGCGGGCCGCGCCGCTGCGGCTGAGCGGCGACCGGACGACGGCCGAACTGCTCGGCCTGCTCGCCGACGCGTACCCGCCCTGGTGGGTCCCGGTCAACGCGGCGCTGTCGGTCGGCCAGCTGCTCGGGTACCTCGTGGTGGCCGTGCTGCTGGCCCTGCCGCAGGCGAACGCGTGGTTCCGCCGGCCCCGCCCCGCGCCCGTCCCGGTCGGGTTCCCGCCGGCCGTGCCCCCGCCTCCGTTCCGCTGAGGGGCCGCCGTGTCGGAGCAGGCACCCGCCGAGCGGCGCGCGCTGGTGACCGGGGCGACCAGCGGCATCGGCGCCGAGTTCGCCCGCCGGCTGGCCGCCGACGGGTGGGCCCTCGTGCTGGTGGCCCGCGACGCCGCCCGGCTGGCCGAGGCCGCCGCCGGGCTGACCGACCGGTACGGCCACCCCGTCGAGGTCCTCCCGGCGGACCTGTCCACCGACGACGGCTGCGCCGCCGTGGAGGCCCGGCTGGCCGACGGCTCCCCGGTCGAGCTGCTGGTCAACAACGCCGGCATCAGCCTCAACCAGCCCTTCCTGCGCTCGTCGGTGGCGGCGGAGGAGCGTCTGCTGCGGCTGAACGTGCACGCCGTGCTGCGGCTGACCCTGGCCGCGGTGGGTCCGATGATCCGGCGCGGCCGCGGGGTAGTGATAAATGTCTCTTCGGTTGCGGGCTTCGCCCCGGTCATGCCCGGGTCGACGTACCCGGCCAGCAAGGCGTGGGTCACCGCGTTCAGCGAGTCCGTGGATCTGTCCACCCGGCGCGGCGGGGTCCGCGTCATGGCACTCTGCCCCGGCTACACGCGTACGGGCGCGCACGAGCGGGTCGGCATCGACACCTCCGGAACACCCGGATTCCTGTGGCTGCAGCCGGCGCAGGTGGTCGACGAGGCCCTGCGTGACCTGCGGAAAGGCCGCTCCGTGAGCGTTCCGTCCGGGCGGTACAAGCTGGCCGTGGCCGGCATGCGGTACGCGCCCCGGAGCCTGCTGCGCCGGTTCACCCGGGACACCCGCGGGCGCGACGACCCCCGTTCGGGCTGAGCCGACGCACAGTACGACGCCGACGGACGGCCGCCACCGCCCGTCGCGGTCGCACAGAGTAGCCGGCATCGTCACCCGTCGGTCGCCCACATGGTTGAGCGGAGTGGACCCCGCACGCGCCTCCCAAACTTGCGCAGTACCCTCTATCGCCATGGAGGACCACGACGACCTGCGTAAATTCATCACCGACCTGGCCGTGGTCCACGGGCGGGTGGTGCTCTCCTCCGGGCGGGAGGCGGACTGGTACGTGGACCTGCGGCGCGTAACGCTCCATCACCGGGCGGCGCCGTTGGTAGGTAGGGCGCTGCTCGACCTGACCTCCGACTGGGAGTACGACGCCGTCGGCGGTCTGACCCTGGGCGCGGACCCGGTCGCGCTCGCCATGCTGCACGTCGCGTCGGAGATCGACCGTCCCCTCGATGCGTTCGTGGTACGGAAAGCGGGTAAGACGCATGGACTGCAACGTCGCATCGAGGGACCGGACGTGGCCGGACGACGGGTATTGGCGGTCGAAGATACGTCGACGACGGGTGGCAGCGTGCTGACCGCGGTGGAGGCACTGCGCGAGGCCGGGGCTCACGTCGTGGGCGTGGCGGTTATTGTTGATCGCGGAGCCGGGGACGCGGTTCGAGCCGCCGGACTGCCCTATCGGGCGGCCTTTACGCTGGCTGACCTCGGCCTTGTGGCCTAAAAGTTTGCCGATTCGGATCTGCTGATATGCAGGCGGATCGATGCTGCTGGTGGAAGGATGGAATACGTGGGAACTGCGTTGGCTGAAATGACCATGCCTCAGATCTCGCCGCTTGCCGGCGAGCCGATCGAACGTGCCGACGCCGAGCGTCTGGCGGGGGTCCTCAAGGCCCTTGCCGATCCCGCCCGGCTGCGGCTGCTCAGCCTGATCCAGTCGGCCCCCGAGGGGGAGGCCTGCGTGTGCGACCTGACCGCACCGCTCGGCCTCTCCCAGCCGACGGTCAGCCATCACCTGCGTATCCTCACCGAGGCCGGCTTGCTGGAGCGGGAGAAGCGCGGTGTCTGGGCGTACTACCGGCTGGTGCCGACCGCGATCGCCACGATCGCGGATCTGCTGACCCCGCCGCGTAAGCGGGCCACCAAGAAGGCCCGCTGAGGCTCTGCGCCGGGCCGTCCCGTACCGGGGACGGAGCCGGGTGGCGTGTCAGGGGTGGCGCCACCGGGCGGTGACGCCTGCCCGTCACCAGCAGCTGCCTTTCCAGCTCGCCGGAACGAACCTGTCCGGTCGCGGCTCGACGACGGCCGGCCCCCACCTCGGGGACCGGCCGTCGCCGTCGCGGCGTCGGTTCGGTTATGGCTGCTCGGAAAAGGGGTCAGCGACCTTCGCCGTGCTCCGGCCAGCGCCCGCCGCCCTGCGGCGGGTACGGCTGCTGCTGCGGCTGCCCGTACGGGTGCTGCTCGTGCGGGTGCTGCGGCTGGTCGTGGCGGCGGTGCTCGACGGCGTCCCGGGCCGCCTCGGCGACGCCTGCCACGGCCGCCGTGGCGACCACCGTCACGGCCTCGCCCCGCTTGCGCGCGCGCCGGTCGCGGAGGAACTCGAAGAAGATCGGCAGCACCGAGATCACGATGATCAGCGCGACCACCGGCAGGATGTACCTGTCGATCTTGTCGCCGATCGCCTCGTAGATCTGGTCGGCCAGCAGGTAGCCGATCAGCAGGATGCCGTCCACCCAGACGATCGCGCCGACCACGTTCCACAGGAAGAACTGCTTGGCCGGCATGCCGAGCACCCCGGCCACCGGGTTGAGGAACGTGCGGACGATCGGGATGAACCGGGCCAGCACCACGGCCTTGGCCGGGCCGAACTTCTGGAAGTAGTACTCGGCCTTCTCCACGTACTCCCGCTTGAACAGCCGGGAGTTGGGCTTGTCGAACATCCGCCGGCCGTACCGGGCGCCGAGCCAGTGCCCGAGCTGGGCGCCGACGATCGCGCAGATCGGCCCGCCGATCAGCAGCCCGGCCAGGGAGAGCCGGGTGCCGCTGCCGAAGATCGCGTCGGCCACCGGCGAGGCGGCGACGCCGGCCAGGAACAGCAGCGAGTCGCCCGGGAAGAAGAACCCGACCAGCAGGCCCGTCTCGGCGAACAGGATCACCCAGACGCCGACCAGGCCGAAGGTGTGAAGCAGGTCCTTCGGGTCGAGCGGGTTCAGGGCGAGGCTCTCGGAGACCGTCCGGGCCTTCTCTGCTGTGTCCACGGCCACACAGGTTACCCAACCCATCTGTGCCCCCGCGCCTGACCGGGCGGGCCGGCGCGGGGGTGGTGGCTCAGAGCCGGGGGTCGACCGACTCGGACTCGCAGGCGAGGATCGCGAAGACCAGCTCGTGGCGGCGCCAGAGCGGGGCGTCCGCCGCCAGCGCGTCCAGCGCGGCCAGGCCCAGGGCGTGCTCCCGCAGGGCCAGCCCGCGCTTGCGGCCCAGCGACCGGCGACGCAGCGCGGCGAGCTGCTCCGGCTCGGTGTAGTCCGGCCCGTAGATGAGCCGCAGGTACTCCCGGCCGCGGCACTTGATTCCCGGCTGGAGCAGGGAGCCCTTCGGCGATCTGGCGGCCAGCCCGGCGTACGGCTTGACGACCATGCCCTCCCCGCCGTCCGCGGTGAGCGCCAGCCACCATTCGGTGGCGGCGGCCTCGGCGGCGGCGTCGACCAGGTCGACGACCCGCCGCCGGGTGGCCGTGAAGGACTCCGGGTCCGCCGCGCGCAGCCGGTCCGCCAGGTCGAGGTGCCAGGCGTGGTCCCGGCCGGCGTGGCTGACCCCCGCGCCCGCGAGCACCGCGAACGGGGCGAGGGTCACCCCGCGCAGCCCCTCGGTCGGCCCCACGTACGCCCGGTACGCCGCCGAGTACGCCTCGACGTCCGCGCGTCGCCCGGCCATCCGCTCCCGGAGCCCCGCCACCGGCAGGCCCCGGCCGGCCGCCGCGTCGAGCGTGGCGAGCACCGCCGGCAGGGCGGCCCGCCCGGCCGCGCCCACGCCGGCGTACTGCTCGCGGATCAGCCCGCCCGCCTTCGCCGACCAGGGCAGCAGCTCGCAGTCGAGCAGCAGCCAGTCGGTGTCCAGCTCGGCCCACAGCCCGGCGGCGGTCACGGCCGCGCGGACCCGGGCCAGCAGCCCGGTGTCCAGCGGCGGCCCGAAGAACGGCCGGCCCGTGCGGGTGTGCACCACGCCGCCGCCGAACCGCCCACCGGCCTCGTCGCGCTCCACCAGCACCACGGCCCGCGAGCCCATGTGCTTCTCCTCGCAGACCACCCGGTCGACGCCCGCCGCCCGGTAGTCGGCGAACGCCTGCGCCGGGTGCTCCAGGAACCCGTCGACCGTCGACGTCGAGCAGGGGGCCATGGTCGGCGGCAGCCAGACCAGCCGGTGCGGGTCGACCGCGAACCGGCTCATCACCTCCAGCGCGGCGGCCGCGTTCTCCGCCGGCACGGTCAGCTTCCCGTACGCGTGCTCCACGTGCCGGCGGCCCGTGACGTCGCCCAGGTCCAGCACCGCGTCCGGGCGGGTCGGCGTCGGCGCGACCAGCGGCCGGGCCGGGGCGTACCACTCGGTGGGGGTTTCCGGGGAGCCCCGCCCGCTCCGGGCGGTCAGGCTTGATCCCTGCGCGGGCGGGGCTCCCCGGAAACCCTGTCGTGGTCCCGGCGTCGTCCGGGTGTCGCTGCCTTTTGTGGCGCTTGTCGGACATGGCGGTGCCCCGCCGGCCTCGTGGTCGGCGGGGCACCTGGGTTGTTGCTGTTGCCTGGTTTCTGTAAGGGTCTCTGTCAGGCGACGAAGCGGGTGCGGCGGCGCTTGGCCACCAGGTAGCCGCCCACGCCGGCCACGAGGAGCAGGGCGCCGATGCCGGCGATCAGGCCGGTGGAGGAACCGGTGATCGGCAGGGTGCCGCCGTCACCGCCGCCCTCGCCGCCACCGTCGCTGTCGTTGACCAGGATCTTCGCGATGTCGTTGGCCTTGTTCAGGTCCTCGCCCCGGCCCTCGGAAGCGTCGCTGTGGAACAGTTCGACCTCGCCCGTCAGCGCGCCGGCCTTGTCAATGCGCAGCGAGAACGGGAACGTCGCCTTCTTGCCCTTGCCGACGATCCCGTCCACGAAACAGGCGTACACGCTGCCTCCGGGCTTGCCGAGGTCCCCGCCCTCCTCGGCCTCGATGTCGAAGCAGTTCTCCGGCGCCTTGACGACGGTGGTGCCCTTGGGCACGGTCACCACCGCAGCCGTGAAGATGCCGTTCCCACCGGTGTTGATCGCTGCCGGCCCGTTGTTGGTGAAGCCGACCTCGAGCGGCATCGTCTTGCCCACCTTGGCCGTGACCGTGGCGCCGTCGGCCGCCACGTCGGCCTTCTGGTTGCCCTTCACCTTGATAGTGACCATGGTCTCGTTGTTGTACGGGTCGACGTCCGTCTGCGCGGCGCTGGACAGCGTCCCCGGGATGTCGGTCGGCTCCAGCTTGAGCATCCCGTCCGTGCCCTTGTCGCCGCTGAAATCGAAGTCTGCCCGGGCCTCCGCCCAGTCGGCGGGGGTGAGCCAGACGGCGAAGCCGACCTGCTCGTCCGGCGCCCATGCGTCGCCGGGGACGGTGAACCCGAACCCGGCATCGACCCGGGCGCCCGCGCCCGGCTTCAGCAGGTCGTCGAAGGTGCAGGCGAACATGTTGGGTGTGTAGAAGTTCGGCCCGCCGGTGCCGTACTCGCAGTTCTCGTACCGCTTGGACGGGGACAGGGCGTACGCGCCCCAGACGAGGAGCACGCTGCCGTCAACGGTCGTCTCGCCCCGGTTGGCCACGGCCAGGCGGGCCTTCATCGTCTCGCCCGGCCGGCCGGTGAGCGCCAGGGCCGTGTCCGACACCAGGTCCACACCCTCACCGATGGTGACGGTCGAGCGGAAGGAGGCGCTGGCGCCGCCCGGCGTGGTGACGGTGAACGCCAGCTCTCCCTCCTGACCCGGCTTCGACCCGTCGAGCGGCAGCACCGGAAACTGAATCACCGGCTGCTCGGGCTCCGCGTTGCGCACCTCGCACGTGATGACCGCCTTGTCCTCCTTGCAGAGGCCAGGGCCATCCGTCACCTGCACCTCGGCGAAGTCGTCGACCGCGCCGCGGTCGACGGTGACGGTGTACTCGGTGAGCGGCTGGTCGGTCAGGGCCCGCAGCGTGACCCACTTCTCGGGCCCGCCGGGTGCGACGGTGACGTTGTTGGCGAACAGGCCGAAGCCCTTGGCCTCTTGCACCTCGGCGAGGGTCACGTCGGCGGGGGTCGGGTCGGCGGCGGCGGGGGCGGCGGAGGCGGCGACGAACGCGCCTGCGACGCCGAGCCCGGCCAGCCAGCGCCGGGTGGAGCGCTTGAGCATCAGGGGGGTTCCTCCCGTGGAGATCAGGTGGAGCCCGTGGAGCTTAGGAAACGATTAAGCCGGCAGGTCACCCCGGTCGGGTGAATTCTTTTGAAACCGACCGAACGGCTGACAACATCTGCCGCAAGGGCCCACCGTCGCAACGTTCTGCCCGTCCGGTTCCGTCATCACAGGCAGGACACCGGGAGGTGCAGTGATGTACGAGGAGTTCGCCGACTCGCGGCTGACCGCGCTGCTGCGGTACGCGGTCATGCTGACCGGCGACCCGCATCAGGCGCAGGACCTGGTGCAGGAGACGATGGCGCGGGTCCAGTTGAACTGGCGCCGGGTGGTGCGGGCGGACTCGCCCGAGCGGTACGTGCGCCGGATGCTGACCAACCAGTACGTCGACTGGCGACGCGGAGGATCGACGCGGGCGCGGTGCTGACCTACCCGGTGCTGCGGGACCTCACCGACGCGCTCGACGGGGTGCGGCCCTGCTGCGGCGGGTCGACGAGCGGGGCGCGTTGACCGACCCGGTGCGGCTGTCGCGGCTGCTGGCCGAGGTGGCCCCGGACGTCACGGTCAGCCTCGCCGGCGGATCGTTGTTCGACCTGCTGCCGCTGGCGGCGAAGCTGAGGTCCATCGAGGCCGTCGGCCTCAGCCTGCCGACCGTCCCGGTCGACGCCCCGAGTTCCCAGCTCGCCCCGGATCCGGCCGCCGCCCCGGCGCTGCTCGCCGCGCTGCGCGAGGACCGGCTCGCCGAGTGGGTCGCCGCCCACCCCGAGCACGTCACCGTTTCGGTCAGCGGTAGTCGTCCTCGTCGCCCGCGACCACCCGGGCCTGCTCCATCGCGTCCCAGTCGCCGACCTCCAGGCCCCGGCTCGGCTCCGGCTCGCCGTCGGCCGGGTCGGTCGACATGGCCTGCTCGACGGCGTCGGCCGGGGGCGCCTCCGGGTCGCGCTCCTCCGGCGCGAGGTGCTCGCTCGGGGCGAAGTCCTCTTCGGGCTGAGCCATCGTCCCTCCCTGTCGATCCGGCGGAAAGCTACCCAACACCGTACGGGCTGGACGGGGTCCACGCTCGGCGGCGGCGGAAGCCGAGTCGCCCGAATCGCCCCTCCGGCCCCGACCCGCGGTGCCAGGATGGGTGCCGTGGGCTTCCTGATCCGGCTGGCGATCACCGCGGTCGCGCTGTGGATCACCGCGTTGGTGGTGCCCGGCGTCCAGTTGACCGGCCGCGGCGGGGGCGAGACGGCCCTGACCCTCGTGGTGGTGGCGCTGATCTTCGGCGTGGTCAACGCCGTGCTCAGGCCGGTGATCAGGGTGGTGGGCTGTGCCTTCTACCTGTTGACCCTGGGCCTGTTCGCCCTGGTGGTCAACGCGCTGCTGTTCCTGCTCACCGGCTGGCTCGCCCGCCAGTTGGACCTGCCGTTCCGGGTGGACGGTTTCTGGCCCGCCTTCTGGGGCGCCATCGTGATGGCGGTGGTGAGCTGGCTGATCAGCGTGGTGGTGCCGGACGCCCGGAGGGAGCGGTGAGCCGCCGACCCGATCCGGCCACGGTGTACGTACCGAAGGGTCGGTTGTGTCGGCCGGTTCCTGCTGCGGGATACTGCCGGCGGAGGACAGCGCGGTCCGGCGCACGCACGGAAGACAGCGGCCAGTACGGCCGAGAGCGGTAAGTAAGGAGCGTTCGACATGCCCATCGCTTCCCCCGAGGCTTACGCCGAGATGCTGGACCGGGCCAAGGCCGGCAGGTTCGCGTACCCCGCGATCAACGTGACCTCCTCGCAGACCCTGAACGCGGCGCTGAAGGGCTTCGCCGACGCGGAGAGCGACGGCATCATCCAGGTCTCCACCGGCGGCGCGGAGTACCTGTCCGGCCCGTCGGTCAAGGACATGGTCACCGGCTCCGTGGCGTTCGCCGCGTACGCCCACGAGGTCGCCAAGAACTACCCGGTCAACATCGCCCTGCACACCGACCACTGCCCGAAGGACAAGCTGGACAAGTTCGTCCGCCCGCTGATGGGGATCTCGCAGGAGCGCGTCAAGCGCGGCGAGGAGCCGCTGTTCCAGTCGCACATGTGGGACGGCTCGGCGGTTCCGGTGGCGGAGAACCTGGAGATCGCCGAGCAGCTCCTCGCGGAGGCCGCCAAGGGCAAGATCGTCCTTGAGATCGAGGTCGGCGTCGTCGGCGGCGAGGAGGACGGCGTCGAGAACGCCATCAACGAGAAGCTCTACACCACCGTCGAGGACGGCCTGGCCATGGTCGACGCGCTCGGCCTGGGCGAGAAGGGCCGCTACATGGCGGCGCTGACCTTCGGCAACGTGCACGGCGTGTACAAGCCGGGCAACGTCAAGCTCCGCCCCCAGGTGCTCCACGACATCCAGGTCGCGGTCGGCGCCAAGTACGGCAAGGAGAAGCCGCTCAGCCTGGTCTTCCACGGCGGCTCCGGCTCGCTGCTCTCCGAGATCCGCGAGGCGCTGGACTACGGCGTCGTGAAGATGAACATCGACACCGACACCCAGTACTGCTTCACCCGTCCGGTGGCGGACCACATGTTCCGCAACTACGACGGTGTGCTCAAGGTCGACGGCGAGGTCGGCAACAAGAAGATGTACGACCCGCGCGTCTGGGGCAAGGCCGCCGAGGCCGGCATGGCCGCCCGCGTCGTGGAGGCCTGCGAGGCGCTGCGCTCCGCGGGCACCAAGATGAAGTAGGGACGTACGACAACGGCGGCCGGCACCGAGAGCGGGTGCCGGCCGCCGTTCTGTGCGGAGTCCCCGTTGACGCCCGCGGTGGAGAAGGGCTCGTTCAGCCGGCCGTCAGCAGCCGGATCGCCTCGCGTACGTCGTCGGTGAGGTGCACCGTGCCGGACAGGTCACCGAACGGCGAGGCCGCCAGCAGCGGACGCAGCAGCGACTCGACCGGCAGCTCCCGGGTCCAGTACGCCCGGTCCAGGAAGACGTACGCGCCGCTCGCCCCGTCCGTGCCGTAGTACGTCTTCGTGGCCGCCTGGAACACCTCCTGCACGGTGCCCGCCCGCCCGGGCGCGAAGACGATCCCGCCCCGGGCCAGCCGCAGGATCGTGTCCTCCCGGATCGCGTTCGAGAAGTACTTGGCGATCCGCCCGGCGAACAGGTTCGCGGGCTCGTGGCCGTACAGCCAGGTGGGGATCGCGAGCCCGCCGGCCCGCGCCCAGCCCAGGTCCCCGCGCTGCCGGGGCACGCCCGACGGCGCCGCCCACCGGGCGCGGACCTCCAGCGCGGCGGCGGTGTAGCGCTCGTGGTCGGTGAAGTCCGGCGCGGTCGCCAGCAGATCGATCGCCGCCGTCAGCTCCTCCGCCGGTCGCGTCGACAGGTACGCCCCGAGGTTGGCCGCCTCCATCACGCCCGGCCCGCCGCCGGTCACCACCAGCCGGTCGGCCCGGGCCAGCTCCCAGCCCAGGACCGCCGCCATCCGGTACGGCACGCTGCCGCGCGGCACCGCGTGCCCGCCCATCACGCCCACCACCGACTGCGGCCCGCGCGCGGCCAGCCAGGCGCGGGTGGCGTCGACGAGCGCGTTGTCCACGCCGTGGTCGTGCAGCCGCTGGCCGAGCGCCTCCCGGACGTCGGGCAGCGCCCCGCCGTGCGCCCGGAAGTGCTCGTACACCCGGGTGTCGTACATGGCGGCGAAGCCGCCCTCGGCGAAGCCCGCGGCCAGGTCGTCCGGCGTGTAGAGGTGCGACGGCTGGGTCGGGTACGGCAGCCCGGAGAACGGCGGCACCACGTTCGCGCCGCGCCGGACCAGGTCCGCGCCCACCTCTCGGGAGGCGAAGCGGCAGCCGACGAAGAGGGTGCCGGTCACCTCCGTCCGGGTCAGGTCGGGAACCGGGTCGAGGTCGAGGCGCAGGCCCTGGACGGTCAACCCGGCCAGGGTGCCGGTGGTCAACCGCTGGTCGAACGCGCTGCGGGTCTCGACCTCGAGGGAGCTGGTGTCGGTCGGTTCGATGACGTCTGCGGGAGGTGGGGTCGGCACCAGGCCATCCTGCCCGCCCCGGGCAACCCGCCAAACCGGTCCCGGGCATCCCGTGCCGGTGCCGGACCGACGGAAGCCCGGCGGCCGGCCGCCGGGCTCCCGCGTAACCGGGTCCTGGGGAGGCTCCGGACCAATAGTTGTAGTGGAAAATACTGCCGGGCGGCATGGGCCGCAGGTGGGGTGGCGGGCACCACAGGCGTGACCAACGCCTCAGCCGTTCAGCCAGGCGGGTCCGCGGACCCCCTCGCGCGCCGCACCGCGAAGCGGGTTGAATGGGACGATGCAGAACCTGTTGCCTGAGCCGCCGGCCACCCTCCTACCGGCCGACGCCGACGCCGACGCCGCGCTCGCCGACGCCGCCGAGGCCGGCACCGACGAGGCGTACGCCCCGGTCGCGGCCAGCTTCCCCAGCTACAGCGCGGCCTGGGGTGCGCTCGCGAGCCGGGCCCTGGCCGCCGGCCAGGTCATCCCGGCGTACGCGTACGCCCGGACCGGCTACCACCGCGGCCTCGACCAGCTGCGCCGCAGCGGCTGGAAGGGGCACGGCCCCGTGCCCTGGTCCCACGCGCCCAACCGGGGCTTCCTCCGCTGCCTCTACGTGCTCTCCCGCGCCGCGGGCGAGATCGGCGAGGCGGACGAGGCCGCCCGCTGCGCCCAGTTCCTGCGCGACTGCGACCCGGCGGCCGCGGACGCGCTGGCCAGCAACTGACCCGTCCCCGCCGACCGACCACGGCCGGTCCGACGGCTCGTCGGGCCGGCCGTGGTGCCGCTCAGAGGCCCTCGGCCACCGCTGCGGCGATCTTCAGCCAGGCGTCCCGGGTGGCCGAGGAGAGCTGCCCGTACCGGAGCGGCTCGCCCGTGTCGATCAACCTCTCGTATGGTGCCAGCAGCACCGCCCGGGTTCGGGCGGCGAAGTGGTCCTGGATGGCCGGCAGGTCGATCTCCTTGCGCGACGGCGGCATGGACACCACCGTCACCGCCTGCCGGACCAGCCGCTGCCGCCCGCTCTGCTCCAGATGGTCGAGCATCCGGGCGGCGGTCTCCGCCGAGTCGTTCCGAGCCGACATGGTGACCACCAACTGGTCGGTGGCGTCCATCGCGGCCTGCCAGTTCTGCGCCCGGACGTTGTTCCCCGTGTCCACGAAGATCAACTTGTAGAACCGGCTGACCACCTCCCGGATCTCGGCGAACGCCGAGGCGGTGAGCATCTCCCCGCCGGTCGCCGACTCGTCCGAGGCGAGCACGTCGAACATCCCCTCGCCCTGCGAGCGCACGTACTGCGACAGGTCGCCGACGCGCCCGTGCGCGCCCTGGAACTGACCCAGGTCGCGCAGCAGGTCCCGCACGGTGCGGGAGTGGAAGTCCTGCTGGGCGCGCATCCCGAGCGTGCCCTGGGTCTCGTTGTTGTCCCAGGCGAGCACGTAGCCGCCGCGCTTCTGGCCGAACGTCATGGCCAGCAGCAGGATGGCGACCGTCTTGCCGGCGCCGCCCTTGGGATTCACCACGGTCACCTGGCGCAGGCCGCCGAAGTTGCGCCGCACCATCTCGATGTCGCGGCGCAGCTCCTGCTCGTGCCGGCCGGGTGCGAGTCGGACCAGGCCCATCCGGTTCACCACCGCCCGTACGCCCATCGTGGCCAGCGGCTCGGCCGGCCGCGCCTGGCGGCGCCGGGCGAAGTCCTCGGCGGTCGGCGGGACGTGCGTGCCCGGCGCCCAGGCCTGGTCCGGGTAGCCCGGCGGCACCCGGGTCACCCCGTCCGCCTCCTGGTACGGCGGCTGCGGCGCGGGCGGCTGGCCCTGCTGCGGCCAGGCCGGCGGGTGCCAGCCGGGCGTCCCGGGCTGCGCCACCCCCGTCTCGCCGGGCTGGGCCGGCCCGGGGCCCCACCCCACCGGCGGGGCGGCGCCCACGTACCCGGGCGCGTACGGGTCGGCCGGCGCTCCCGCGACGGGCGGGTACGCGGTCGGCGTCAGCGGACCGGGCGGGTTCAACACCGGCGGGTACGGTCCGGGCGGATGCGCCGGAGCCGGCTGCCCAGCCCCCTCCACCTGCTGCCCGGCCCCCTCTACCGGCTGCCCGGCGATCTCGGTCGGTGGGGCGGGTGCCTCGGTCGGCGGGAACGGCTGGTGCGCTGGCTGCCCCGCCCGTACGGCCTCGGGGCCGTCGATCGTGGGCGGTCGCACCGTCTCGGGGCCGCCGCTCACCGGTGGGTGCACCGTCTCGGGGCCGCCGCTCGCGGAGGGCCGCGGCGCCTCCGCGCCGCCGTTCGCGGGCCGCTGCGGCGGCAGCGCCCACGGCGACTCGCCGGGTCCACGTACGCCGCCGTTCGTCCTGCCCGTATCCGCCGCCGGATGCGTCTCGGCCGGCGCGTCCGGCGCCGGCTCGACCGACTCGACCTGCCCATCCGCCGCCGCCCCGTCGGGCGCGGCCGCCTCGACGGGCCCGCTCGCCACCCAATCGGGCGCGGCCGCCTCACCCTGCCCGTTCGCCGCCGCCCCGTCGGAGGTGGCTGCCTCGGC
Source organism: Micromonospora sp. NPDC048830 (assembly GCF_043198215.1). Classification (NCBI taxonomy): domain Bacteria; kingdom Bacillati; phylum Actinomycetota; class Actinomycetes; order Micromonosporales; family Micromonosporaceae; genus Micromonospora; species Micromonospora sp. NPDC048830. Next base: position 358,451 of record NZ_JBICUP010000001.1, read on the forward strand.
AGGGTCCGCCACCGGCTGACCAACGTCGAACGTCGGGCCCGCCGTCGTCCAGCGGGCGTCGGCCGCCGCCGATCGGCCCTCGGCCGTCCCGCTCGCCGGTCCGCCCTCGGCGGTGCCGTTCGCGGTTCGGGATCCGGCGGTGCCGCCCGCGGCCTCGGGTTCGGCGGTGCCGCCCACGGCCTGGGGTTCGGCGGTGCCGCCCGTCGACGCCTCGGCGGCGACCCGCCCGTCCATCGTGAAGGGAAGGTTCAGGTCCACGGGCGCGGGCGCGGGCTGGGCGGCCTGCGTCCCGACGCCGGGCCGGCGTGGCGCGTACCCGCTGTGCGGGTCGAGCGACGGATACATCTGCGCCGCGAGGCTCGGGTACGCGTCCCGCGCGTCCGTCGCGTCCGCGTACCCGTGCTGCGGATCGGCGTACCCGTCGCCGGCGGCGTGCGGCGCGACGGTGGCCGGCGGGCGAGGGGCCGCCGGCCAGCCGGCCTCGGCCTGCGGCGGGGCGGGTGCGGCCGGCCCGGGATCGCTCGGGTCCGGTCGCCACAGCGGTTCGATGTCCCGCTCCGGCGCCGGCTGCTGGCCGGGTACGTGGACCCGGTCGACGTTCTCGTCCACGACGGTTCCTTCCCATTCCTCCTGCCGAGGATAGGCCCCCGCGGCGGAGCCGCCCGGCCATCGACGCCGGGGCGGGTGATCGCCGCCGACCCGCGCCGGCGGTCCGGCCTGCGGGATCAGGCCGTCCAGACCGCCCAGGCGCCCGGCTCGATCCACCAGGACCGCTTGCGGCTCAGTTCCCCCGCGGCCCCGTCGTCGAGGTACGGCACCCGCTCGTCGCGCGGGATGACGGCCACCGCCCGGCCCCGGGCCCGGCGCACCTCGAAACGCACCCGCTTCCTGCCGAGCAGCGAGCGGGTCACCACGGGCACGGCCACCGCCACCTCCACCACGCCGTCCGTCGGGTCGGCGGTGGTGAGCAGCGGCAGCCCGTCGAGCTGGGCGTACCCGCCCGCGTTGCCGACCGCGCACGCCAGCAGCGGATCGTCGCCGTCCGAGAGCACCGCGTCGTCGACCTCCACCCGGCCCCGCCAGGGCAGCGGACGACCGGCCTCGTCGGCCGCGCCGAGCAGCGCGCCGTCCAGTGTCACCGAGCCACCGTCGTTGCGCAGCAGGTCGAGCCGACGCGGGTTGCCGTCGAGCACCGCGGCGGCCACCGCCGCCGGGTCGCGCGGCAGCCCGAGCTGAGCGGCCAGGTCCCGCTGCTCGCCGCCCCGGGCGGGATCGAGCGGGAGTACGCCGACCGGCGGCAGGTCCGGCACCGTACGGTCGCCGGGCAGGTCGTCGGGGCGGCGGCTGGGCGGCGGAGCGTACCGGCGGACGAGTCGGCGCAGGACGGCGCGCAACTGGGCGTCGCTCGCCGTGGCGACGACCAGCCGGGTCTTGGAGTCCGGGTCGGGCCAGGTGAGGCCGTCGGGGCGGGGCGGGCCGTCGAGCCGGGCCAGCACCTCGTCGATCTCGGCGTCGGAGCGGGCGGTGACCGTCTCGACGCGGGCGCCCCGGGCGGTGAGCGCGTCGGCGCAGGCCAGCACCGGCACCCGGGGAGTCTCGCAGCGCTCGTCGGCCTTCCCGGCGTCGTCGGCCTTCCCGGAGTTGGTCTTTTCGGAGTCGGTCTTCTCCGGGCTCTCGGTCGCGACGCCGCAGCAGGCTCCGCCGCTGCCGCACCCTCCGCCGGGAGCGTCCCGCTCCGAGCCGAGAGTGAGCAGCACCACGTCGTACACGAAGCCTCCCGACCTCCCGCCGCGACCCCTGCCGGCCACGCCGTCACTACTTGTTAGCCTGACACCCCGGGCTCGCTGACCGGTCGCCACCTGGCACCCGAGCCTTCTGAAGGCGGTGGAGATGCCAGCGATCGTGCTCCTCGGCGCCCAGTGGGGCGACGAGGGCAAGGGCAAGGTTACCGACCTGCTCGGCGAGCGGGTCGACTACGTCGTGCGCTACTCCGGCGGCAACAACGCCGGGCACACCGTCATTACGCCGGACGGGCAGAAGTACGCCCTGCACCTGATGCCGTCGGGCGCGCTCTCGCCGAACGCGATGATCGTCATCGGCAACGGCGTGGTGGTCGACCCGAAGGTGCTGCTGACCGAGATCGACGGGCTCGCCGAGCGCGGGGTCGACGTGTCCCGGCTGCGGATCTCCGGCGACGCGCACCTGATCATGCCGCACCACCGGGCGCTGGACCGGGTCGTCGAGCGCTACCTCGGCTCGTCCCGGATCGGCACCACCGGCCGCGGCATCGGGCCGGCGTACGGGGACAAGGTCGCCCGGATGGGCATCCGGCTGCAGGACCTGCTCGACCCGGGCATCCTGCGCAAGAAGCTGGAACTCGCGCTGCGCGAGAAGAACCAGATCCTGTTCAAGGTCTACAACCGCAAGGCGATCGACGTCGACGCGACCGTCGAGGAGTACCTGGAGTACGCCGAGCGGCTGCGGCCGTACATCGCGGAGACCCGGGTGATGCTCTGGGACGCCCTGGACCGCGGCGAGACGGTGCTGCTGGAGGGTGCCCAGGCCACCATGCTCGACATGGACCACGGCACGTACCCCTTCGTCACCTCGTCGAACCCGACGGCCGGCGGGGCGTGCGTGGGCGCGGGCATCCCGCCGACGGCGATCAGCAGGGTCATCGCGGTGAGTAAGGCGTACACGACGCGGGTCGGCTCGGGCCCGTTCCCGACGGAGCTGTTCGACGACAACGGCCAGCACCTGCGCAAGGTCGGCCACGAGTACGGCACCACCACGGGCCGGGAGCGCCGGTGCGGCTGGTTCGACGCGGTCGTCGCCCGGTACGCCTGCCGCCTCAACGGCGTCACCGACCTGGTCGTCACGAAGCTGGACGTGCTGACCGGCATGCCGAAGGTGCCGATCTGCGTCGGGTACGAGATCAACGGCGAGCGGTTCGACGACATGCCGATGACGCAGACCGACTTCCACCACGCCAAGCCGATCTACGAGGAGCTGGACGGCTGGTGGGAGGACATCACGACGGCCAGGACCGAGGCCGAGCTCCCGGAGAACGCCCGCCGTTACATCGCCCGCATCGAGGAGCTGTGCGGCACCCGGGTCAGCGTGGTCGGCGTCGGGCCGGGCCGCGAGGAGAACGTAACCCGCCACCCCCTCCTCCCGTGACCCCGAGCCCCGCCCGATCGCCGGCTCCCTAACCCTCCTCGGTGATCAAGAGAAATGAGTCACGAGACCGGCTCGTGACGACATAAAGCTCTTGATCACCGAGGAAGGGTGGTTCCGGGCAGAAGCGGTATCCGAGTTTTCCACAGGGTTATCCACAGGGGTCGAGCTGGGGCGGGTTGCTGGGGCAGCTTGGGTCAGGTGACGCCTCTCGAACTCGTCCGGCGGGTCGCCGCCGAGCAGGACGGAATGGTCACCGCCGCCCAGGCGTTGGCTGCCGGGCTGACCAGGACCAGGTTCGCCACCTGTGTCGCTCCGGTCGATGGACGCGTATCGCACGTGGATGTTTCGTCCCGGCCGAGAGCGTCGCCGGTGCGGGACCGGGGCTTACCCCTGCCGGCATGCGCCGTGCCCGCATCCGAGCCGCCGTCGCCTGTCTCGGGCCAGGCGCCTTCGCCGTCCTGGACACGGCCCTCGAGCTGCACCGCATTGCCGGGCTGCCCCGAAGTTCGGCGATTCATGCCTCCGTGCCGGTGGCCCGCCCCCGGCCCCAGCGACTCAGCGACCCCTTGCTCGTCGTCCATCAGTTGACGACGGCACCTGGCGACATCGTCCAAGTGTCCGGTATCCCGGTCACGTCACCGCTGCGTACGGTGACCGATGTGATACTCCGCCAGAGCCGGTATCCGGCGGTGGCGGTGCTCGACTCGGCATTGAACCGTCGGCTCCTGACCGACGAGGACCTGGCGGCGGTCCCCGCACTGATGCGGGGTCGGCGGGGCGCGGTGGCCGCGCGGGCGTACCTCGCGGACGCGGACGGTCGGGCGCAGTCGCCGCTCGAGACACGGGCGCGCCTGCGGTGCGTCGACGGCGGCGTCCCACCGGACGTGCTGCAACTAGAGGTCCGCGACGAGGAAGGTCGCCTGCTCGGCATCGGCGACCTGGGCTGGCGCGCGGCGTGGCTGATCGCCGAGGCCGACGGCAACGGCCCGCATGCCGCGCTGGACGCCCTCTTCGCGGACCGTCGTCGCCAGAACCGTCTGGTCAACGCGGGGTGGCGGATCCTACGCTTCACCTGGGCCGACACCCTTCATCCGGACTACATTCCGCGCACCGTCCGCCGCGCGATGTCCGCCCACCACTGACGCCTCCCCACGCGGCGGCTGCGGCGGCGGGCAATCTTCTGATCAAGACGTTTGCGTCATACGGGCGATCAACTTTGACGTAAATCTCTTGATCACGAGCGCGACGGAGGTGGCGCGGGTGGGGTGGGTAGGATTTGACAGCGTGCGGGTACTTCTTCTGGGTGGTGGGGGGCGTGAGCATGCGCTCGCCCTCGGGCTGGTGGCCGATCCGGCCGTTGAGGCGCTGATCGCCGCGCCGGGGAATCCCGGCATCGCCGGCGTGGCCGAGCTGCGGCAGACCGACCCCGCCGATCCGGCCGCCGTCGCCGCGTTGGCCGTCGAGGCCGCCGCCGACCTGGTCGTGATCGGCCCGGAGGCGCCGCTGGTCGCCGGGGTGGCCGACGCCGTACGGGCCAAGGGGATCCCCGTGTTCGGCCCGTCCGCCGAGGCGGCCCGGCTGGAGGGCTCGAAGGCGTTCGCCAAGGACGTGATGACCGCCGCCGGCGTGCCGACCGCCCGCGCGTACACCTGCACCGATCCGGGAAGCGTCGCGAAGGCGCTGGACGAGTTCGGGGCGCCGTACGTGGTGAAGAACGACGGGCTCGCCGCCGGTAAGGGCGTCGTGGTGACCAGCGACCGGGCGGTCGCTGAACAGCACGCTCAGGAGTGCGGCCGGGTGGTGATCGAGGAGTACCTGGCCGGTCCGGAGGTCTCCCTCTTCGTGGTCACCGACGGCGAGGCGGCGGTGCCGCTGCTGCCGGCGCAGGACTTCAAGCGGGTCGGCGACGGCGACTCCGGCCCGAACACCGGCGGCATGGGGGCGTACGCTCCGCTGCCCTGGGCGCCGCCCGGCCTGGTCGACGAGGTGATGCGGGACGTCGTCCACCCGACCCTGGCCGAGATGCGCCGCCGGGGCACCCCGTTCGCCGGGCTGCTCTACGTCGGGCTGGCGATCACGGCTGCGGGCCCCCGGGTGATCGAGTTCAACGCGCGCTTCGGCGACCCGGAGACCCAGGTCGTCCTCGCGCTGTTGGAGACCCCGCTCGCCGGCCTGCTGCACGCCGCGGCGACGGGCACCCTGGCCGCGCACCCGCCGCTGCGCTGGCGCGAGGGCGCGGCGGTGACCGTGGTGGTCGCCGCCGAGAACTACCCCGCCGCCCCGCGCACCGGCGACGTGATCACCGGCGCCGACCGTCCGGGCGTCATCCACGCCGGCACCGTCCGCCGGGCCGCCGACGGCGCGTTGCTCTCCGCCGGCGGCCGGGTCCTCTGCGGTACGGCCACCGGCCCCACCCTGGCCGCCGCGCGCGACGCCGCGTACGCGCTGGTGGACGGCATCGACCTGGCCGGCTCCCACCATCGCACCGACATCGCGGCCGCGGCCGTCGACGGCCGGATCACGGTACCGGCGAGCTGACCGGGCGGCGTCGGGGTGAACCCCGTCAGCCGTAGTAGCGGCGCAGCTCGCGCGCCAGCACCTTGCCCGTGGCGTTGCGGGGGAGGTACCTGACGAAGACCACGTCCCGGGGCACCGAGAAGCGGGCCAGGTAGTGGCGGACGTACTCGCGGACCGCCTCCGGGTCGAGGGTCTCGCCGGGGTGCAGGGCGAGGAACGCGGCGAGCCGCTGGCCGTACTCCGCGTCCGGTACGCCGATCACGGCGGCCTCCCGGACCTGGGGCAGCCGGGAGATCAGGTCCTCCACCTCGGACGGGAAGACGTTCTCCCCACCGGAGACGATCATGTCGTCGGCCCGGCCGTCGACGAAGAGCAGCCCGTCGGGGTTGAGCCGGCCGAGGTCCCCGGTGTCCAGCAGCCCGTTGTGCGACTCGCGCCCGGCGCCCGAGGTGTAGCCCTCGAACAGCATCTCGTTGCCGACGAAGATCCGGCCGACCCGGCCGGGGGTCACCGGCCGGCCCTCGTCGTCGAGGACGCGCAGCCGGGTGCCGTGCGGCGGCCGGCCGGCGGCGGTGGGGGCGGCGCGCAGGTCGTCCGGGGTCGCGATCGACGCCCAGGAGACCTCGGTCGAGCCGTACAGGTTGAACAGGACGTCGCCGTACGCGTCCATGAATCTCGTGGCGAGCCCGCCGGGCAGCGCCGACCCGCTCACCGCGACCACCTTCAGCGGCGGCCGCGGGTCCGGCACCGGCATCTCCAGCAGCCGTTGCAGCATCACCGGTACGGCGAACATCGCGTCGCAGCGCCGCGCCAGCAGCGCGTCCAGCGTCGCGGCGGGGTCGAAGCGGCGGTGCAGCACGATGGTCGCCCGCAGGGCGAGGCAGACCTGGAGGGCGGCGTACCCCCAGGTGTGGAACAGCGGCGCGGCGATCAGCACGGTGTCCCGGACGTGCAGCGGGATGCGGTCGACGATGGACACCAGCGGGCCGAAGCCGCTTGGCGTGGGGCGGCGTGCCCCCTTGGGCGCGCCGGTGGTGCCGGACGTCAGGACGATCGTCCTGCCGTCGCGCGGCGGCGGCTGGAGGCCGCCCGGCGGCGCCCCGGCGACCAGTTCCTCCAGCCGGGCCTCGTCGACCCGCTGCACCTCGGCGGGGAGCCCGGGGACGCGTTCGGCGAACTCGTCGTCGTGCACCAGCACCCGCAGCGACTGCTCGTCGGCGACGGTGGCGAGCTGCGCGGCGGAGAGCCCGGTGTTGACCAGCACGGCGTCCGCGCCGAGCAGGGTGCTGGCCACCATGGCCTCGACCAGGCCGTGGTGGTTGCGGCAGAGCAGGCCGACCCGGTCCCCGGCCTGGACGCCGAGGCCGCCGCGCAGGGACCGCGCCAGCCGTTCCGCCCGGTCGAGCAGCTCCCGGTACGTCAGCGCGGCGCCGCTCTCGTCGACGAGGGCGGCGCGGCCCGGGTCCCGGGCCACGGCCTGGCGCAGTTCGCCCGCGAGGCTCCAGCCCCACCTGCGCAGCGCGTTGAGCTGGGAGACGACCCGGATCGGGCCGCCCGGGGCGAGCAGCCCGCGCCGGGTCAGCGTGGCGACGGTGAAGGGTAGTTCCATCCGCGGGCCTCCTTCGCTGCTGAACGGAGGGCCCCCATCCGGGGACTCTTTCGCCGGGCGCCTCCTCCATCGTGCATCGCCGGCCGGGCCGCCGCCGGGTTGGCAGGTGTCGGGCGGGGTCGGAGCGGGCCCGGTCGAGCCGTTCCAGCAGGGCCTCCCGCTCGCCGAGCAGGCAGCGCCCCGGCACCCGCACGCCGTCGAGGAAGACGTCCGCCGTGTGCGAGGCCCGCAGGCCCAGCTTGCGCAGCTTCCGGGTCGCGCTCAACCCCGGGGTCCCCGGGGGTACGACGAACGCGGCCTGCCCGCGCGTCCCACTCGGCGGCGGCCTGGCGCACGACCTCGGCGGCGAAGCCGTGCACCCAGTCCCGTAGGTCCCGCTGTTCCTCGTTCAGGTCGAGCGAGAACTCGGCCATGTCAGGCCTTGGGGATGTCGAACAGGTTGGCGATGTTCGCGGCGAGGCCCAGGTCGCCCTTGGCCTTCAGCTTGCCGGTCATGAACATCATGACGGGGTTGCCGCCGCCGGAGACGACCTTCAGGAACTCGACCGGGCCCATGGTGAGGCTCAGCTTCGGGTCGTGCTGGGGGGTCTGGTTGACCGTGCACGCGCCGTCGGCGATGGCGACCTCGTACGTGTCGGTGCCGCCGTCGGGGCGGCCGGTGATGTTCCAGTGGATCACGGCGTTGGTGGAGCCGGCCCGGTCGGCGCGGAACAGCGACGGCATCCGGCCGAAGACCTCGTCCAGGATCTTGCCGCGGAGGTCGCCGGACATCACCTCGGCGATCTTGTCGTCGGGGGTGGACTTGACCAGCTGCGCGAACTCCTTCGGGCCCACGTTGGCGAAGTTGGCCGGGTCGAAGTCAGTCATGGGGATGTACCTTCCGGGCGACGACTGTGGTTACTCTCGCGTAACCTTACGTACGAGTAGGTATGCTCGCAAGGTGTCCGGCACACCCACCTTCAAGCGCCTTCCCCGGGCCGTACGCGAGCAGCAAATGCTCGACGCGGCCGTCCGGGTCTTCTCCCGACGTGGCTTCCACGCGGCCAGCATGGACGAGATCGCCGAGGTTGCCGGCATCTCGAAGCCCATGGTGTACGCGTACCTGGGCACCAAGGAGGAACTGTTCATCGCCTGCCTGCACCGGGAGGGCACCCGGATGACGGAGGCCATCGCCGGGGCGGCCGCCCCCGACCTGGCCGCCGACGAGCGGCTCTGGCGCGGGCTCCGCGCGTTCTTCGGCTTCGTCGGCGCGCACCGGGACGGCTGGGCCGTGCTCTACCGGCAGGCCCGGGGCTCGCAACCGTTCGCCGCCGAACTGGCCGCCATGCGGGCCCGCCTCGTCGAGGTGGTGGCGGGGATGCTCGACCACGCGCTGCGCGCCAGGGGGCGCGAGGTCGGCGAGACCGACCTGGAGGTCGTCGCGTACGCCCTGGTCGGCGCGAGCGAGTCGCTGGCCGACTGGCTCGCCGACCACCCGGACGCCGACGCGGAGAAGACCGCCACCCGGATGATGAACGTCGCCTGGCTGGGCGCGGACCAGCTTCTCCGCGGCGTCACCTGGCGCCCGCCCCAGGGGTAAGGAAGGGCCCCTTGTTGACGCATTCGGTAGAGCAGGGGTCCCTTGTCAACACCCGCCGCATGAGGCCAGCGCCCTCGTCAGCGCCCGGCGGCGGCACGCCGGTGGGCGCGGCGGCGCAGCCGACGTACCGCCTCCACGAGCAGGGTGACCAGCAGCGCGAGGCCGATGCCGGCCAGGAGTCCCTTGACCGGGTCCCGCTCGAAGGCCAGGCCGCCGTAGTAGCCGAGCAGTGCGCAATAGGTGGCCCAACTGCTCGCCGCCACGACGTCGTAGAGCAGGAAGCGGAGCAACGGGTAGCGGACCGCCCCCATGGTGAGGGTGACGGCCGTCCGCCCGCCGGGGACATACCGCGCGGTGGTCAGGATGAGCCCGCCGTGCCGGCCCACCGCTCGGCGGGCCCACTCCGAACCGGCCCGGCGGCGGCTGGCCGCGGGCAGCCGCGCGAGCCGCTGCGCGCCCCCGCGCCGGCCGATGCCGTACGAGCAGTGGTCGCCCGCCAGCGCGCCGAGCACCGCCACGACGATCACCAGGGCCAGTGCCGGGTGCCCGCCCGCCGCGAACACCCCGGCGGTGATCACCACGGTCTCGCCGGGCACCGCCGGGAAGACGGCGTCCACCGCGGTTACCACGAAGATCACCAGATAGACCCACGGCGAGGTGATCGTGCCGTGGAGCACGTCGAGCACCGGCTGCATGTCCCCATGCTCGACGGGCAGCGTGTTAGGAAGGGGCCCTTCCTATTTCCTATACAAAAGGCGTTAACAAGGTGCCCTTCCTTACCGCCTTGCCCTCGGCGGTGGGCGAGTGGGAAAGAAGCTCCACCCGAGCCCCCAGCGCCTCCTCCACGGCGGCGGGCCAGTCGGCCGGCGCGTCGTCGTCGTAGACGGGGCGGGCGCGCAGCAGGCGGGCGGTGAGCGCGGCCTGCCGGTCCAGGTCACCCGGCGGGCCAGGCTCCAGCCGGTCGATGGTGTCGTAGCGGCGGCACAGCCGCAGTCGCGGATGCCGATGGGCCCGGCCGCCCGCGGATCGCGCCGGGCCGGCCAGGTCCAGGTGGGTCAGCGCCAGGCCGTCGACCCCGCCGGCCACGTCGAGGGCGTACCGGTGGGAGACCGCGTCGAAGTGGCCGAACCGGAACCGGCCCTGCCAGGGGTTGGTCGGGTTGCGCGGGTCGGCCAGCGGCAGCGTCGGGTCCTCGGTGACCAGCGGGCCCGGGCCGTGCCGGGTGGTCACGACCCGCAGTACGCCCAGCCGCCGCGCCTCGCCCGCCAGGCCCGCCTCGGCGAGCAGGCCGTCGGCGTTGGCGAAGGTCGTCGTGCTCCACGTCGTGTACGGGTGGAAGCCGTGCCACTCGTCGAGGAGCACCCCCTGCGCGCCCTCGAACACGCAGGTCCCGGCGCGCAGCACCCCGGCCAGGTACGCCCGGTCGACGATCGCCACCCGCCCGGCGAACCCGGTGAACGCGGGCAGGCAGTCCTCGACCGGGGGCGCGTCCAGCGGGCCGAGTTCGGCGGTGAGCCGGTCCCGCAGCGCGGCCAGCCGGCGGCGCAGCAGCGCCGGGGTGCGGCAGTCGGCCACCCGGGGCGCCTCGTCGGGGTGGGCGAGGCCGTACGCGACCGCCTCGCCCACCCCCAGCCCGCAGGAGCCGTGCCGGTCGGCCCCCCGGGCGATCTCCCGGGCCCGGTTGGCGGCCCGGTGGTACGGCGTCGCCAGCAGCGCCTCCCCGTCGACCGTGAGCCGGTCGAGCGCGTCCGGCACCCCCACCGCGGCGAGGTGGTCGGCCTCGGCGGCCAACGCCAGCGGGTCCACCACCACGTGCCGCGACAGGTGGGTACGCACCCCGGGGCGGAACGTCCCCGCCCCGAACTGCGCGAACGTGTGGTGCCGCCCGTCGGGCAGGACGACGTTGTGTGCCGCCTGCGCGCCCCCGTTGAAGCGGACCACCGTGTGGACCGGCCGGGTCGCGCAGAGCCAGTCCACGACGGTGCCCTTGCCGGCGTCGCCGTAGCCGAGGTCGACCACGATGGTGTGGTTCACAGCCGCGTGACCCCTCCCCGCCTGGTCCCCGGCGCGGGCAGCGGCGAGACGTCGGTGCGCCGGCCGCCGCCCAGCCGGGCCAGCGCCTTCGACACCGTGCCCGTGGCCGCCGACCCGGCCCGGCGCAGGTCCCGCAGCCCCTCGTCCAGGTCGATGGCCTGCTCGCCGAGGCCGATGGTGAGCGCGATGGTCTCGCAGACCGCGTCCAGGTCGTCGAGCTCGACGGCGTTCTGCCCGAGCAGGCCCCGCCAGAAGTCCAGCACCTTCCGGCTGCCCGCGTACGCGCTGCCGGCCGGGAGCAGGTAGTACGTGTCCCAGCGCCGGGTCACCTCGTCCACGACCTGCCGCAGCGGCACGTCCTCGCGCAGATCGTCGCCGATCAGGCGGGCCACCTCGCGGGCCTTCGCCCGGGGGTAGGCCAGCTCGTCGCCGATGACGAACAGGTAGCCGCGCCGGCCCCGCTTCTCCCAGCAGTCCGTCACGGTGTGCCGGGCCATGTAGTACAGCGCCAGCTCGTACGACTCCGTCATCTGGCCGCCACCGCCGCCCTCCAGCACGATCCGGCCGAGGTCGTCGTCCATGCGGTTGTCCGACTCGAACTGCCCGACCTGCAACGGCACCCGGTCGCAGGTGGCGTCGCCGATCGCCCCGAACATGATCTGCGGGTCGCGGGCGTAGCCCTGCCGCAGCAGCAGCCCGAGCAGCTGCGGCAGCTTGGTCTGGAGCACGCGCGGCACGTTGCCCATCGAGCCGGTCACGTCGAAGAGCACGGCGATCGCCAGCGACTGCGGGTGCTCGTCCGAGTCGCGGCTCTCGCGTACGGCGCCGCGCGGGTCGAGCGCGGGGTGCACCTTGCGGGCGCCGCTGTCGCTGTAGGAGAAGGCGCTGGCGCCGGTGGCCCGGCGGTAGCGGTCGGCGGCGTCGTACACGTCGGTGGACCAGATTCCGCTGCCCATGGCAGCCTCCTTTAGGGGTTGAGGGTGAAGGGTCGGAAGGTGCGCGGCCCGTACAGCCGCTCCAGCACCTCGTCGAGTTCGCCGAGCAGCCGCCAGGCGTCGTCGGGCCGGGCCGCGAGGGTCGGCTGCGCGCAGCCGTCGGCGAAGGCGCGCAGCTCGCGCGGGGCCCGGTCGGCCATCAGCCACGTCATGCAGCGGGCGGCCATGGCGAGGTCGGTGCCGGGGCCGCAGGGCCGCCGCGCGGCGACTTCCGGCGGGTACCAGTCCTCGTGGCCGGGCACCAGCGCTGGCACGGTGCCGCCGTCTACCGCCGAGAGGCACCAGTCGACGAGCACCACGCCGTGCGCGTCCGGCTCGATCAGGACGTGCCGGGGCAGCACCGCGCCGTGCACCACGCCGGCCCGGTGGGCCAGGCCGAGCGCCACCAGCAGCCGCCGCCACATCCAGGCCGCGTCGCGGGCGTCCAACCCGGCCGGGTACGCCCGGCGCACCTCGTCGAGGCTGCGCAGGCCGGGGACGCTGGCCAGCACGTTGATCCGCCGCTCCGCGCCGGTCGCCGCGTCCCGGTGCCGGAACGAGTCCACGAGCCGGGGCACGTACGGCAGGTGCCGCGGGTCGCCCCGCTCCTCGATCGTGCGCAGCGCATGCGCCTCGCGGGCCAGCAGGTCGTTGTCGGCCGGGTCGCGGGGCAGCTTGAGCAGCCGGTCGGCGCCCGCGTCGTACAGGTCGGCCAGGTCGCCGGCGTACCGGAGATCGCCGAGGCGGTAGCCGCCGAGCACGATCGTGCGGCCGGCGCGCCAGCGGGTCGTGACCCGGACGAACGCGTCGGTGGCGTCGGCGCGTACCCGCTCGTCGGCCGCGCCCAGCCGGTCCGGGTGCAGCGCCGCGACCAGCTCGCGGTAGCGGCGGGCCGGCGCGTCGGTGCCGAACAGGTCGGCGTCGGTGCGGGCCGTCGCGACCAGGCGGATCGCCTCGTCGGTCCTCACCGCACCGTCTCCTCGCGGGCGGGGCGCAGCAGCGCCGGGTGCAGCAGCCGGGCGTCGCCGGCGCGGTAGAGCTTGGCGCGGGGGCCGCCGCGCGCCCCGCCGCGCTCGGTGCTGGCGCCGGTGCTCTCGACGAAGCCCGGCACGGAGAGCACCTTGCGGTGGAAGTTGCCCGCGTGCAGCGGGTGTCCCCAGACCGTCTCGTAGACCTCGCGCAGCTCGGTGACGGTGAACTCCGGGTCGAGGAAGCGGGTGGCCAGCGGCGTGTACTCCAGCTTGGAGCGGGCCCGCTCCAGCCCGTCGTCGATGATCCGGCCGTGGTCGAAGGCGAGCTGGCGGCTGCTCAGCGCGGTCACCGGCAGCCAGGCCGCCTCGTCGGCGTCGCTGCCGGCGGTCGCGTCGGGCAGGTCGGGGGCGAACGCCAGGTGGGCGACCGAGACGATCCGCATCCGGGGGTCCCGGTCCGGCGCGCCGTAGCTGGCGAGCTGCTCCAGGTGGACGCGGCGCAGCCGCTCGCCGCCGAGCCCGGTCTCCTCGGCCAGCTCGCGGCGGGCGGCGGCGGCCAGGTCCTCGTCGGAGCGGACGAAGCCGCCGGGCAGCGCCCAGTGCCCCGCGTACGGCGGCTCGGCCCGGCGGACGAGCAGCAGGTGCAGCGCGCCCTCGCGGATGGTCAGCGCGACCACGTCCACGGTGACGGCGACGGCCGGGTAGTCCCGGGGGTCGTACGCGGCCAGGAAGTCCTGCTCGTTCACGGCGTCACTCCCACTTCGGCATCACTCTCAGTTCGAGAAGAACTCGATGTGAGAACAACTTAGCGCACGAAGGAGTGAACGCCAAGCCCTCCGTGTCTCAGCTCACGACGCCCGCCAGGTGCGGGCGGCCCGCCCGCGCGTGGTGCAGCGCGAACTCCCACATCGTGCCCGCCTGGCGGGCGTTGAACGCCACCGTGGACGGCAGCGGCACCGGCAGCTTGAACGCCACCTCCACCGTGTACGCGTCCGGTAGCCGGCTCTCCAGCGCGGCCAGGCAACGGGCCTTGCTCCACATCCCGTGCGCGATCGGGCGCGGGAAGCCGAACAGTCGCGCGCCGAGCCGGGACGTGTGGATCGGGTTGTGGTCGCCGGAGACCCGGGCGTAGTCCCTGCCGACCCGGGGGGTCGGCCGCCACAGCGCCGACGCGGCCGGCGCCGGGGGCCGTTCGCCCGGGTCGCGCCGCCCACCGCCGCCCGCCCCGCGCTCCTTCCCGAGGCACGTCGAGACGCTTCGCCAGACCTCCTCGCCGCCGACCGACGCGACCAGCACCACGTCGACCTGCCGGCCCCGGTCGTGCGGGCGCAGGTTCTCCGCGTACGCGCGGAAGCCCAGCGTCTCGCCGGCGTCGATCGGCCGGTGCACCCTGATCCGGTTGGCCAGGTGCACCAGGCCGACCAGCGGCATCGGGAACTCCGGGGCCGCCATGAGGCGCAGCATCAGTGGAAAGCCCATGACGTACGGATACGTCGCCGGCAGCCGGTCGACGAGCCGGAACCCGCAGACCCGGTCGTAGTCGGCCAGGTGGACCCGGTCGACGGTCACCCCGGCGACGGCCAGCTCCACCTCGGGCGGCGCGGCGGCGCGGCGGCGGCCGGCCCCGGGTAGCGCCCCGAGCACGGCCTGACGGTAGAGCGGGCCGGTGGCCGGCAGCCGGGGCAGCTCCACGACCGTCCGGCCGGCCGGCGCGCCCGTCCCCGCCGCCTCGGCGTCGCGAGCCTCCCGGGTCGCGTCCTCGGCGTAGCTGGACAGGTCCTGGGTGCCCGCGGTCGCCAGGTCGTACGGGTCCGGCCGGGCGGCCCGGGCGGCGGCCAGGTCCCGCGCCGACAGGATCTCGGTCGGCCCCTCGATCAGCTCGTGCACCGACAGCTCGTCGGCGTCCTCTTCCCTGCCCATCATGCCCCCAGCAGACTCTGGCCGCACACCCGGACGATGTTGCCGCTGACCGCGGCGCTGGCCGGCCACGCCAGCCAGCCGATGGTCTCGCCGACGTCCACCGGCAGGCCGCCCTGCGCCATGCTGTTCATCCGGCGGCCCGCCTCGCGCAGCATCAGCGGCATGCGGGCGGTCAGCCGGGTCTCGATGAAGCCCGGCGCGACCGCGTTGACGCTGATCCCGCGCTCGCGCAGCACCGGGGCCAGCGACTGCACCAGGCCGATCACGCCGGCCTTGGACGTGGCGTAGTTGGTCTGGCCCCGGTTGCCGGCGATCCCGGCGATCGAGGAGACCGAGACGATCCGCCCGCCGGGCGGGATCAGCCCGCGCTCCAGCAGCAGGTCGTTGATCCGCTCCTGACTGGACAGGTTGACGTCGAGGACGGAGTCCCACCGGTCGGCGTCCATCCGGCCGAGGGTCTTGTCCCGGGTGATGCCGGCGTTGTGCACCACCGCGTCGACCCGGCCGTGCCGGCCCGCCAGGTGGTCGGCGAGCCGCGTCGGGGCGTCCGGGGCGGTCAGGTCGAGCTGCACGGCGGTGCCGGCGATCTCGTTCGCCACGGCGGCCAGCGCGTCCCCG
Source organism: Micromonospora sp. NPDC048830 (assembly GCF_043198215.1). Lineage (NCBI taxonomy): Bacteria > Bacillati > Actinomycetota > Actinomycetes > Micromonosporales > Micromonosporaceae > Micromonospora > Micromonospora sp. NPDC048830. The sequence continues at coordinate 373,853 of NZ_JBICUP010000001.1, forward strand.
GCGGCGGGGACGTCCAGCGCCACCACCCGGGCGCCGTCGCGGGCGAGCACCCGGGCCAGCGCCGCCCCGATGCCCCGGGCCGCCCCGGTGACCAGGACGACCTGCCCGTCCAGCGGGCGGTCCCAGTCGGCCGGCGGCTCGGCTGCGCCGGCGCCGACCCGGATCACCTGCCCCGAGACGTACGCGGACCGGCCGGACAGCAGGAAGCGCAGCGTGGCCTCCAGGCCGGTCGTCGTGCCGGCGTCGGCGTTCGGGGTGACGTAGACGAGTTGGGCGGTGACGCCCCGGCCGAACTCCTTGCCGATGCTGCGGGTGAGCCCCTCCAAGGCCCGCTGGGCGGTGGCCGCGCGGGGCGTGGCGCACTCCTCCGGCGGGGTGCCGAGCACGATCACCCGACCGCTGGGCAGCACCGAGCGGGCCTGCGGGTGGAAGAAGTCGTAGAGCTGGCGCAGGCCGGTGGAGTCGGTGACGCCGCTGGCGTCGTACACCAGGGCGGCGTACCGGGAGGTGGTGTCGGTGGCGGCGGCCGGATCGCGCAGCTCGACCCCGGCGAAGGTGAGAATCCTGGTGACCGGCTCCGCGAGCCGGCCGCCGTCGGCCGAGCCGAGCAGCACCGGCCCGGTGACCAGCGGTTCGCCCGGGGTGTGGCGGCGCAGGCGTGGGGGGTCGGGCAGCCCGAGGCGCTTGACCAGCGCGCGGCCGGCCCCCGATCGGACGAAGCTCGCGTACCTGTCGGTCATAGGCGTAGCCTACTGGCCAGTAGGTTGTGGGCAAGTCCTGATGTGGAGGCGGGATCGTGCAGAGCATCCGGCGGGTCGCGGTCATCGGCGGCAACCGCATCCCCTTCGCCCGGTCCAACTCCCGGTACGCCGGCGCGTCCAACGCGGACATGCTCGGCGCGGCGCTGGACGGGCTCGTCGCCCGCTTCGGGCTGGCCGGGCAGCGGGTCGGCGAGGTGGTCGCCGGCGCGGTGCTCAAGCACTCCCGGGACTTCAACCTGGCCCGCGAGGTGGTGCTCGGCTCGAAGCTCGACCCGCACACCCCGGCGTACGACATCCAGCAGGCGTGCGGCACGGGACTGGAGGCGGCCATCCTGGTCGCCAACAAGATCGCCCTCGGTCAGCTCGACGTGGGCATCGCCGGCGGCGTCGACACCACCTCCGACGCGCCGCTGGCGATCAACGAGGACATGCGCCGCGCCCTGCTCCGGATCAACTCCGCGCGCACCCTCGCGGGGCGGCTGAAAGCGGCGACGAGGCTGCGCCCGTCGCAGCCGTTCCGGCCGGAGATCCCGCGCAACGCCGAACCGCGTACCGGGCTGTCCATGGGCGAGCACGCCGCCCGCACCGCGCTGCGCTGGAACGTCGACCGGCAGAGCCAGGACGAGCTGGCGCTGCGCTCCCACCAGCGGCTCGCCGCCGCGTACGACCGGGGCTTCTTCGACGACCTGGTGACCCCGTACCTGGGGCTGACCCGCGACCAGAACCTGCGTCCGGACACCAGCCTGGAGAAGCTGGGTGCACTGAGGCCGGTCTTCGGCCACAGGGGTCCGGACGCCGACCGCGCCACCATGACCGCCGGCAACTCCTCGCCGCTGACCGACGGGGCGTCCACGGTGCTGCTCGCCTCCGAGGAGTGGGCGGCCGAGCACAACCTCCCCGTGCTGGCCTTCCTCACCTGGTGCGAGACGGCGGCCGTCGACTTCGTGCACGGCGACGAGGGCCTGCTGATGGCCCCCGCGTACGCGGTGCCCCGGATGCTGGCCCGGGCCGGGCTGACGCTCCAGGACTTCGACTTCTACGAGATCCACGAGGCGTTCGCCGCGCAGGTGCTGGCCACGCTGGCCGCCTGGGAGTCGCCGGAGTTCTGCAAGGACCGGCTCGGCCTGGACGCCCCGCTCGGCGCGATCGACCGAAAGCGGATCAACGTGAACGGCTCGTCGCTGGCGGCCGGGCACCCGTTCGCGGCCACCGGCGGCCGGATCGTCGCGACCCTGGCCAAGCTGCTGGCCGAGAAGGGCGGTGGGCGGGGGCTGATCTCCATCTGCGCGGCCGGCGGGCAGGGCGTGACGGCGATCCTGGAGCGCTGAGGCCCTGGCGCAACCGGACCGTTCCCCTGTTCCGGCAGCAAATCGGATAAGCGCTCACATTAACCCCGGAATGCCCCGAGGATGAGGACGATTCATCTCTCTTCGGGAGGTTCCTCATGAAACTGCAACGTTGGCTGCTGGCCGCGCTCTCCGGTGCGGCCCTGGCCCTGGTTCCCACCGCCGTTCCCGGCGCGCCGACCGTCACCGGCCAGGCCGCCGCGCTCGCCGCCGACCGCTCCGGCCAGCCCGGCGGCGGGCGCGGCGGCGGGCTGCTCGAGCCGACCGCCACCCGGCCCCCGGGCGGCGGGACGTCGGACCAGACGGCGAACGGCCTCTGCCGGCCCGGCACCCCGCCGAACGCGCCGCCGACCACCTCGTTCCTGAGCAGCAACCCGCTGCTCGGCCCGGCGGTGCTGCCCACCGCGTCGCCGGTCGGGCCGCTGCTCGCCGGCTACCAGCGCTTCGGCGCGCTCAGCGAGGCGCAGTTCAGCCAGCAGTACATGAACAGCACCCAGACCGCCTACGTCTTCCCGCCCGCCAGCGGCTTCGTCATCGCCCCGGACGGCAGGCCCATCACGCAGGCCCAGACGCTGCTCGCCGGCTACCGCCTCGACCGCTTCGGCTTCCCCGGCGGTGCGTTCCTCTCCCCGCTCGGTACGCCGTTCAGCTCCCGGGCGCTGCCCCCGCAGAGCCTGAACACCCCGGAGAACGCCCCGCTGGCCAACTACCACGTGTACTGCGTGCTCCAGCCGTTCACGGTCGACTCCGGCCCGATCGCGCCGTGGTTCGCCCAGCCCGGGCAGGGCACCCAGTTCCACCTCAACCCCGCGTACCTGCCGCAGGCCGGCGGCAGCCTGACCGTCACCTGGCTGCTGCAGAACGGGTACCTGGTCGAGGAGAACCTGCTGCAGTAGGTGGGACGGAGTCGGACGGGAGGTCGGGTGTGGACCGGTACGAGGTGCGCGGGGCGCTGCTGGCGGCGGGGCTGTCGCCGGACGCATTCGAGATCGAGGACGTCCACGAGCACGTGCCGGTCCCACCCGACTTCTGGTTCCTGCGCCACTCGCCGGGCGGGCGCTGGGAGATCGGCCTGTACGAGCGCGGCGTGCACGACGTCCGCCAGGTCTTCGACTCCGAGGAGGCCGCCGCCGACGGACTCTGGACCGCCCTGACCGGCCGCCCGGCCCCGTCCTGACCTGGCAGCCGGGCGTTCACTGGCCGTTCGTTCCGCGCGCCCGCGTCGCACGCGTTGATGATCATGAGGTTGATGGGGCGAAATGTCCGATCCACCGCCGCCAACCCCATGATCGTCGAGGGGTGGGCGGGTGAGTCAGGCGGTGGAGCCGCCGTCCACGGCGATCGACGCGCCGGTGATGTGCCGGCCGTCCTCGCCCGCCAGGTGGCTGACCGTCGCCGCCACGTCCTCCGGCCTGCCGTACCGGCCGAGCGCGATGTGCGCCCGCTGCGCGTCCGCGAACGCGCCGTCCGCCGGGTTCATGTCGGTGTCGGTGGAGCCGGGGAGGATCACGTTGACCGTGATGCCGCGCGGGCCGAGCTCGCGGGCGAGCGCCTTGGTCAGGCCGTTGACCGCGGTCTTGGTCATGGCGTAGACGCTCACCCCGAGGTCCGTGACGCGGCTGGCGTAGCTGCTGCCGATGTTGACGATCCGTCCGCCGTCGCGCAGGTGGCGTACCGCCGCCTGAGTCGCCACGAACACCGCGCGCACGTGCACGGCGATGGCCCGGTCGAGGTCGTCCAGGCTGACCTGCTCGATCGGCCCGGCCGAGAACACCCCGGCGCTGTTGACCAGGATGTCCAGGCGCCCCAGCTCGGCGGCGGCCTGGTCGACCGCCCCGACCAGCGCCGTCGCGTCGGTGCTGTCGGCCCGGATCGCCAGGCCGGTGCGCCCGTACGACTCGACGTCGGCGACGACTGCCTTTGCCTCGTCCTCCGCCGCGCGGTAGGTGAACGCGACGTGCGCCCCGTCCTTCGCCAGGCGGCGTACGACGGCGGCGCCGATACCGCGGCTCCCACCGGTCACCAGGGCAACCTTGCCGGTAAGTCTGGACACTCTTTCCCATTCCCGTCGGTCGGTCGACTCAGCAAAATGATCACCCTATCCATCGGGTTGCCGACCGTCTCTACCGTGGACGCCGCCCGTCCGGACAACGCCGGCGGCGGCACTCGCGAGGAGTCGGAATGCGCCGTCAAGCCCTGCTCCGTACCACGGTCGTCGCCTTGGTCGCCGTGCTGGCGGTCAGCGGTTGCGCGTCCAGCGGCAGCGGCAGGAAAAGCAGGACGTCCGGCGCGAAGACGTCGGCGGCCAAGGGCTCCGGCTACGCCGGCAGCGGGGCGACCGGCTCCGGCTCGACGGGCTCCGGCTCGACGGGCTCCGGCTCGACGGGTGCCGGGAGCGGCAGCAGCGGCGGGCAGTCCGGTACGACCTCGACGACGAGCACCCCGAAGCCGGCCGGCCCGACCATCGAGTACTTCCGGGTCGCGCGGAAGCCCTCCTGCCCGGCCGGGACCAGCGCCAACCCCGTCGCCGGGACCCCGGTCGTGCTGGAGTGGAGGTCCCGCCACGTCGACTCTGTCGCCCTCTCCGTCGACGGCCCGGGCGTGTACGGCGACAACTATCCGGCCGCCGGCAGCGAGACCCTGAACTTCCCCTGCTCGGGCTCGGAGGGCGACGTGCAGAAGCACACGTACCTGCTGACCGTGCGCAACGCGTACGGCAAGCGGACGAAGACGCTCGTGGTGAGCGCGACCGTGCACGACGTGGCCGGGGTCTGAGCCGGGCCGCCACGTCGCCGACATGGCGGCTACCGCGCAGGGCTGATACCGCCATGGCGCCGACACGGGGTGGATCAACTCTGGGCTGGCTGAGGCCGTGACCGGTGCGTACGGGAGAATGAGCTGCGTGACGACGATCCCGAACGTGCTCGCCCACCGCTACGCCTCACCCGAGTTGGTCGCCCTCTGGTCGCCCGAGGAGAAGGTACGGATGGAGCGGCGGCTCTGGCTCGCCGTCCTCCGCGCCCAGCGGGACCTGGGCGTCGCGGTGCCCGACGGCGTGGTCGAGGCGTACGAGCGGGTGCTCGACGACGTCGACCTGGCCTCGATCGCCGAGCGCGAGCGGGTCACCCGGCACGACGTGAAGGCCCGGATCGAGGAGTTCAGCGCGCTCGCCGGGCACGAGCACGTGCACAAGGGGATGACCTCCCGCGACCTCACCGAGAACGTCGAGCAGCTCCAGGTGCGCCGGTCGCTGGAGCTGATCCGGGACCGGGTCGTCGCCGCGCTGGCCCGGCTGGCGTGGCTCGCCCAGGAGCACTCCGGCCTGGTGATGACGGGTCGCTCGCACAACGTCGCCGCGCAGGCCACGACGCTGGGCAAGCGTTTCGCCTCCGCCGCCGAGGAGCTGCTGATCGCGTACGAGCGGCTGCAGGACCTGATCGACCGGTACCCCCTGCGCGGGATCAAGGGCCCGGTCGGCACGGCGGCCGACCAACTCGACCTGTTCGACGGCGACGCCGGCAGGGTCGCCGAGCTGGAGCGCCGGGTCGCCGAGCACCTCGGCGTCCGCCGGGTGCTGGACAGCGTCGGGCAGGTCTACCCCCGCTCACTCGACTTCGACGTCCTCGCCGCGCTGGCCCAGGTCGCCGCCGCGCCGTCGTCGCTGGCCACCACGATCCGGTTGATGGTCGGCCAGGAACTGGTCACCGAGGGGTTCAAGCCCGGCCAGGTGGGCTCCAGCGCGATGCCGCACAAGATGAACACCCGGTCCAGCGAGCGGGTGAACGGGTTCGCGGTGATCATCCGGGGCTACCTGTCGATGGTCGGCGAGCTGGCCGGGGACCAGTGGAACGAGGGGGACGTCTCCTGCTCGGTGGTCCGCCGGGTGGCCCTGCCGGACGCGTTCTTCGCCGCCGACGGGCTGTTCCAGACGTTCCTCACGGTGCTGGACGAGTTCGGGGCGTACCCGGCGGTGATCAACCGGGAGCTGGAGCGCTTCCTGCCCTTCCTCGCCACCACGAAGATCCTGGTCGCGGCCGTGCGCCGGGGCGTCGGCCGGGAGGTCGCACACGAGGCGATCAAGGAGCACGCGGTCGCGGTGGCGCTGGACATGCGCGAGCGGGGCGCCGCCGAGAACGACCTCTTCGACCGCCTCGCCGCCGACCCCCGGCTCGGCCTCACCAGGGACGAGATCGACGCCCTGGTCGCCGACCAGGGCGCGTTCGTCGGCGCGGCCGCGGCCCAGGTCGACGCGGTGACGAAGCGCATCGCCGACGTGGTCACGAGCCACCCGGACGCGGCGGCGTACTCCCCACCCCCCATCCTCTGACCGCCCACCCGCCCCACCCCGCCCCCGCCTCCGCCCCGGCCCCGGCCCCGGCCCCGGCCCCGTCGATCATGGAGTTGACGGTGATGTGGATCTCGAAAACTGCCGCCAACTCCATGATCAACGGCGTCAAGCGGGGGCGTCAGGGCTTGCGGGTGGGGGTCTCCGCGGCGGAGCTCAGGTTCGGGGCGCTCGCCGGTTCCGCGATGCCGCCGGGGGACTCCGTGAACGCCGGCTCCTGGGCGGTGTCCGCCGCGATGAGTGGCTGGTCCGGAGGCATGACGTCGGGCACCTTGGGCGCCACGATGACCGCCGTGCCGTAGGCGCAGATCTCCATCCACATCTCGCCGCAGTCGCGGCTGTCGAAGCGCATTCCCACCACGGCGTTCGCGCCGAGGCGCCGGGCCTCCTCGCCGAGCCGGGCCACCGAGTCGGTACGCCAGCGGGTGAGGTTGTCCGGCGCCATCGGGTCGTACGCGCCGCCGCGGAGGTTCTTCACCCCCTCGCGGTACGGGTTGCGGGTCCTGGCCATCGAGGACACCACTTCGCCGAGAATCTGGCGGATCTCGTAGCCGGGCAGTTGATCCGTCGTCACGACCAGCACGTTTCCGATGCTGTCGCACCGGCGGCCGCCGGTTCGTCAGCTGTCGCCAGCTGAGCGGATGCTGAGAAACGGGTCGGCGCGGACGGCCGGCGCTCCGCCGACCATCCGCGCCGTACGCGGCGTGAACCGGCCCACATCACCCAGACGGGGGTCCGGAGGGCCGGACCGTCAGACACCGGCCACCGAGGTGATCCAGGCCCGGTTGTACGCGACGCTGCCGTAGTTCTGGATGCTCACGCCGTCGGCGGTCGACGCAACGCCGACCTGGCGCCCGTTGTAGAACTGCGGGCCGCCCGAGTCGCCGCTCCAGGCGTTGCCGGTGATCCGGCTGCTCCGGATGGCCTGGCCGCCGTACGCGTCGGTGGCGCTGTTGCTGGTCACCTGGACGGTGGCGGTCTTGAGCTGGCTGGACGCGGAGCAGCCGCTGTAGCAGGTCCTGCCCCAGCCGTAGATCGAGTTGGTGGAGCCGATCGGCGGGTTGCTGCTGGCCAGCGAGACGACGGAGGTGGTCACCGGGCTGGAGAGCCGCATCAGCGCCAGGTCGTAGCGGGTGTAGGTGGCGCTGACGGTACGGGTGGTGCCGCCCGAGGCGTAGTAGACGCTGCCGACCCGGACGGACATGCTGCCGTTGATGCAGTGCCGGGCGGTGAGCACCCACGACGAGGCGATCACGCTGCCGGAGCAGGTGAACGAGCCGTTGCTGAAGACGGCGGCGGCCCAGGGCGCGGACGAGACGTAGCTCCCGCCGATGATGTACGGGCTGACGGGTTCGGCGGGGGCGGCGACGGCGCCGCTGGCGGCGCCCAGCACGCCGACGAACGCGGTGCCGAGCACGGCGAGCAGGGGACGGATACGCATGGGACGTGCTCCTTGCCTCACGGACCCGGGATCGCCGGGTCGTCGAGCCGGTGGGGGGGTGCGGATCACCCAACGGGTCGTGCATTGAGTGGCATCGATGAGACTAGGCGTCGGTGATCCCGGTGACAAGAACGTGATAGAAGCTGGGCAATGTAACGATTTGGCGTCCCCGGCCGTGACGAACGCCCTGCTCCGAGCGCGTTCCGCACACTTTCGGCCGCGGTGCGGTCCGCCATTCCGCCGACGATGTGGATCATTGGCGGACCTGCCCCCGGCCGGTTCGGCTGAGGCGGTATCTGCCAGGTACGCTGGCTGCGCTCGCCCGTTGTGGGTCGGCACCCAACTGCGTACACAGTCAGGAGTGCCCCGTGCCTCGCGTCGTCGTCGACGTCATGCTCAAGCCCGAGATTCTCGATCCGCAGGGCCAGGCCGTCGCAAACGCGCTGCCCCGGCTCGGCGTCAGCGACGTCGCCTCCGTCCGGATCGGCAGGCGTATCGAGATCGATTTCACCGGCGAACCGGACCTGGACCGGGCCCGGGAGATCGCCGACAAACTGCTGGCCAACCCGGTCATCGAGGACTTCACCGTCCGCGTGGTCGAGGCCGACGAGACCGCGGGCGCCCAGCCGTGACCGCCCGGGTCGGTGTGGTGACGTTCCCCGGCTCACTGGACGACGGGGACGCCGCCCGGGCCGTCCGGATCGCCGGCGCCGAGCCGGTCCGGCTCTGGCACGGTGACCCGCGCCTGCACGGGGTGGACGCCGTCGTCCTGCCCGGCGGGTTCTCGTACGGCGACTACCTGCGCTGCGGCGCCATCGCCCGGTTCGCCCCGGTCATGGACACCGTGGTGGACGCCGCCCGGGGCGGCCTGCCCGTGCTCGGCATCTGCAACGGCTTCCAGATCCTCTGCGAGGCCCACCTGCTGCCGGGCGCGCTCACCCGCAACCAGCACCTGCACTTCCGCAACCGCGACCAGGTCCTGCGGATCGAGTCCGTCGGCACGGCGTGGACGAACGCCTTCCAGCCCGGCCAGGAGGTGCTGATCCCGGTCAAGAACGGCGAGGGCTGCTACGTCGCCGACGCCGCGACGCTCGACCAGCTCGAGGCCGAGGGTCGGGTCGTCGCCCGCTACCTCGGCGGCAACCCCAACGGGTCGCAGCGCGACATCGCCGCGATCACGAACTCCGCCGGCAACGTGGTCGGCATCATGCCGCACCCCGAGCACGCCGTGGAGGCGCTCACCGGCCCCTCCCTGGACGGCCTCGGCTTCTTCACCTCGGTGCTCAAGCACCTGGTGGGGGCCCCGGCGTGACAGTGCGCGGCACCATCGGTCGGCTCCACCGCCCCGACGGCGGCGAGCGCAGCGAGGAGAGGTCATGACCACCCATCCGGATCCGGCGGTACGGGAGATCCCCGGCGCGGCGGAGCCCGTCGCGGCCGCCGTGGCGCCGCAGACCGGCCCGGTCGACCCGGCCCGGCCCGTCGACCCCGCCGCGTACGCCAAGCCGGCCCCGGCCGGCGGCGACTGGACGCAGTCCCTGGACACCGTGCCGCACGCCGCGGCCACCCCCGGCGAGCTCCAGCCGTACGCCGAGCTGGGCCTGCGCGACGACGAGTACGACCGCATCCGGCACATCCTCGGTCGCCGTCCCACCCAGGCCGAGCTGGCCATGTACTCGATCATGTGGAGCGAGCACTGCTCCTACAAGTCGAGCAAGGTGCACCTGCGCCAGTTCGGCGAGAAGGCCCCGCCGAGCGACCGGCTGCTCGCCGGCATCGGGGAGAACGCCGGTGTGGTCCAGGTCTCCGACGAGCTGGCGGTGACCTTCAAGGTCGAGTCGCACAACCACCCGAGCTTCGTCGAGCCGTACCAGGGCGCGGCGACCGGCGTCGGCGGCATCGTCCGGGACATCCTCGCCATGGGCGCCCGCCCGGTCGCGGTGATGGACCCGCTGCGCTTCGGCGCCGCCGACCACCCCGACACCGCCCGGGTGCTGCCCGGCGTGGTGGCCGGCGTCGGCGGCTACGGCAACTGCCTCGGCCTGCCCAACATCGGCGGTGAGGTCGTCTTCGACCCCTGCTACCAGGGCAACCCCCTGGTCAACGCCCTCTGCCTCGGCGTGCTGCCGGTCGACCGACTGCAGAAGAAGGAGGCCGCCGGCCCCGGCAACGTCGTGGTGCTGATGGGCGCCAAGACCGGCCGGGACGGCATCGGCGGCGTGTCCGTGCTGGCCAGCGCCACCTTCGACGAGGGCAGCGAGCAGCGTCGCCCGTCCGTGCAGGTGGGCGACCCGTTCACCGAGAAGCTGCTGATCGAGGCGTGCCTGGAGCTGTACGACGCCGAGCTGGTCGTCGGCATCCAGGACCTCGGCGGCGCCGGGCTGACCTGCGCGCTCACCGAGACGGCCGCTGCCGCCGGCACCGGCATGCGGGTCTGGCTGGAGCGCGTCCCGCTGCGCGAGCCCTCGATGGAGCCGCACGAGATCCTGGCCAGCGAGTCCCAGGAGCGGATGCTGCTGGTCGTCGCCCCGGACAAGCTGGAGGCGGTGCTCAAGACCGCCGAGAAGTGGGGCGTGCTCGCCACCGCCGTCGGCGAGGTCACCGCGCCGTCTCCGGACGGCCAGCCGGGCCGGCTGCTGGTCACCTGGCGCGACCAGCCCGTGGTGGACGTCCCGCCGGGCTCGCTGGTCGACGACGGCCCGGTCTACGCCCGGCCGATGCGTGAGCCGGCCGACCTGATCCTGCTCCAGGCCGACCGGGCGGAGACGCTGCCCCGGCCGACCACCCCGGAGGCGCTGCGCGAGACCGTGCTGCGCATGATCGCGTCGCCGAACCTGGCGGACAAGACCTGGGTCACCGAGCAGTACGACCGGTACGTGCTGGGCAACACCGTGCTCGCCCAGCCGGAGGACTCCGGCGTGATCCGGATCGACGAGCGCACCGGCCTCGGCGTCGCCCTGTCTGTCGACGGCAACGGCCGGTACGCCCGCCTCGACCCGTACCACGGGACGAAGCTGGCGCTGGCCGAGGCGTACCGGAACGTGGCGGTGACCGGCGCGAAGCCGATCGCCGTCACCAACTGCCTCAACTTCGGCTCGCCGGAGGACCCGGGCGTGATGTGGCAGTTCGCCGAGGCCGTGCGCGGCCTGGCGGACGGCTGCCTGGAGCTGGGCATCCCGGTGACCGGTGGCAACGTCAGCTTCTACAACCAGACCGGCCCGGCGGCGATCCACCCCACCCCGGTGGTCGGCGTGTTGGGCGTGCTGGACAACGTCGCCGACCGGGTGCCGATGGGCTTCGTCCCGCGCGCCGCGGGCGACCACGACCAGCTCTTCCTGCTCGGCGAGACGCACGTGGAGCTCTCCGGCTCGGAGTGGGCCTGGGTGACCCACGAGCACCTCGGCGGCATCCCGCCGCAGGTCGACCTCGCCCGGGAGCGCCAGCTCGCCGACCTGCTGGCTGAGGCGGCCCGGGTCGGCCACCTCAGCTCGGCGCACGACCTCTCCGACGGCGGTCTCGCGCAGAGCCTGGTCGAGTCCTGCCTGCGGCGCGGCGTTGGCGCGAAGATCGCGCTGCCGGATCAGTTCGCCACCGGCTCGCTGCCGTTCGTGTTCCTGTTCAGCGAGTCCGCCGGGCGGGCCCTGGTCTCGGTGCCGCGCGGCCACGAGAAGGCGTTCGCCGCCCTCTGCGCCGAGCGCGGCGTGCCGTGGGAGCCGATCGGCGTGACCGACCCGGCCGGCGGCGCCCTGGAGCTGGTCGGCCAGTTCCGGATCGGCCTGGACGAGCTGCGCGCTGCGCACACCGCCACGCTGCCCCGGCTCTTCGGCGGGTCGGAGCCGGCCGGGGTGGGCCAGCCCACCCAGGCCGCCCCGCGCTCGCGGGACGCCGCCCAGGCCACGACGGCCGCTCCGGTGGCCGGCGAGACGGAGGCCGGGGCCGATTCGGGGCCGGCCGTCCACGCGGAGCCGGAGCTGTCGGCTCCCGCCGGGTCGGGGGCGTCCGTTCCCGGCGCGCCGGAGGCGCTGGCTCCCACCGGGCCGGGGGCGTCCGTTCCCGCCGGGCCGGAGATGGCCGCAGGGCCGGCCCTTTCCGCCGAGTCGGCGGGCGACGCCGAGCCGGACGGGGCCGTGACCGGGCACGGCGACGAGGCGGCCCGGGCCGACGCCGGCCCCGGGCCGAGCGCCCCGGACTCCGGTGACCCGGAACAGCGGGCGACGACCGACGAGCGCTGAGGCGATGGCCGCGGCCGTCTTCGCCCAACCCGGCTCCGGCGCCCGCTTCGACTGGGGGCTGACCGGGGCGGCGGAGCTCGGCCGCGTCTGCGCCGTCCTGGTGGTGGTGGACGTGCTCTCGTTCACCACCACCGTCGAGGTCGCCGTCGCCCGGGGGATGCGTGTCCACCCCTTCCCGTGGGGCGAGCAGGCGGCTGAGTACGCCCGCCGCGTCGGCGCGGTCGCCGCCGTCGGCCGCCGGCAGACGACCCCGGAGCATCCGTGGTCGCTGTCCCCGGCGGCGCTGCGCACCGCGCCCGTCGTCGCGGATCTCGTCCTGCCGTCTCCCAACGGCTCGGCCATCAGCGCCGCGGCGAGCGCCACCGGGCTGCCGGTGGTCGCCGCCTGCCTGCGCAACGCCCGGGCCGTCGGGCGCTGGCTGCGCGAGCAGGGGTACGGCTCGACGGCCGCGCCGATCGGGGTCGTCGCGGCCGGCGAACGCTGGCCGGACGGGTCGCTGCGCCCCTCCGTCGAGGACCAACTCGGGGCGGCGTGCGTGCTCGACGCACTGTCCGGCGTACCGGGTGGGCTGTCAGTCGAGGCGGCGATGGCACTGGCCGTCCTGACCAGCACGCCGGACGTGCCGGCGGCCGTGCGGGGATGCGTCTCCGGCCGGGAACTCGTCGAGGGCGGCTTCCCGGCCGACGTGGAGGTCGCGGTCCAGGTCGGCGTCTCCGAGGTGGTCCCGCTGCTACGGCAGGGCGTCTTCTCCGCCGCCTGACGCCCTGGGGTTGCACACACCAGCGTCAGGTCGGCGTGCAACACCGCCTTTTCCCGGGCCTCCGGGCCGCGCCGGAACGAAAGAGGGTGGCTGCCCGATCAGCTCGGGCAGCCACCTCTTCACACGTTCGGTGGGTGGAGCGGACGGGGCGTCAGTCGTCCAGCCAGTCCAGCCGGCGACCGCCCCGGTCCTGCTGCGGCGCGCCGTCCGACCGGCCCCGGCTGCCCTGGGGCGAGTCCCCGTAGTAGCCGCCGGCCTGCTGGTCGTACCCGTCCTGCTGGCCGTAGCCGCGGTCGTCGTAGCTGCCGCGCTGCCGCGGCGGCTCCTGACCGTAGCCGCTCTGCTGGCCGTAGCCGCCCTGTTGGCCGTGGCCACTCTGCTGGCCGTAGCCGTCGTTGCCGTAGCCGCCCTGCTGGTCGTAGCCGCGGTCGTAGCCCTGCCGGCCGGAGTCGTACCCGCCGCCGGTGCCGCCGTCGTAGCCGCCGCCCTGCCGGCCGTACCCGCCGCCGTAGCCACCGCTGCTGTCGCCGCCCCGGCCGTACTGCTGGGTCTCGCCGTACCCGGGCTCCTGCTCCGGCTGGTAGGTGGTCGTCGGGTACGGGTCGGCCGCCGGCGGGGTGTACGAGCCGGTCGACTCGCCGGTGTAGCGGCCGGTCGACTCGTCGTAGCGCTCGCCGTAGCCGCCGCCCTGGCCGCCGTAGCTGCCTGCGGGCGCGCCGTAGTCGCGGTTGCCGTAACCACCGCCGGAGGCGGGTGCGTCGCCGTAGCCGCCGCTGCTCGGCGAGCCGCCGTAGCCGCCGCCGGACGCCGGGGCGTTGCCGTAGCCGCCGCCGGACGCCGGGGCGTTGCCGTAGCCGCCGCCCGAGGCGGGCGCGTTGCCGTAGCCGCCGCCGGACGCCGGGGCGTTGCCGTAGCCGCCGCCCGAGGCGGGCGCGTTGCCGTAGCCGCCGCCGGAGGCTGGAGCGTTGCCGTAGCCGCCGTCAGAGGCTGGGGCGTTGCCGCCGTAGCCGCCGGAGGCGGAGCCGCTGCCGTAGCCGCCGCCGGAGGCCGGGGCGTTGCCGTAGGCGCCGCCTGAGGAGGGCGAGTTGCCGTAGGTGCCTGCCGCGCCGTAACCGCCCTGGCCCTGTGGCTCGTCGCCGTAGCCGCCGCCGGCCCAGCCCTGCTGGCCGCCGGGGCCGTACGAGGGCGGCGGTGCGCCGTACGGGTCCGGCGGTACGTCGTCGACGACAGGCTGGTGCAGCATCGTCGGCGCGTCGCTGAGCGAGGCACCGGCGACCATCGTCCGGTCCGAGCCCATGCCGGCCCGGTTGACCACCCTGGTCTGGTCGTCCGCTCCGTGGTACGCCCCCCGGGCGGGCGGCACGGTGCCCGGTCCGGCGGCGGCGCCCGCCGGCCCGTCGTCGGTGTCGTCGTCGCCGTTCTCCCGGCGCTTCATCCAGAGCAGCACCATCGTGCCGACGCCGACCGCCACGAAGAGGCCGCCGAGCAGGATCAGCAGCCAGTTGCCGAAGCCGGAGTCCTCCTCGGCCGCGGCGTTCTGCTGGGCCCCCGGGCTGGCCTCGGCCGACGGGTCGGTGGGCTCCTCGGTGGGCTCGTCGGTCGGCAGCGCCTCCTCCGTCGCCTCGGGGGTGGCGCTCGGCGTCACCTGCACCGGGATCGCGAGGCTGATCCGCTGACCGGTCACGGTCTGCCCGCCGCTGGCGTTGAAGCTCTTGGTGGCGCGGACCTCGCCCTTGACGGCGCCGAGAGTGAGCCGGCCCGGGGCGATCGGGTTGCTGCTGCTGCCGGAGAACCGGAAGTTGCCGCTGCCGTCGCTGGTGGTGTTGAGGACCTTGCCGGTGCTGTCCTGGAGCATGACGGTCGCGTTCGGCACGGGGTCGCTGTTCGCGGCGACGACCACCTTGCCGGAGACGGACTTGACCGTCTGCTCCTGCGTCGGACTCGGAGCCGCCTGAGCCTTCACCGTCAACGAAAAACTGTCGCTCTTGCCGGAGACGTTGACGGTGACCTGTTGCCCGTCGACGCCGGGGGCGTTGTCGGCGGCCCGCAGCCGGATCTCCTGCGTCTCACCCTGAGGGTCGTTCACGACGACCCTGCCGCAGCCCCCGACGCAACTGACGCCCTGGGGCAGCCCAGTCAGGCTGATGGTGGCGCTCTCCACCGGGCCGTCGGGGGTGATGGTGACGCTCACGGAGGTCTCGTTGCCCGCCTGCACCGTGGTGGACTTGGGCGACACCTTGACATCTGCGACGGCTAGTGCAGGTGTTGCGGGGACGGCGAGCAGCGCGCCGGCTACCAGCGCTACGACCACACCGGCCCGCTGCTTCCAGGCACGTCGGTGTGTTGACACGTCCACCGCCTTCCGGTCTGACCTCCCCCGGGCCGGTCGCCGGGCCGGGGATCATCACGGTACGAAATACGCCGTCGGCAACTATGCCTTGTCCGACTCCGTCAGCGCGACCCAGGGCAGCGTCGAAAGCGTCGGACCCGGGTCGTATTGTCCCGTCGTGTCCTCTCCGCACCCAAAGTCCGCAGCGGTTGCCGCGGCGTTCGCCGCCCTCGACGAGGGTCGTACCCCCGAACGGGCGGTGTTCCGGGAGGCGGTCCGTGCCCTGTTGACGGCCCTCGCGGAGCGTGTCCCCGGCCGATCGGTCGAGGTGCGTGTTCCACCATACGGCGCGGTGCAGTGCGTACCCGGGCCCCGACACACCCGGGGCGCGCCGCCGAACGTCGTGGAGATGGATCCGGTCACCTGGCTGGAGGTCGCGACAGGTCGCCGAGGGTGGGCGGAGACGGTCGCCGAGGGGCGCGTACGGGTCAGCGGTGTCCGGGCCGACCTGTCTGTCCACCTTCCGCTCGACCTGGGCGAATAAATCTGCGAGATAGGTAACACAGGGCTGTCGAATCGTGACTTTCTGTATCGAACCTGGTTCGCGTACACTGTCAGGCGACGACATGGCCCGGCCGAGCAGCACGGATTCAGCCCCGTGACTTCGCCCGGCCAGTCCCGACCAGCATGAGGGAGCGGCAGGTGCCCCGAGGCGACGGCCGGCTGAGCCACGACCTTGACCCCCAACGACCCGGCCCCCAGGACGCGTGCGGCGTCTTCGGCGTCTGGGCGCCGGGGGAGGAGGTCGCCAACCTGACCTACTTCGGGCTCTACGCCCTCCAGCACCGTGGCCAGGAGGCCGCCGGGATCGCCGTCAGTGACGGTTCCGGCGTGGTGGTCTACAAGGATCTCGGCCTGGTCGCCCAGGTCTTCGACGAGCCCACCCTGGCCAGCCTGCGCGGGCACGTCGCGATCGGGCACGCCCGCTACTCGACCACCGGCGCCTCGACCTGGGAGAACGCCCAGCCGACGATCCGGTCCACCAGCGCCGGCACCACGATCGCCCTGGCCCACAACGGCAACCTGGTCAACACCGCCGAGCTGCAGCGCGAGGTCAGCGAGCGTGGGCTGGCCACCGACGGCTCGACCAACGACACCTCCCTGGTCACCATGCTGCTGGCCAGCCGGCCGGATCTCTCGGTCGAGGCCGCCGCACTGGAGGTGCTGCCCCGGCTGCGCGGCGCGTTCAGCTTCGTCTTCATGGACGAGTCGACCCTCTACGCGGCCCGCGACCCGCACGGCGTACGCCCGTTGGTGCTCGGCCGCCTGGAGCGCGGCTGGGTGGTGGCCAGCGAGACGGCCGCGCTGGACATCGTGGGCGCGAGTGTGGTCCGTGAGATCGAGCCGGGCGAGCTGATCGCCATCGACGAGGACGGCCTGCGCTCCGCCCGGTTCGCCGCGCCCGAGCCGAAGGGCTGCCTCTTCGAGTACGTCTACATCGCCCGCCCGGACGCCACCATCGCCGGCCGGAACGTGCACGCGGCGCGGGTGCAGATCGGCCGCCAGCTCGCCAAGGAGCACCCGGTGGAGGCCGACCTGGTCATCCCGGTGCCGGAGTCGGGCACGCCGGCCGCGATCGGGTACGCCGAGGAGTCCGGCATCACCTACGGCGCCGGCCTGATGAAGAACCCGTACGTCGGGCGGACGTTCATCCAGCCGTCGCAGACCCTGCGCCAGCTCGGCATCCGGCTCAAGCTCAATCCGCTGCGGGAGAACGTCCGCGGCAAGCGGCTGGTCGTGGTCGACGACTCGATCGTGCGCGGCAACACCCAGCGGGCCATCGTGCGGATGCTGCGCGAGGCGGGCGCGCTGGAGGTGCACGTCCGGATCTCCTCCCCGCCGGTCAGCTGGCCGTGCTTCTACGGCATCGACTTCGCCACCCGCGCCGAGCTGCTCGCCAACGGGCTCGACAACGAGGGCATCCGGCGGTCGATCGGGGCCGACACGCTGGGTTACGTGTCGCTGTCCGGCCTGATCGCCGCGACCGAGCAGCCGAAGAGCCGGCTCTGCCGGGCGTGCTTCGATGGGGAGTACCCGATTTCGCTGCCGGCCGGGAACCTGATCGGCAAGCACGTGCTCGAAGGAGTGGGGCGCCGCGTCGCCAGCACGGCGCCGGAGGATCCCGACCGCACCACCCCACCACTCGTCGCCACTTCGGGCGGCGCGACCGCACACCGCCCATAGCACCGCCCGACGCGGTCTGGACCGGCCGCCGCCGGCGCCCGCGAGAACCACAAAGGGGAGAACCGTGACGCACGTGTCCGAGCGCAGCGGCACCGAAACCAGCCCGACCGGCACCGGCGCCGACCGTCAGCCCTGGACGGCCGGGGCCGGCCGCGCCGCGCGCAAACGCTCGGTCTCGTACGCCGAGGCCGGCGTCTCGATCGAGGCGGGCGACCGCGCCGTCGAGCTGCTGAAGTCCAAGGTGCGCCAGACCCGCCGGCCCGAGGTCCTGGGTGACCTCGGCGGTTTCGCGGGCCTGTTCCGGCTCGACACCGCGAAGTACCGCAACCCGATCCTGGCGTCGTCCACGGACGGGGTCGGCACCAAGCTGGTGATCGCCCAGCAGCTCGACATCCACGACACGATCGGCATCGACCTGGTCGCCATGGTCGTGGACGACCTGGTCGCCTGCGGCGCCGAGCCGCTGTTCCTGCTCGACTACATCGCCTGCGGCGAGGTGGTTCCGGACAAGGTCGCCGAGATCGGTGCCGGCATCGCCGACGGTTGCCGGTACGCCGGCTGCGCGCTGCTCGGCGGCGAGACGGCCGAGCACCCCGGCGTGCTGCGCCCGGACGAGTACGACGTCTCGGCCACGGGCGTCGGCGTGGTGGAGGAGAGCGAGATCCTGGGCCCGGAGCGGGTCGAGGTCGGCGACGTGGTGATCGCCATGCGCTCGTCGGGCCTGCACTCCAACGGCTACTCCCTGGTCCGGCACGTGCTGCTGGGCGCGGGTCGGATGCGGCTGGACGTGGTGATCGAGGACTTCGGCCGGCAGCGCACCCTCGGTGAGGAGCTGCTGACCCCGACCAAGATCTACGCGAAGGACTGCCTCAAGCTGATCGCCGAGGCGGAGGTGCGGGCGATCGCTCACGTCACCGGCGGCGGCATCCCTGGCAACCTGGTCCGGGTTCTGCCCGAGCACGTCGACGCCGTGGTCAGCCGCTCCACCTGGAAGCCCCAGCCGATCTTCGACCTGATCCAGTCCAAGGGCCGGATCGAGGATCCGGAGATGGAGGCCACGTTCAACATGGGCGTCGGCATGTTCGCGGTCGTCGCGGCCGAGGACGCCGACCGGGCCCTGGCCACGCTGACCGGGCGGGGCGTCGACGCGTGGCAGGCCGGCGAGATCATCGAGGGCACCGGCAAGGTGCAGATGGTGGGGCAGCACACCCGCGGGTGATCACACTGCGTTGATCATCCGGGCACCTGATCGGGGGTTCACCCGAGTGGCCATCGCCGCCTAGCCTGAAGGGCACCTTCGGGCCAGGAAGGAGGGTGATGGCTGCTCGGGTACGGCCGATCGGCGGAATGCGCGGCATCGCTGCGGTCCCGTCGTACGTCGTGATGCAGCCCACCACGCTCTGCAACCTGGACTGTGCGTACTGCTACCTGCCGTTGCGGGCCGTCGACCGGCGGATGTCCGTCGAGGTGGCCGAGGCGGTGGCCGCCTCGGTGAACCCGTGGGCGGCGGCCGGGCGCTTCTCGGTGGTCTGGCATGGCGGTGAGCCCCTCGCGGCCGGCCGGGAGCACCTGGCGGCCCTGCTCGCCCCGTTCGACCCCGCGGTGGAGCACCACGTGCAGACCAACGCCACCCTGGTCGACGACGCCTGGTGCGAGTTCTTCGCGGCGCACCGGATGCGGGTCAGTGTCAGCGTGGACGGCCCGCGCGGGCGTAACGGCGACCGGGTCACCCGGGCCGGCCTGCCCGCGTACGACCGGATCGTGCGCGGGGTGGCCGCGCTGCGCCGGCACGGGCTGCCGTTCTCGGCGCTGGCCGTGGTCAGCGACCCGACGCCGGGGCGCGCCACCGAGCTGTACGACTACTTTCTCGGCCTCGGCTGCGAGGTGTTGGGCGTCAACATCGAGGAGACCGAGGGCGTCAACACCCGCGGCAACGCCCACGAGGCGGCGGCGGTGCGGGCGTTCTGGGCCGAGCTGGTGGCCGCCTGGCGGCGGGCGCCCCGCATCCACCTGCGCGAGGTGGAATGGTCGCTGCGGTACGTCGGGGCGGTCCTCGACGGCACGACGGACGATCTGTTGCCCCGCCGGCTCGACCCGATCCCCACGGTCGGCCACGACGGGTCGGTGACCGTGCTCTCGCCGGAGCTGGCCGGCTTCACCGACCCCCGGTACGGCGACTTCAGCAGCGGTAACGTCCTGACCACGCCGCTGGCCGAGATCCTGGCCGGCGCGGCGGGGACGCCCTGGGTCGGCGAGTTCCTGGCCGGCGTGGAGGCGTGCCGGGGGTCCTGCCCGTACTTCGGCTTCTGCGGCGGCGGCCACGCCGCCAACCGTTACTTCGAGCTGGGGCGTTTCGACGGTACGGAGACCGACCACTGCCGCAACAGCAAGATCCGCCTACTGGAGGGAGTGTTGGACCATGCCCGAGACCACCGGACACCGGCTGTCTGAGCGCGCCGGGGCCGCTGTCGTCGACCCGGTTGCCCAGCGGGTGCGGGAGACCGCCCCGGGGATCACCGCGCTGCTCTGCGAGGCGGAGGACGCGCGCCGGCTGCGGTCGGAGGTGGCGGGAGGCGAGGGTTCCGGCGCGGTCTGCGCCTGGAACCACTTCGAGAACATCCCGACGTTCTACAACTGGAACAACCGGCCCCGCTGAAACGACTGCCCGCGATCAAGGACCTGCCGGGGTTTCCGGATGCTCCGGCACGGCAGGCCCCTGATCGTCGGTGAACGCCGCCTCACGATGGGCACATGCGTGAGCACGCGGGGCTCACCGCGTGCTCAGATGTGACCGGGGGTCAGCGGGTCGGGCGGACCCAGGGATCCGGGTCCTCGTCCGCGTGGTCCTCGTCATCGTCGTCGACATACTCTTTGTAGTCGTCGTCGAAGTCGTGGTCCGACTTGCCAGCACCCGCCAGTTCGCGCTGCAAGGCGGTGAGGTCGGTGTTCGGGGAGTGGTACTTCAACTCCCGGGCCACCTTTGTCTGCTTGGCCTTAGCACGGCCGCGCCCCATGGCTCGACCCCCTCGCACAGAATGCGGGGCAGCCCGAAGGCGGGCCCCGATGACGTCAGGCATCTCTCGTGGCTCTTACGGTACATGGGGATGCCACCGTTCGGCACCTCGGGTTACCGTCAGCCGGCACCGCGCGTCGCGGTGATCCGGCCGTCACCAAGTGTACCGGGGTAAGGGGCGTACGCCGACTCGCTCGTGACATCGTGCGAATCGGCCGGAATCTCCCCAATTTCCAGCTTAACGCCGGCGCGGCCGTCCGGTTTTACCGGCTCGCCGGTTCGGGGGCGGGAACGCTCCCGCCCCCGAACGTGACGTTCACCGCAGGTGGATCGTGCGCAGCCGGCCGACGTCGGCCATCCGGCGCTCGGCGAGCCGGTCCGCCGCCGCCGCCGGCGGCACGCCCTCCTGGTCGGCGAGCCGCAGGATCTCCCGGGTGGTGTCGTAGATCTTCGTGGCGCGCAGCTTCGCCCGCTCGAAGTTGAAGCCCTGGACCTCGTCGGCGACCTGGATCACACCGCCGGCGTTCACCACGTAGTCGGGGGCGTAGAGAATGCCCCGGTCGGCGAGGACCTTCTCGATGCCCGGGTGGGCGAGCTGGTTGTTGGCCGCCCCGGCGATCACCTTCGCGCGCAGCACCGGCACGGTGTCGTCGTCGAGGGCGCCGCCCAGCGCGCACGGGGAGTACACGTCGATGTCGGAGGCGACCAGGGCGGCGGTGTCGTCGACGAGCTCGACCTGCGGGTAGGTGGCGCGCGTCCAGGCCAGGGCCTTCGCGCTGACGTCGGTCGCCACCACCTCGGCCCCGTCCTCGATGAGGTGACCGGTGAGGTGCTTGCCGACCTTGCCCAGGCCGGCGATGCCGACGCGGCGGCCCTTCAGGGCCGGCGTGCCCCACACCTGCTCGGCGGCGGCCCGCATGCCCTGGAAGACACCCCAGGCGGTGAGGACCGAGGAGTCGCCCGCGCCACCGTGCTCCACGCTGCGGCCGGTGACGAACCGGCTCTCCCGGGCGACCACGTCCATGTCCGCGACGTACGTCCCGACGTCACAGGCGGTGTAGTAGCGACCGTTCAGCGACTCGACGAAGCGGCCGTACGCGCGCAGCAGGGGCTCGCTCTTGATCTGCTCCGGGTCGCCCCAGATGACCGCCTTGCCGCCGCCGTGGTCGAGCCCGGCCAGGGCGTTCTTGTACGCCATGCCGCGGGACAGGTCGAGGACGTCGGCCAGCGCCGCCTCCTCGCTGGCGTACGGGTAGAAGCGGGTGCCCCCGAGGGCGGGGCCCAGCGCGGTGGAGTAGATCCCGATGATCGCCTTGAGACCGGTCTGCTTGTCCTGGCAGAACACGACCTGCTCGTGGCCGGTGGATGATGGGTCGTCGGTACTGGCGAATACGCCCATGGCTGACTCCTGTGTCGGTGTCCGTCCTTGTGGGACTCGGACTGGTGGCGTGCCGGACGGGATGTTTCCGGTGCTGCCGGTGCTGCCGAGCCTAGTCTCGGCCGATACCGTACTGTCGCCGGCCGGCCTGAGCGCAAGGGCTATCCGGAGTGCCTGAGCGGGGTCGCCACATGCCTGTTCCCCGGACGCTGTCGGCGTCCGGGTTCCGTCTCGTGGGAGGATCGCGGCGTGCCGTCGCTCTTCGCTTCGTACCTTCGCGTGTACGAGCCGCTGACCGCCTTCGACCGGGACCGCCAGGTGTTCTGGCGGCGCTACGCCCAGGAGGGCCGTGCCGTCGCCCCGTCGGATGGGCCGGTACGGCAGCGTACAGCCGTCATCGAGGCGCTCGGCGCGGGCTGGACCCGGCTGCCCGACCTGCCGGACGAGGCGTACGTCCTGGAGACCGACGACACCCTACTGATCTGTCCGTGGAACCTGCGGGTCCGGGTGGCCGAGGCGGCGCTGAGCGCCCGGGACGGGGTGCCGTCGGTGCTGGCGGACGCGTTCGTGCCCCCGATCCTGGCCGGGCAGGCCAAAGCGGTCGTGGAGGACTGGCGCAGCGGGGCCCGGGTGCTGGAGCACGGCGTCCCCCGGGTGCACGAGCAGATCGCCACCTGGGGCGTGCCGCTGCGCTGGTTCGTGCTGTTCGAGCCGGCCGAGCGGCACTTCGTCACCGATCCGGGCCGGCGGGCGCTGTCCTACCGGACGGAGATCTCCCGGGCCCGTCGCCGGTCCTCGCGGGCGCTGTCGGTGCTGCGCAAGACCGTCGGTGAGGCGCCGATCACCGAGGCGGTCGAGGAGGCCGCCCGATGGCTGGAGGAGTTCCACCCGCGCTCGGTGGTGGAGCTGGACTACGGCGGCCTGGTCCAGTTGCTCTCGGACGAGACGCTGGAGGCGGACGACTCGCCGACGCTCGTGGCACGGGGCCTGGCCGGCCTCTCCAACGGCGAGGCCGAGGCGGCCTCGGCGGCGTACGACAAGCTCGTGGCGCGCTGGCGGGCGGTCCAGCTGTTGGAGCGTTGCAACTAGCCCTGAGCTGGGTAGAGGAGTTCTCAATGGGCCCCAAACCGCCCATGGGAAGGCTCCCAAACCGAGAAGTGCTCGTAGTTTACGCATCACGAACCGTGATCATGAGTCCTAATAAGATACTGTCTGGCGTGTATTAGTCGTATAAATCGGGCATGGTTCATCCGTCCGTCTAGGGACCTTCGGCCGTTCGGCCCATGTCGGACATCGGGGACTAGCCGGACCATGGGAGACGCGTCGGCCGGCGGGACCCCGGCCGATGTCTATACCTGTGGAGGAGTGACCGATATGGCATCGCGAACGCACGAACCGGAGCCGCTGCTCACACCGGCCGAGGTGGCGTCGATGTTCCGTGTCGACCCGAAGACGGTGACCCGGTGGGCCAAGGCCGGCAAGCTCAGTGCCATCCGTACGCTGGGGGGCCACCGTCGTTACCGTGAGTCGGAGGTTCGGGCGCTGCTGCAGGGGCAGATCCCGCAGCAGCGCCAGGGAGACTGACCGACGAGGGAAGCTCCGAAACGTACCAGGTCAGGGGCGGCAGAGCGGATCGCGGAAGCGATCGCTCCGCCGCCCCTGACGCGTCTGCGCCGGCGGGCCGCCCGGACGGCCCCGCGGCTCACTCGGCGAGGGTGACCCGGAGCCCCACGGTGCCGCGCTCGCCCCGCCGCAGCCGGCTCGCCAGCAGGCTGAGCCGGCCGAGCATCCGGTACTTCTGCTTCATCAGCTCGCGCACCCGCCGGGTGCCGGCCACGTCGCAGATCGTCGCGTGCCCGGCCACCTCCTCGCCGTGCGGCCGGCCCCGGACGTCGCACGGGGCCACCGTCACCGTGCCGCTGCGCCGGATCCGCCTGACCTTGCCCGAGTCCGCGGCCGTCCAGACGGCCAGCGCGTCGCCGTCCCGGACCGCCCAGACCGGCGTCGGCACGGCGCGCCCGTCGCGACGGTAGGTGGTGAGCAGCAGGTACTTCTCGGCGGCCAAGCGGTCCAACGTGCTCATTCGGCCAGGATACGGCCGAGCGGCCGGCGGGTCCGCGTGTCGGCCGGCGACCCGGGTGTTGACAGGGGCCCCTGCCATACGCGAGAAGCGTCGAGAAGGGCCCCTTCCAACTCAGACCTGGACGGTCGGGGGGAGCTGCTCCGGCGGAAGGCCGCCATCGCCGTCGACCACCTCGTCGGGGGTGCCGTCCTCGTCGAGGTCGACCATGGTGACGTCCACCTTGCCGTCGTGGTCGGTGTCGAACTGGAACAGGTCGGCCCTGCCGTCGCCGTCCGTGTCGACCACCCAGACGTCGGTCCGGCCGTCGTTGTTGGTGTCCGCGCGGAGCAGGTCGATCCGCTCGTCGCCGCGGGTCTCCACAGTCTCCGCGTTGTCCACATTCCGCGGTGCCTGGCTCATCTCTCGGTCCTTCCCTCGGTTGTCGGCCGTCCTACCCGCCTCGGCGTGCCCCCACGCATGCCGCCGCCGGCCGTGCTGCATAGGGTCGCACCCATGAGCCAGCGGAGTGGGCGGCCCGGCGCGGCGGAGACCCCGCACGCCGTACGCAGCGAGGGGACGTCATGAACGGTCGTTTTGTCGTCGTCGGGGCCGGCACGATGGGTCTCGGCATCGCCTACGTGGCGGCCGGCGCAGGGTACCGCGTCGAACTGGTCGAGGTGGACCCCGGCCGGGCCACCGCCGCCGCCGAACGCCTCGGCGAGCTGTGGCAGCGGGCGGTGCAGCGGGGGAAGCTCACCGCCGGCGAGGCGGCGGCGAACCGGGACCGGCTGACGCTGCGGGCCGCCCTCGCCGAGGTCGCGCCGGAGCCGGAGGTGGTCGTGGAGGCCGTCCCCGAGCGGCTGGACCTCAAGCGCGCCGTGCTGCGCGACGCCGCCGCCCTGCGCCCCGCGTTGCTGGGCAGCAACACCTCCAGCATTCCGATCACGGAGCTGGCCGCGGGACTGGACCGGCCGGAGCGATTCCTCGGGCTGCACTTCTTCAACCCCGTCTGGGCCATGGCGCTGCTGGAGGTCGTGGTCGGCCCGGCCACCACCCAGGAGACCACCGTGGCGGCCGTCGCGCTGGCCGGCCGGCTCGGCAAGGACCCCGTCGTCGTACGCGACATGCCCGGCTTCGCCACCTCCCGGCTCGGGGTCACCCTCGGCCTGGAGGCGATCCGGATGGTCGCCGACGGGGTGGCCAGCCCGGCCGACATCGACAAGGCGATGGTGCTGGGCTACCGGCACCCGGTGGGCCCGCTGGAGCTGACCGACCTGGTCGGCCTGGACGTCCGGCTCGACATCGCGCGAACCCTCCAGGCCGCGTACGGGGACCGGTTCGCGCCGCCGCCGCTGCTGGCGGAGATGGTCGCGGCGGGGAAGCTGGGCAAGAAGTCCGGGCAGGGCTTCTACCGCTGGGAAGGCGGTGTAAAACGGTGAGCGCGAGGAGTGAGCTTGCGAGCCCCGCAGTCGCGAACGAAAGGCGGGCACCGGTGAGCGCGAGGAGTGAGCTTGCGAGCCCCGCAGTCGCGAACGAAGGGCCGGCGCAGTGAGCGGCCTGCGGGTGGAGGAGCACCCGGACCGGCTGGTGGTGACGCTGGACCGGCCGGAGAAGCGCAACGCGATCGACGCCGACCTCATCGGCGAGCTGCACGCGGTCTGCGCCGAGCTGGAGGCCCGGCCCCGGCTGCTGCTGCTCACCGGGGGCGCGGAGGGCATCTTCGCGGGCGGGGCGGACATCGGGCAGCTCCGCGAGCGGGGCCGGCTGGACGCCCTCGCCGCGATCAACTCCGCCGCGTTCGCCCGCATCCGGGCGCTGCCGATGCCGACCGTCGCGGCCGTGGACGGGCCTGCGCTGGGCGGGGGCGCCGAGCTGGCGTACGCGTGCGACCTGCGGGTGTGCACGGCCCGCGCGGTCTTCGGTCAGCCCGAGGTGCGGCTGGGCATCCTGGCCGGGGCGGGGGCGACCCACCGGCTGCCGGCGCTGATCGGCGAGGCCCGCGCCAAGGAGCTGCTGTTCACGGGCCGCCGGGTGGACGCCGAGGAGGCGCTGCGGATCGGGCTGGTCAACCGGGTGGTCGCCGAGCCCGCCGAGCTGCTGCCCGCGGCGCACGGGCTGCTGGACGAAATGGCGAAGGCGTCCGCCCTCGCGCTGCGGCTCACCAAGCTGGCCGTGGACGCGCCGCCGGCCGCGCATCCGCAGCTCGACCTCGTCAGCCAGGCGGTGCTGTTCGAGGACGAGGAGAAGCGACGTCGGATGACGGACTTCCTGGAGCGCCGCCGCCCCCGCTGACAGTCGTGCCGGGCCGCAGACGCGCGACGGCCGCCCCCGGAAGCTCCGGGGGCGGCCGTTCGTCGTCCGTGCTGGAAGTCGTCGTGCCCAAGACCGTCAGTGCCGGAACTGCACGCCCGAGTCGGCGAGCGCCCGGATCACCTGAGCGGACTCGCCGAAGCCGATGACCAGCACCGCGTCCGCGCCGTACGCCTTGATCTCGCGCGCGCCGGCGGAGAAGTCCAGCGGCGGGGCCTTGGCGTCGGCCGGCGGCTCGTACGTCAGCAGCTTCACCCGGTCGGCGCCCAGGCCCGCCCGCTCCAGCTCGGCACGCACGGCCTCCTGGAAGCCCTCGCCGTAGGAGTCCTTCCGGGCCACCAGCACGATCTTGTGCGGCCCGTCGCGCAGGATCACGTCCGCCAGCGCCCGGCCCTGCAGGCTGTCCGGCGGCGCGGTACGGAAGAAGAGGCCCTTGTCGTCGAGCGAGGTCAGCCCGGCGTCGGTGCTGGAGGGTGAGAACAGCACCCGGCCGGCGGCCACCACGTCCGGCAGCACCGCCCGCGAGACGCCCGAGGCGCCGGCGCCGATGATGACGTGCGCGCCCTTTTTGATGTGCGAGGCCACCGTGGCCTTCGCGACCTCCGGGTTGGTGCCGTCGTCGCCGTCCTTCCAGACCACGGGCTCGCCGAGCACGCCCCCGGCGGCATTGATCTCCTTGATCGCCAGGCCGGCCCCCGCCGTGAGCGGCGGGTACGCGATGGACAGGTCACCGGTGCGCGGCAGCAGGCCGCCGAGGACCAGCGGCGCGTCGGGCGCCTTGCTGTCGCCGCGCTGCCGGTGCGCCCGGGGCGGCTTCGCCGTGCTCGCGGCGGACTCGTCGCCGGCGCCGACGAACTCGGTCTTGCCCTCGTCGAGCTTCTGGTACCCGAAGGTCAGCGTGGCGTAGCTGGCCGTGGCCGGCTCGCCGGCGTCGGTGAACCCGGCCCGGTTGAGCGACACGCCCCGGTACTCGATGTCCTGGCCGTTGCGGGCGAGCTCGAGGCAGGCCGCCACCTCATCGCAGTGCTGGCCACCGTTGGTGACCCCGACGATCTGCCTGGCGATCGCGGCCGGCTCGGTGGTGCCCGCCAGCTGCGCGGCCAACGCGCTGATCAGCACCGCGTCGTACGACTCCGCCGCGTAGAGGAAGTCGTTCAGCTTCGGGTCGACGGCCCGCAGCCGGTTCTTGAAGGCCTCCGGCAACGGCGTGGACGGGGTGGTGCCCTTCATGCCGTCGATCAGGTCGGCGCGTTCCTTCATCCCCTCGGCGAACGAGTTCTGCATGTTGCCGTCAGTGCCGTAGAGGCGGACCTGGGTCGTGGCGGCCCCCTTCTCCGGCTTGTCGGTGCCGCAGCCGGCGCCGGCCAGGAGCAACGCCCCGCACGCCACCAGCGCGGCGGCGGCGCGTGGACCGGGTGATAGGAGCATGGTCGTCCTTCCTCGGGCGAAGGTCCGCTGCGCACATTAGCGTGCCGGACCCGCCGGTGGGGTCGTGGAGGCCGGGTGAATCGCCTGTTCGGCCCGTGTCGATCGCGGCGGCCACGAGGAAACTGTCGGCTGGTCACCACTTGACCACTCGTCGTACTCTTCGCCAGGTGACGGACGTACCGCAGCAGACGCTGGACGACGCGGCCGCCGTGCTCCACTCGGCACTGTCCGGGGACGGCGAGGCGGTGGTGGGCACCTTCGACGCGGTCGTCGACCGGTCCGGCCTCGCCGGGGCGTACGGGGTGGCCTGGTGCCTGGCGGCCACGATGGTCGGGGACGTGCCCCGGCCGGGTGGCGCCGCGCTGGACTTCCCGGGCATCGACGAGGCCGGGTACGACACCCGCTGGGTGGCCCGGTTCGTCAGCGCGTACGCGAACGCCGACGCCGACACCGGGGAGGCCCTGTTCGGGGCGGCGGTCGCCGACGGGCTGCTGCCCGACTGTCTGCTCACGCTCGCCGGTTCCACGGTGGCCACCCTGCGCAGCCGGGCCGGCTGACGCCTGGCGTCGGGCCGGCGCCGCCCCTTCCGCCCGTGTGATAGCTGTGGTGGCATGTCGGAGGCCATGCTCGCCAAGGTGCGCAAGCTGCTGGCGAAGGCCGAGGACCCGGCCTGCACGCCGCAGGAGTCCGCCGCCTTCACGGCCAAGGCCACGGAGCTGATCGCGCGCTACGGCGTGGACCGGGCGCTGCTGGCGGCCCGTGACCCGGCCACCGACCCGGTCGGCGACCGGGTGATCGAGGTGGTCGCCCCGTACGCCCGCGACAAGGCCGGGCTGCTCGCGGCCGTCGCCGACCCGCTGCGCTGCCGCTGCGTGCGCCGGCACCACGGCGGCGGCTTCGCGATGCACCTGTTCGGCTTCGCCAGTGACCTGGAGCGCGTCGACGTGCTCTTCACCTCGCTGCTGGTGCAGGCCGCGCACGGGCTGGCCGCGACGGCCGTTCCGGCGGGCGAGCACCCGGCCGCGTTCCGACGGTCCTGGCTCGCCGGTTTCGCCCAGGCGGTCGGGGCGCGGCTGCGCGACGCCGAGGCCGGCGCGGTCACGGAAGCCGGAGCCCCCTCGGTCGCGCTGGTGCTGGCCGACCGGTCGGACCGGGTCCAGCGCCGGGTCGCCGAGGTCTACCCACGGCTGCGCGCCGCCGCGGCGCGCCGGCTCGCCGGCACCGGGTACGGCTCGGGCGCCGCCGCCGGGCGCAGGGCGGAGCTGGGCGGGCGGGGAGCCGTCGGCGACATCCGGCCGGGCCGGGGGATCGGCCGCTGAGCCCGTGCCCCGGACCGTCGCCGCCGGTGGTCGGCGTCCGTCAGGACAGCGGCGGGTGGTTGCGGGCCACGGAGACGACGAACCGGGACAGCAGCTCGTGCCAGCCCGCGGTGAGCGCCTGCCGGTATCCCTCGGCCGCCTCGCCGTGCCGGTCGAAGTGCCGGTGCTCGACCTCCACCCGGACCTGATCCGCGTCGGGCAGGAACAGCACCTCCACCTCGCTCGCCTGCGCCGGGTCGGGGACCGGTACCCGGTCGGGGCCGATCTGCCAGGTGAACACGAGCCGGCGGGGCGGGTCCCAGGTGAGCACACGGCCCCAGTCGCTCCGGAAGCCGTACGGGCCGATCTCGTAGAGCATGCCGCCGGCGCGGGGCTCGATCCCCAGCTCGGCCAGCGCCGCGGGCCCGGACCAGGTGTACTCGGCGACCCACCAGTCGGTCAGCGCGCCGGCGAAGACCGCGAAGGCGTGCTCGGCTGAGGCGGGGACGAGGAGGGTGCTGCGGAGCGAGAACCGCGCGACGTCCTGCCGGATTTCTGTCGGGCCGTCCATCTCCTGTCCCATAGGGCCGGACCATACCGGCTCCGGAGCGGGGACGCAGCAGCACAAATGGCCGCTTCTGAGCGCTCGCACGCCCGCATGCCGGACGGTGGTGTTTGTCCTCCGGACGCCCTGGCGGCCACGACACCAGGTGTGGCCTGCGTGGCTGCGCGTCCAGGGACGCGGCCTTCGGCGGCGAGGGCGGATGCCAGCCGCGCCAGCGGGTAGGCGCCCCGACCCGGCCCGACCGCGACCGGGCCGACAGGGGGTGGCGGCAATAAGCGGGTACGCGACGGAGCGGGACCAGGGCGTCCGCCTCCGCCCCGAGCCGGCTCAGGCGCCGCGTGGGGCGTACATGATGATCGCGACGCCAGCGAGGCAGGCGGCGGCGCCGATGACGTCGTAGCGGTCGGGGCGGAACTTGTCGACGACCATCGCCCAGACGAGGGAGCCGGCGACGAAGACGCCGCCGTAGGCGGCCAGGATGCGGCCGAAGTTCGGGTCGGGTTGGAAGGTCGCGACGAAGCCGTAGCACCCGAGTGCGATGACCCCGGCCGCGATCCACAGCAGCCCCCGGTTCTCCCGCCAGCCCTGCCAGACCAGCCAGGCGCCGCCGATCTCGGCGAGTGCGGCGAGCAGGAACAGCAGGATCGAGCGGGCGAGGATCATGCCTGCGACCGTAGCGGCAGGTGCCGGCGGTCGTCTCGGTCGGCCTGCCCGCAGGAGCAGTGCGACCACCGACGGCGAGCTGGGCTCGTCCGACTACGCAATCGCCGTGCCCGGCGCGCCCGCTGGCCGCGCCGGGCTTCCACGGCCGTCAACGGTGTGAAAACTTGACCTTGCGCGTGGGGATCTCGCCGTAGGTCCGGAACACGTTGTGCTCGCCCGTCTTGATCATCTTCCAGCCGATCCAGAACGTCGCGCCGTCGCTGATCCGGTAGGCATACACGTGGACAGGCTCAGTGCTGCCGCTGCGAAACGCCATGCTCCAACATTTGCCCGGCGCTACCAGGTAACTGGAGAACCCGCCACGAGAGGGGAACTGCAGGTACGACCAGTAGCTTGCCTTGTTGCAGAGTCCGGTCCGGTTGGTGCTCGCTGCCCCTGCCGTCGTCGAGGTTGCGGCCAACCCTGCCAGGACCAGGGCGCCGATCAGGACCGGTCGCCACGCCTTGCGCATGCGTGTCAATGCTGTCATCTGGGCTCCTGGGATGTCGTAGTGGAAGCTTGTAGTGGGACGCTGCCGTGGATCGGTTGCGCCTGACACGCGTGCAATACGCCTGTCGATGGAGACACGGATGCATCCGGTGGTGGGGTTCACGGAGCTCGGTATCGCCGGTCTCCGCGCGGTCGTCCTGTCGGAGCGGGCTCGTCTTCTGCGAGGGGCAAGCTGCGGTGACTTGTGCGGGCGGCTTGGTCGCGGCGTCGCCGTCCAGCTCGCGCCACTGGCAGCAGAGGGATGCGGCCGGGGCGTCAACAGCAAGATCCCCACCGGCGTTTCCGCTGGTGGGGATCTCTGTAGCCCGGCGAAAGGCTATGTGGCCAGGGGCGGGGTCGAACCGCCGACCTTCCGATTTTCAGTCGGACGCTCGTACCAACTGAGCTACCTGGCCGTGCTGCTCGGCTCATGGTACCCGGATGGCGGGCTCGCCGCCCGGAAGGGCACCTGCACCGATACGCAGAACGCCGCGCAACGTACGCGCGGCGTCAGCGCTTGCGGTCCTGACGGGACTTGAACCCGCGACCTCCGCCTTGACAGGGCGGCGAGCACTCCGACTGCTCCACAGGACCTAGCTGGTGTTACCGGTGTTGCTCCGGCTTGCGCCGGTCGTGCCCCCAACGGGATTCGAACCCGTGCTACCGCCTTGAAAGGGCGGCGTCCTGGGCCGCTAGACGATGAGGGCGGCCCCGCCATCATTGCACACTCACAAATCTGGCGGACTTGCTCCCATCCGGCCCCGCCGGAGGCTTGGAAAGCATACGTGACCGCCGGCCCCGGCACCAAATCGGTATGGCCCGGGGCGCAGCCACGCGGGAAACGGCAGGTCAGGGCCGGTTCAGCGGAGCCGGATGAGCCCGTAGCGCCGCTTCAGCTCCCCGATCAGGTGGGCGCAGGCGGCGACCGTGGCGGCCCGATCTCCGCCGCCGTCGTGCAGCAGGACGATCGAACCGGGCCGAGTCGCCTCGATCACCCGCTGCCGGATCGTCGGGGCGGTGGGCTTGGCCCAGTCCTGGGGGTCGACGGCCCAGTGCAGCGAACGCATCCCGAGCTGCCGGGCCACCGCCACCACCTCAGGGGTCCACCGCCCGCCCGGCTGCCGGTAGAACGGCACCTTGGCGCCCGGCGCGGCGGCCTGGATGGCCCGGTTGGTCCGTACCAGGTCGGCCTTGATGTCCGCGACCGGCCGGCGGCCGAGGTTGAGGTCGTGGTGCCAGCTGTGGTTGCAGAGCTGGTGGCCCTCACGGACGATCCGGGCGATGAGCTGAGGGTGGCGCCGGGCCTGGGTGCCGATCACGCAGAAGGTGGCCTGCACCTTGGCCGCGCGCAGCTGGTCGAGGATCTTCGGCGTCCAGGTCGGGTCCGGCCCGTCGTCGAAGGTCAGCGCGACGGCGCGGGTGCCGGTGGTCCGCCGCAGCCCGGCCGGGAGCTTGGTGGGACGCGGCCGCAGCGGGGGCGGGGTGGTGGCCCGGGTCGGTGTCGGCTTCGGCGAGGTGGTCGGTTTCGCAGTCGCCTCGGGCTCCGGCGTCGCCGACCCGGTCGGGGCGGCGGCCTCCGGGCGCGGGGCGGTCGGCTCGGCGCAGCCGCCGAGGAAGAGGACCAGGCTGAGGCCGAACGCCAGGACGGCGCGTGCGCTCATCGTCGCTCCGAGGGGTAGAGGTCCGTGGGCGACTCGACGCTAGTGCACGTTTCGCGAAATGGGCAGACCCGTCAAACCCCTGGCGGTCGGTCCAGCGAGTCGCGTACGGCCAGGGCCAGCGCCCGCGCCTCGGCGAGGTCGGCCGGCCGGACCACGCCGGCCGGTAGCGCGTCCCCCTGCCAGCCCGGCCCGGCGGCCAGTACCAGCAGCGGCCGGTGGGGGCCGGCGAGCAGCGCGGTGAGCTGGGCCGGGTCGGCCGTGTCCCGGGTGTGCGACCAGAGCACCACCGCGGCGGGGCCGGTGCGGTTCACCGCCTCGACCAGGGCCGGCACCGGCACCCGGGCACCGAGCATCCGGTACGCGACGCCGGCCTCGGCCAGCGCGGCGGCCAGCGCCTCCAGCGGCAGGGTGTGTTGTTCCTCGTCGGCACAGGAGAGCAGGATCCGGGCGGGCCCGGTGGCCGTCCCGGCCCGGCCGACGGTGGCGAACGTCTCCGAGACGCACCGGGACACCAGGTGCTCCACCTCGATCAGGCCGGCGGTGGCGGCGTGCCGGTCGCCGATGCCGGCGAGCACCGGCCGCAGCAGCCGGTCCCAGGTGGCGACGACCCCCTCGGCCGCCAGGTGACGCGTGATCGCCTCCCCGATCGCGGCCGAGTCCAGCCGTACGGCGGCCTGGGCCAGCCCGCGGGCCGCCGGGCCGGCCCGGCCCACCGGCACGCCCCGGCCACCGCCCGCCCGGCTACCGCCCGCCCGGCCGCCAACCGGCGCCGCCACGGCCGACGTTGGCACGCTCGGGGCCGGGGGTGGCGCGATCGGGGCGGGCGGCGCGGTCCAAGCCGGAAGCGGCGCGTGGCGGGCCCAGCGGGCCGCCTCGGCGGGAGTGACGCCCTCCGCGGTGAGCCTGCGCATGACCTCCAGGCGCGCGAGGTCGGCCGGCGTGTACCGCCGGTGCTGCCCCGGTAGGTGCTGGCTGGGCCCGAGCCCGTAGCGCTGGTGCCAGGTGCGCAGCGTGGTGACCGCGACGCCCAGCCGGCGCGCCGCCGCCCCCGCGCTCAGCGCCTCATCGGCCACCCGGCCGCTCCGACGCGTCGCCCGCCGGGGCGTCGGAGCGGGTCGCGCCGGTGCCGGGGGCGTCCGCCGCGGGCGGGGACGGGTGCAGCAGGCGGTCCAGGACCCCGCCCAGCCACGGCGCGTACGTGTGTGGGTCGGCCGTCAGGTCGGCCGCCAGCTCCACCGGGTCGACCCAGCGCAGCTCGGCGACCTCGTCCGGGTCGGGGCGCAGCGGCGTGTCGGCCGGCACGTCCGCCCGCAGCACGTGGTCGTACTCGAACTCGACGCGGCCGGTGGCCGGGTCGTCGGCGCGGTAGACGTACACGCCGACGGGGGTGAGGCCGACGGGCCCGGCGCCCAGCTCCTCGGCCAGCCGCCGGTTGGCGGCCTCGGCCAGCGACTCGCCGGGACCGGGGTGGCCGCAGCACGAGTTGGCCCAGCGCAGCGGGAACCGGGTCTTGACGGCGGCCCGGCGCTGGATCAGCACCCGGCCGGCCGGGTCGACCAGCAGCACGGAGAAGGCGCGGTGCAGCTGGCCGGGTGGCTGGTGGGCGGCGGCCACGGTCGCCTCGCCGTGCGCCCGGCCGGCGTCGTCGACCAGCTCGACGAGGTGCGCCTCGCGCGAGCCGCTCACCGCTCGCCCCCGGTGACGCGGGCGGCGGCCAGCTTGCCGGAGATGAGCACCATCGGCACGCCGACGCCGGGCTGCGTGCCGGAGCCGACGAACACGACGTTGGCCAGGGATCGGTGCAGGTTCGACGGGCGGAACGGGCCGGTCTGCAAGAAGCTGTGCGCGGACGCGAACGGGGTGCCGGCGGCCATTCCCTGCTCGGCCCAGTCCGTTGGCGTGACCGTGTGCCGGACTTCGACGCCGGCGCCGAAGCCGACGTACCCGCGCTCCTCCAGCGTCGCGACGAGCTGGTCGGCGTAGCGGCGGCCCAGGGCGCCGCGCCAGTCGAGCGGGGCGCGGTCGAGGTTCGGTGTCGGGGCGAGCACGTAGTACGTGTGTCGGCCGGCCGGGGCGACCGACGGGTCGGTCCGGCTGGGGTTGGTCACCAGTAACGACGGGTCGGTCATCAGTTTCCCCTGGCGGATCACCTCGTCGAACGTGCCCTTCCAGGACCGTCCGAAGTGAATGTTGTGGTGCGCGATCCTCGCATAGCCCTGCCGGGAGCCGACGTGCAGCACGAGGCAGGACGGCGAGTAGGTGAGCCGGCGGCGCCGGGACGGGGGGAGCAGGTCCCGGTAGGCGACGGGCAGGTCGGGGTTCAGCACCACCACGTCGGCCGGGACGAACTCGTCGTCCGCCGTGCGCACTCCGGTCGCCCGGCCGCCGGCGGTCTCGACCCGGGTCACCTCGGTGCCGTACCGGATCCGTACGCCGTGCTTCTCCGCCGCGCCGGCCAGCGCGCGGGAGACCGCATGGACGCCGCCGCGCGGAAAGTACACCCCGGCCACCGAGTCGAGGTACGCGATGACGGCGTAGATCGCCAGCGCGTCGTGCGGCGCGAGCCCGGCGTACATCGCCTGGAAGGAGAAGATGCGCTGGGTGCGTGGGTCCCGGAAGAACTGGTCGATCTTCGTCTGGAGCCGGCGGAACGCGCCGTTGGCCAGCAGCCGCAGCAGGTTGCCGGTCAGCAGGTCGGTCGGCGCGTCGAGGTTGCGCTCGATGAAGTCGGCCCGCTCCAGCCGCCACAGCTCCCGGGCGTACTCGACGAAGCGCAGGTAGCCGTCGGCCTCCCGGGGCCCGCACAGGGCGGCGATCCCGGCCGCCATCCGTGTCGTGTCGGTGACGACGTCCAGCGTGGAGCCGTCCGGGTAGTACGCCCGGTACGCCGGGTCCAGCGGCGTCAGGTCCAGCCAGTCGTGCAGCTCCTCGCCGACCGCGCCGAGCGCCTCGGCGATCAGGTCGGGCATGGTGAGCACGGTGGGCCCGGTGTCGAACTCGTACCCGTCGACGGCGAGCCGCCCGGCCCGGCCGCCCGGCACCGGCTCGCGCTCGACCACCGTCACCTGCCGGCCGGTGCCGGCCAGGTGCAGCGCGCAGGCCAGCCCGCCGAGCCCGGCGCCGACGACGACCACCCGGTCCGTCGGTCCCGTCACGGTCCGCACCTGGCCACCTCCTTCGGAACGCGCCCACCATGCCCGGCAACCGCCGCGTCGGCCGTGCGGCGAGCGTACCCTAGGGTTATGAGCTGCGTCGATTGATGCGTCGATTCTTGAGGAGTGCCGGTGGAGACCGACCTGGCCGCCGCCTACGACCGCTGCCGCGAGCTGCACCGGCGTCACGGTCGCACCTACTATCTCGCCACCCGCCTGCTCCCCGCCTGGAAACGCCGGCACGTACACGCCCTCTACGGCTTCACCCGGTACGCCGACGAGATCGTCGACCGCACCGAGGACGCGTCGCCGGACGAGCGGGCGGCCCGGCTCGACGGCTGGTCGGCGCGCCTCCTCGCCGGGCTGGACGGCGCGCCCGTCGACGACCCGCTGCTGCCCGCCGTCCTGCACACCATCGCCGTGTTCGACCTGGACCGGGCCGACTTCGCGGCGTTCCTGCGCAGCATGGCGATGGACCTGACGGTCACCTCCTACCGGACGTACGACGACCTGCTCGACTACATGGAGGGCTCGGCCGCCGTCATCGGCACGATGATGCTGCCGATCCTGGACAGCTCCGACCCGGTCGCCGCCCGCGAACCCGCCCGCCAGCTCGGCCTCGCCTTCCAGCTCACCAACTTCGTCCGGGACGTGGCCGAGGACCTGGACCGCGGCCGGACGTACCTGCCGGACGAGGACCTCGCCGCGTTCGGCGTCACCCGCCAGGACCTGCTCGCCGCCGCCGCCGAACGCCGGAGCACGCCGCGGATCCGGGAACTGATCGCGTACGAGGTGACCCGCGCCCAGGCGCACTACGCCGCCGCCGCGCCGGGCATCCCGCTGCTGTCGGCCGGCTCGCAGGCGTGCATGCGGACCGCGTACGCGCTCTACGGCGGCATCCTGGACGAGG
The DNA here is from genome assembly GCF_043198215.1 of Micromonospora sp. NPDC048830. Classification (NCBI taxonomy): domain Bacteria; kingdom Bacillati; phylum Actinomycetota; class Actinomycetes; order Micromonosporales; family Micromonosporaceae; genus Micromonospora; species Micromonospora sp. NPDC048830. Next base: position 410,279 of record NZ_JBICUP010000001.1, read on the forward strand.
TGGCCGCCCAGGGCTACGACGTCTTCGCGCGCCGGGCCCGCGTACCGGGGCGACGGCGACTGGCCGTGGCGGGACGCGCCCTGCTCGCCCCGCCGGGCACCCCGGTCGCGCTCCCCGGCCCGAGGCGGCGGGAGGGGGGCCTTGTCACCGCGGGGGTCCCGTCCTGACCGTCGCGGGCGGCGGGATCAGAGGCAGGAGTGCAGGGCCTCGACCAGCTCGTCCACCCGGTCGTGGTCGGCGAGCCGCGCGGTGGCGTACGCGACGGTGTAGCCGCGCGCCGGATCCGCCCAGGCGCTGCTGCCGCCGATCCCGCCCATGCCCCAGCTACCGTCCGGCTCCCACTGCATGCCCAGCGTCCAGCACGCCCGGCGGTCCAGCACCACGTCCGGCCCGTCGTACTGGACGCGGGTCGCCTCGGCGACCAGCTCCGGGCTGAACAGACGTACCCCGTCCAGCGTGCCGCCGGCGAGCAAACCGGCGTAGAGGCGGGCCAGCCCGGCGGCCGTGGCGTGCAGGTTCACCGCCGGCACCTCCGCGCTCCGCCACACCGGGCCGTTCAGCACCGCCACGTCGAGGCCGCCGGCCGGGTTGCCCAGCGCCCGCGCCCGCAGCGAGCCCGGCTCGCCCAGCGCCCGCGCCGGCCAGCCCGGATCGCCGTACGACAGGTCGGCGCACCGCCGCCGGTCCGCCGGGCCGAGGCCGAAGCCCAGGTCGAGCCGCCACGGCCCGGCGATCTCGTCGGCCAGGAACCGGCCCACCGGCCGGCCGTCCACCCGCCGGACCAGCTCGCCCACCAGGTGCCCGTACGTCCAGGCGTGCTCGCCCGCGACGGAACCCGGCTCCCACTCCGGCTCGGCGGCGGCCAGGTCGGCGCAGAGCAGCGCCCAGTCGGCGACCGCGTCGGCCGGGCGGGGCACCGGGAACGCCGGCAGGCCCGCCGTGTGGCTCAGCACCTGGCGCACGGTGGCCGGCGTGCGGAACCCCGGCCAGTGCGCCGCCACCGGGTCGTCCAGGCCGAGCCGGCCCCGGTCGACGAGCGCCAGCAGGCACAGCGCCACCACCGGCTTACCGACCGAGTACACGTTGACCAGGGTGTCCGGCCGCCAGTCCCGCCCGTCGCCCGGCCGCCCCCGGGAAGGGCCGGCGGTAGCCCCGCCCCGGGTGCCGCCGACGAGGTCGACGACCAGCCGCCCGTCGTACCAGACGGCGAGAGAGGCCCCCGCCTCCCGGCCGGTGGCGAACAGGTCGTGGAAGCAGTCCCGGACCGGGGCGAAGCGTGCGCGCATCCGGCCACCGTAGGGCCTGCCCGCCGGAAACAGGCCCGCCATTTCCGGCCCCGCCAGGGTGGCCGCGACCCGCCCGGTGAGGAATGCTGGCGTGGTGGCGGAGCCGGAAGTGGTGGACGTGGTCGTGGTCGGGCTCGGCGTCGGCGGCGAGGAGGTCGCCGGGCGGCTCGCCGAGGCCGGCCTGAGCGTCGTCGGAATCGAGCGGGGCCTGGTCGGCGGGGAGTGCCCGTACTGGGGCTGCGTCCCGAGCAAGATGATGATCCGGGCGGCGAACGCGCTCGCCGAGGCCCGCCGGGTCGACGAGTTCGCCGGCACGGCCCGGGTCCAGCCGGACTGGGCGCCGGTGGCGAAGCGGATCCGCGAGGAGGCCACCGACACCTGGGACGACACGGTCGCGGTACGCCGGTTCACCGACAAGGGTGGCCGGTTCGTCCGGGGCGACGGCCGGCTCGACGGCCCCGGCCGGGTACGCGTCGGCGACCAGGTGTTCCAGGCCCGGCACGGGGTCGTGCTCGGCACGGGCACCCGTCCCGTCGTCCCGCCGATCGACGGGCTGGCCGACACGCCGTACTGGACGAACCACCAGGCGATCGAGGTCGAGGAGCTGCCGGGCTCGCTGCTGGTCCTCGGCGGCGGCGCGATCGGGCTGGAGCTGGCCCAGGTCTTCGCCCGGTTCGGGGTCGCCGTGACGATCGTCGAGGCGCAGGACCGGGTGCTCGCCGTCGAGGAGCCCGAGGCGTCCGAGGTGGCCGCCGCCGCGCTGCGCGCCGACGGGGTACGCGTCGAGACCGGCCTGCGGATCGAACGGATCGCGCACGACGGGCGGGCGTTCACGCTGTACGGCGCGGGCGGCGTCACGATCGCCGCCGACGAGTTGCTGGTGGCGACCGGCCGGCGGGCCGACCTCGACGAGCTGGGCCTGGAGACGGTGGGCCTCGACCCGTCCCGGCGCCATCTCGCCGTGGACGACCGGATGCGTGTCGCCGCGGGGATCTGGGCGGTGGGCGACCTGACCGGCGAGGGCCCGTTCACCCACGTCGCCATGTACCAGGCGGCGATCGTGGTCGCCGACGTGCTCGACCGGGCCCGGCAGGCGCAGCCGGGACCGGAGGCGGGCACCACGCTGAGCGGGATGGCGGGCTCGACCGGCGTGCCCCACGCCGACTACCGGGCGCTGCCCCGGGTCACCTTCACCGACCCCGAGGTGGGCGCGGTCGGGCTGACCGAGCGGCAGGCGCGGGAGCGCGGGATCAACGTGCAGGTCGGCCTCAGCCGGCTCGGCTCGTCGGCCCGGGGCTGGATCCACCGCGCCGACGGGCTCATCAAGCTCGTCGCCGACGCCGACCGCGGCGTGCTGGTGGGGGCGACGTCCGTCGGGCCGGCCGGCGGCGAGGTGCTGTCCGCGCTGGTGGTGGCGGTCCACGCGGAAGTGCCGCTCGGCCAACTGCGCCACATGATCTACGCGTACCCGACGTTCCACCGCGCCATCGAGGACGCCCTCCGCAACCTGCGCTAGCGCTGCTAGGCCGGGGCGCCGTGCCGGCCCGCGCCCGCCGCCGCGCCCGCCGCCGCGCCCGCCGCCGCGCCCGCCGCCGCGCCCGCCGCCGCGCCCGCCGCCGCGTCCGCCGCCGCGCCCGCCGCGAGCGACTCCACGCCGTACGCCAGCTCGACCGCCAGCGCCTCCGGCTCGGGCAGGCCGGTGCCGGCCAGCGCCGCCGCCCGGTCGTTGCGCAGGCAGGTCTGCGGATGGCGGGCGATCTCGGCGGCCAGCCGCTCGGCCTCCGCCCGGGCCTCGCCCGGCGCGACCAGGCGGTTCACCAACCCCATCCGGTACGCCTCGTCCGCCGGCACCGGCCGGCCGGTGAGGATCAGGTCCAGCGCCCGGCTCTCCCCGATCAGCCTCGGCAGCCGCACCGTGCCGCCGTCGATCAGCGGCACCCCCCAGCGCCGGCAGAACACCCCGAGCACCGCGTCCGACTCGGCCACCCGCAGGTCGCACCAGAGCGCCAGCTCCAGCCCGCCGGCCACGGCGTACCCGGAGATCGCGGCGATCACCGGCTTCGACAGGCGCATCCTCGTCGGGCCCATCGGGCCGTCGCCGTCCGGCTCGACGCGGTTGCCCCTCGGGGTGCCGATCGCCTTCAGGTCCGCGCCCGAGCAGAACGTCCCGCCGGCACCCCAGAGCACGGCGACCGCCGCCGCCGGTTCGGCCTCGAACGCGCGGAACGCGTCGGCCAGCGCCCGGGCGGTCGGGCCGTCGACGTCCACGATGGTCTCGGCGGGCCCCGCCCGCGACCGCATGTCCAGTAGCATCGGCGGCGGCACGATCATGTGAGGTGCCCCACGCGAGTGGGGAGAATCGGGAAGCCGGTGCGAATCCGGCACGGGCCCGCCGCGGTGACCGGGGAGCCACCGTCCACGCGCAGAGCGCAGCCACTGGCCGTACGGCTGGGAAGGCGGACGGCCAGGCGTCGATCCGGGAGTCCGAAGACCGGCCTCACGTCGACCGCCCGCCCGCCGGGGCGGGCCGAGCGCAGCGGGAGCCTGCCGTGGAACTCTACGACGCCATCCACCGTCGCCGTGACGTCCGAGCCCAGTTCACCGGAAAGCCGGTGCCCGAGGAGAGCCTGCACCGCGTCCTCGCCGCGGCGCACGCCGCACCGAGCGTCGGCTACTCGCAGCCGTGGGACTTCGTCCTGATCCGGGACGCCGACACCCGCCGCCGCTTCCACCGGCACGTGCAGGACGAGCGGGAGACCTTCGCCGCCACCCTGGACGGGGTGGCCGCCGAGCGGTTCGCCCGGATCAAGATCGACGGGGTGCTGGAGTCGACCCTGTCGATCGTGGTCACCTACGACCCGGACCGGGGCGGTCCGGCGGTGCTCGGCCGGCACGCCATCGCCGACGCCGGCCTCTACTCGGTCTGCCTGGCCATCCAGAACCTCTGGCTCGCCGCCACGGCCGAGGGGCTCGGCGTCGGCTGGGTCTCCTTCTACCGGGAGCCGTTCCTCGCCGAGCTGCTGGGCGTACCGGACGGCATCCGGCCGGTCGCGTGGCTCTGCGTCGGGCCGGTCACCCACCTGGAGGCCGTACCGGACCTGGCCCGGCACGGCTGGCGCCAGCCGCGCCCGCTCGCCGCGGCCGTCCACCAGGACCGCTGGCCGGGCTGATCCGCTGGCGCCATGGCGGCGATGTGGCGGTGTCCGCGTCGAGAGGATGGCCCTGTGTCGGCGACATGCCGGTGTCCGCTTCCGTGCGGCCGGCGCGAATTGTCGCCGTCGCCCGGTTTGCGGTCGCTTCCGCCGGGAAGTCGGACGGCATGCGGGCACTCTTGACGAAACTCGAACAGAATCCGGCGCTGGACCGGACCGGCGACCGGTTGCAGCGCGCCGTCCAGGCCACCCTCCGACCGCAGCGGGTCCGCGACCTGCTGCACGGGGTGTTCCTCGGGCACCCGTTGCATCCCGCGATGGTGCAGGTGCCGGTGGGCGCCTGGATCAGCGCCGCCGTGCTCGACCTGCTGCCGGGGCAGCGCCGGGCCGCCACCACGCTGGTCGGGCTGGGCACGATCAGCGCCCTCCCGGCCGCGGTCGCCGGGCTGAACGACTGGGCGGCCCTCGCCCGCGACCAGCGCCGGGTCGGCCTGGTGCACGCCACCGCGAACACCGTCGCCCTCGCCCTGTACGCGGGCTCGCTGGCGGCCCGCCGGCAGGGCCGGCACGGCACGGGGCGGATGCTGGCGTACCTCGGGCTGACGGCCGCGAGCACGGGCGCGTACATCGGCGGGCACCTGGCGTACAAGCAGGCGGCTCAGGTCAACCAGAGCGTCTCCGAGCTGCACCGGATCAGCGACGGCTGGAAGGCTGTCGCGGACATGGCCGCGCTGCCGCAGCGGAAGCTGATCACCCGCGAGGTGGACGACGTCTCGGTGATCGTGTACCGGCACGGCGACGAGGTCACCGTGATGCTGGAACGCTGCCCGCACCAGAGCGGCCCGCTCGGCCAGGGCGAGGTCACCGAGGTCGACGGGCACACCTGCGTGGTCTGCCCGTGGCACGGCAGCACGTTCCGGCTCAACGGCGGCGAGGTCGTGCACGGCCCGGCCGCCAACGACCAGCAGGTGCTGCCGTGCCGGGTGGTCGACGGAGTGCTGCAGACCCGCCTGCCCTGACCCGCGCCGCACGGCACGGTCCGGCCCCGGTGCCGCTGTTCGGCCCGGCCCCGGCCGGCCGCGGTGCCGCTGTTCGGCCCGGCCCCGGCGGGCCCCGGTGCCGCTGTTCGGGGGCCCCGGTAGGTCAGCCCCGGCGGTGCCGGCCGGTGACGAAGGCCCGCGCGCCGGCGGTCGCCCGGGCGGTGGTGGTCCGGGCGGCGCCGGCGGCTCGGGCGGCGGCGCCGCCCCGGGCGGCGGTGGCGGGCCGGCGGCGCAGCCCGAGGACCGCGCCGATCTGCGCCCCGACGATGCTGGCCACGGCGAGCACCGCCGAGACCGCGAGCGGCCGGTTCACCCGGTCCTCCTCGCCGGCCCGGGACGCCCCGGCGGCCATCGCCGGCTGCCCGCCGCCGGGCGGCTGGGCCACCTGCTGGGTCGACTGGGACGACCCGGCCGGGGGCCGGGCGGCCGACGGTCCCGGCGAGGGACGGGTGGTCCGGGGCGACGAGGGGGTCTCTCCCACCTGAGCGCCGGGTCCGGCCGGGTTGGCGGGAGCGGCCGGGCTGGCCGGGGACGCGGGGGACTCGGACGGCGCGGCCGGGGGTGCCGGCGGCGTGACCGTGCCGGGGGCGGGGGTCGTCGGCCGGGCCACGAGCCGGCCGGTGGCGTGCCGGCGCGCCCCGCCGTCCTGGCTCTCGTCCGGGAGCCGGATCAACTGTCCGGGCTGGATCCGGTCCGGGTCGCGCAGCCGGTTCAGCTTCGCGACGTCCCGGTAGCGGTCGAAGTCGTCGAGGTAGCGCTCGGCCACCTTGCCCAGATAGTCGCCCTTGGCCACCCGGTACACCGTCGGTCCCGTCTGGTCCGGCGTCTCGGCGGCGGCCGTGGCGACCGTCGCCGGCCCGGGTCGGGCGGCCACCGGGGCCGCCGTGGCGGGCGGCAGGGTCGCCGCCGTCCGGTGGGTCGCCGCCGGCTGCACCGCCGCCGGGGCGGCGGCTGCCGCGTACGGGCCGGTCAGGACGGTCGCCGCGCTCGCGGCCGGGCTCGCCGCGATGATCAGCGCGACCGAGCCGACCAGCGCGGCGGCGGCCCGCTGCTGCCGGCTCATCCCGGGCAGCCGGGGGGCCGGCCGGCGCACCGCCTGCGCGCCGAGCTCCACGAGCACGGAGAGGGCGAACGTGGCCCACCCGAACCAGCCGACCAGGGCGAGCGCGCGCAGGAAGAGCTGCCCGTCGTCCCGGCTGGTGAGCGCGGTGCCGATCTCGGCGAGGGTGGGTACGTGGTCGGGCAGCGGGTTGCCGGCGAACGCGATCAGCGCCACCGGCGCCCCGACCAGCACCGCGACCAGCACGACCAGCGCGCCGAACCCGGTGAGGAACTGCCCGGTCCGCCGTGCGGCGGAGCGACCCGGTGCGGCCATGGCGTGCCTTCCCTTCTACGGGCCCCCGGTGAGGGCCCGCGCGGTGGCCTCACCGGAGACGGTGACGGTGTTGCCGAAGCCGAAGAGGCCGAGCACGTACCGGTCGTAGGTGACCGTGACGTGGACGCGGACGAGCTTCTCCCCGTCCACGACCGGGAACTCGACGGAGTGGTTGGTGACGCCGGCCGCGGCGAGGTAGCTGCGTACCGCCGCCCGGGCCGCCACCTCGTCGACCTCCTTGGGTCCACCCTCGATGGCCTGCGCCCGGTCGATGGACTGCCCACCGGTCCGGGCCGCCTCGGCGGCGAGGTTGTCGGCCCGCTGCACCGACCGCAGCTGGCCGGCGCCGTCGAACGCCAGGCCGATGATCGCGAGTACGCCGATCATGCCCGCGGCCAGGAACAGGCTGACCCGGCCGTCGTCGCGGCGCAGCCACCCGACCCGGCGGTTCGAGGCGACGGGCGGGGTCACGACCGGCTCCGGTAGCGGTCCAGCGGGGAGGTGAACGTGGCCGAGACGGCCCGGGTGCCGGTCATGCCGGGCAGCAGCGACAGGTGAATGTCGGCGAAGGAGACCGTGCAGGTGACGCGTACGGTCACGGCGGCCGGTTCCCCGGGGGCGGCGGCGTACGCCTGGTCGAAGCTGACCGGCGTGCCGTTCACGGCGCCGGTGAAGGTCAGCGCCGGCTGGCTGACGCAGTTCGCCCGCTGCCAGTCCAGTTGCGAGCCGGCGGCGGCCAGCGCCGCGTCGCGGGCGGCGTCGGCGCCCCGCGAGATGGACGCTGCCCGGGCCGCGTCGTGCGCCGCCGACTGGACCGCCTCCTGCGCGATCGCCGTACGCCCGGCGACGCCGGACAGCACGATCAGGCCGATGAACGCCGGGGCGAGGACGGCCACCTCGACGGCCACCGAGCCGCGCTCGGGCAGGTGACCGGCACCCGCGGGCCCCGGACGCCTCCACACCTTCGAGCGTCCGCCCAGTTGGCGAACCCACCGCCGCACGACGCTCATCCCGTCGTCCACCGTTCGACCGTGCCGTGGGCGGTCTGCCGTACCGCGAAGTCGACGCCCGGGACGACCGACAGGGACCGGCCGGTCACCGTGCAGGTCACCTCGGTGGTGCCGGTCACGCAGGCCGGGCCGGGCTGGTCCCAGCCGACCAGCCAGTCGCCGGCCGCCGTGAGGAACGCGGCGGCCCGGGCCTCCCCGGCACCCGGTGGGGCCAGGTGGACGCGCTGCGCGTTGACCGCGGTCTGCGCGGCGTTCAGCGCGGTGGCCCGCGCGACGAACCAGGCGGCGACCTGGATCGAGCCGAAGAGCAGCACCAGGATCGCCGGCATCACCACGGCCAGCTCCACCGGATTGGCCCCCTGGTCGGCTCCGTGCCGGTTGAGCCGCCGACGGATCCGACAAAGGAGCCGCCCCGCGCCGCGCACGCCGGCGGGCCGGCCGGCGCGGGCCGGCCGGCTCCCGTCCGCGGGCGCGGGGCGGGGCATCCGGGTCAGCTCCCGGCGCCGGGGGCGGTGTTGTTCGGGATGGCGTTCATCCAGTCGTTGGCCTTGGTCAGGGCGAGCGCGGTGACGGCCATCGCGACGGCGACCAGGCCGAAGATGATCACTGCGGTCGGGACGGGGCTGTCGCCGCGTTCGCCATCGCGGCGCAGCTCGGCCAGCCGGGTGGTCAGCGCGACGTGCAGGTAGGCGATGAGACTCATGACGGTGCTCCTTCTCGGGTGGGATCACAGCCGGGCGAGGAACGGGTAGACCATGAAGCCGAGCAGGACGAAGACCAGCAGCGACCCGGGGACGTCCAGCCGGCTGGTCACCGCCTCGGCGCGGGCGAGGTTGTCGGTGCGGATCTGGTCGCGCAGCGAGTCGGCCCGGCTGCGCAGCGTCTCGTGCACCTGCGCCCCCTCGCTGCCGGACGAGCGCATGATCGCCCCGACATCGCCCAGCTCCGGGATGCCGATCTTCTCGGCCAGCTCGCGCAGCTCGTCCCAGGGCGAGTGCATCTGCATCTGGGCGATCCGCAGCGACTCCCGGATCCGGTCGAACACCCAGCCGTCGCAGATCGCCGCCGCCCGCTCCAGCGCCTGCACGGGGCCGTGCGCGGCGGACAGTTGCAACGCCACCAGGTCCAGGTAGGTGCAGACCGCCTGGCGGAACTCGTCCCGGGCGGCGGCCGCGCGCACCAGCACGGCGCGGTGCGCCAGCAGGGCGGCGACCAGCGCCATCCCCAGGCTCCCCAGCACGGGTACGACCACCGGGACCGACACCCCGCCGAGGAACAGCACGGTCGACGCCAGGGTCGGCGTGACCAGCCCGACCAGCGCGGACAGCAGCACGGACAGGGCGTACTGCTCGGGGGTCTGGTCGATCAGCGCGAGCTGCCGGTGCGGCGGGCGCAGCCAGCGGGCGAACCCGCCGATCCAGTCGAGGCTCCGCCCGGCCGGAACGACCCGGGCGACGCCCGGCGGCTGGTGCAGCCGGCGCAGCGCGGGGCCGAGCGCGGGGGCGGCCGGCAGTGCCTCGCGGACGACCAGGAACACGCCGAGCCCCACCGCCGCGCCGCCACCGACGGCGAGGGTGAGCTGCCAGTTCAACATCATGCAATCACCTCCGCCGGGTCGGGGGCGGGCAGGAACCGCGCCGGCCGGGGCGGCTGGCTCATCGACCGCACCCAGGCCAGCAGGCCGACGAACGCCGCGCCGAGCACCGTCATCACGAGCTGCCCGACCGATGTGCCGTACGGGCGGACGTACTCGGTGTTGACCAGCCCGTACGCCAGGGTCACCAGGGTCATGCCGGTGAGGAAGCGGACGGCGAACCGCGGTTGGGTGCGCTTGGCCTCGATCTCCCGCCGGGTGGCCACCTCGGCCGCGGCGGCGCCGGCGATCGAGCCGAGGACGTCGCCGAGGCGTTCGCCCCGGTCGCTCAGGTGTAGGATCAGCGCGGCCACCACCTGGTCGCAGACCGGGTCGGAGATGTCGTCGGCGAACGCGAGCAGGGCGGACCGGGCCAGCCAGCCGGCCTGGAGCCGGGCGGCGAGCAGCCGTACCTCCTCCTCGATCTCCTCCGGGGCGGTGGCGATGGTGCCGATGATGGCCTGCTGGAGGCCCTGGCCGGTGGCGGAGATGTCCTTGAGCCGGCGGGTCCACTCGCCGACCGCCTCGATCCGGGCGATGGCCCGCTGCTCCGCCCGGCCGACCGAGAACAGCCAGGGCGTGCCCGGCACCGCCGCGCCGACCAGCAGCCCGACCACCGGCAGCCCGGTGAGCAGGAAGGCCAGCGCGCCGGCCAGCACCGCGCCGCCGAGCAGCAACTGGTGGTTGCGCTGCTCGCGGGGGGTGGCGCCGGAGCCGAGCCAGAGCCGGCGCAGCCCGCGCCCGGCGCCCGGGGCCGGCCCGGGCGGCCGGGTGGTGCCGACGAGCGCCACCACGGCCAGCACCAGGCCGGCGACGCAGGCGGCGCCGGAGACCATCGCGATCAGTTCGACGTTCGCGCTCACCGGGCCACCGCCGGTGCGAGGCGGCTGTGCCGGGGACGCTGCCAGGCACCGGCGCCGGCCTCGATCCACCGGCCCAGCAGCCGGGCGTCGTAGCCGACCCGGAGCAGCTGCTCGCGGACGCGCTCGGGCAGGTGGCGGGGGACCGCCCGGCCGTCCGGGCCGGGGCCGAAGACCGTGGTGGTGACGATCCGGTTGCCCTCGCCGACCCCGATGACCTCCTCCACGTGGGAGACGAACCGGTGCTTGCGCCCGCCGATCGCGGTCTCGTCCTCGACGGCGACGTAGACGATCAGGTCGAGGGCGTTGCCGGCCATCCGGCGGGCCTGGTCGACCGTCATCTCCCGGCCGTGGGCGAGAGCCAGCTCGACGATCCGTTCGCCGACCCCGGCCGGCGTACGGGCGTGGATCGTGCACATCGAGCCGCGGCTGGTGGTCATCGCCTGGAGCATCGGGACGATCTCCCGGGACCGCACCTCGCCGACGACGATCCGCAGTACGCCCATCCGCAGCGCGACGGGGATCAGGTCGGCGATGGTCACCTCGCCCGCCGGGCGCCCGTCCAGCCCGCGCTCGCCGTGCCCCTCGCGGGCCTCGAAGCTCATCACCGCCCGGTGCCGGGCCCCGCGCCGTGCCGGCAGCAGCTCCCGGCTCTCCTCCAGCAGCACGTACGGCTCGTCGGCCGGGATCTCGTCCATCAGCGCCCGGACCACCGTGGTCTTTCCCGCCCCGGCCAGCCCGGCGACCATGATGTTGAGCCCGGCCCGCAGGGACGCCCGGAGGAAGTCCCGCAGCAGCGGGTCGATCATCTCGTCCAGGTCGCCCCGCCCGCCGGCGATGTCGTCGAGGCTCACCTCGAGGGTGTTGTGCTTGCGGATCACCGCGTACGGGCGGTGGCTGACCAGGAACACCGCGGCCAGCCGGCTGCCGTCGGGGAGTTGCAGGTCCAGCGTGGGCTTCGAGGTGGACAGCGAACGCTCGGTCGCCCCGGCGCGGCGGGCCGCCGCCTGCAGGATCTCCACCAGCTCGTCGTCGCTGTCGGCGATCGGCTCGGCCCAGTCGACCCCGCCGCCGTGGCGGGTGATGCGCACCTGGTCGCAGCCGAGGATGTGCACCTCCTCGATGCTGTCGTCGACCAGCAGCGTCTGCAGCCGTCCCAGGCCGACCAGCTCGGCGGTCACCTGGTCGAGCAGCAGCCGCTCCTCCCCGGCGGGCATCGGCGTGCCGGCCCGGCGGACCGCGTCGGCGTACTCGGCGACCACCGCGACGGCGAGCCGGGCCCGCTCGACATCCTCGGCGTCGGCGTCGAACTCCCGGCCGCGCTGCCACAGGGCCAGCCGCTCGCTCAGCTCCCGGCGCAGCTCCCGCACCACGGCGAAGTCGACCCGGGGGCGGGGCGGCGGAGGCGCGGCGGGCGGCGGGGCGACGGCCGCCGGGGCGGGCTGGTGCCGCCCGTTCGGCGGGGGCAGCGGCGGCGCGATCGAGGCCGCGCCGGGCTGTTGCGGGCCGCGCGGGTCGTGCGAGACGGGCTCAAAGCGCATGCGGCACCCCCTGCGCCGCCGGCCAGGCCAGCCGCGCCTGGCGCCGTTCGAGCAGCGCGCGGATCGGCACCTCCAGGGCGCCGGCCGCGCGCATCAGCGGTCGTCCGGCCCGCACGGTCCCGCCGAGGGTGAGCACGTCGGCCGTACGCGGGTCCTCCGGCAGCCGCGCGATCACCGGCAGCCGCAGCGCCTTGCTGATCTCGCTGCTCCCGTGGCCGTCGCCGACCGGCAGCAGCCGCAGGGTGCCCGGCGGCACCCGGTGCTCGGTGAAGTCCCGCTCGATCGCCCGGACCATGGCCCGGGTGGCGGACAGGTCGGGCAGCTTCGCCCGGGTGACCAGGAGCACCACGGCGGCGGCCCGCAGGATCGGCCACGGCGGGCCGGTGACCTGGAGCCGCCCGCAGTCCACGAGCACGTCGTACGGCGGCTCGCCGCGTTCCAGCCCGAGGAAGAAGTCGGTGAACCGCTGCCAGAGCGGGGTGACGCTGCCGGCCTGGGCCGGGTCGACGACCCCGGGCAGCAGCAGCCGCTCCCGGCGCGGCGCGTCCAGGTCGACGAGCTGGGACCAGAACGCGGTCTCCAGGCTGCCGTCGCGCAGCTCGCCGACGGCCAGTTCGCCGATGCCCCGCGGGCCGTCCAGCGCCCCGCCGAGGTAGCCGGCGAGGATCGAGCCGCCCGACGGGTCGCACTCGGCGAGCACCAGCCGCCGGTGCCAGGTCAGGGCGCAGGCCAGCGCGGCGGTGGTGACGCCGGGTGAGCCCTTGGCCGAGACCAGCGCGATGATCGCCATGCTCAGGCCGCCTCGGTCAGCACGACCGCCACCCGGTCCTGGGCGGCCAGTGCCACCACGGCCGGCACGTCCCGGGCGGCGAGTGCCACGTACAGCACGACCTTGCTGGTCTCCGGGGTGGCGGTGTCGATCACCGTGGCCTCGAACCGGGTGCCGCCGGCCGACTGCCCGCTGGCGTTGCGGTCGGGGGTGCTGACCAGCAGGACCCGGTCGCCGGGGTGCAGCCGCTTCGCCGGCACCTGGCCGTGGCCGAGGTCGAGCGCGATCTGCTGCTGGCCGGGGCCGAGCAGCGGATCGTCGGTGAGCTGGCCGAGGGTGAGCAGGGTGCCCGGGGTGAGCGCCACGGCGGCCCGCTTGCCCACCACGTCCTTCAGCCGGCCGGCCGGCACCGGCCGCAGTCCCTGCCCGCCGGCCACCTGCACGGTGACCAGGTCGTCCGCGTCGAGCGTCCGGCCCACCTCGACGGGGCGGGCCACCGCCAGGTAGCTCCCGGTGGCCCGGACGGAGGTGACCGCGAACGCCGCGCCGAGACCGCCGAGGGCGATCAGCAGGACGGCGAGGCCGAGCAGGCCGGGACGGACGCGGCGCTGCCGGACCACCCTGGGCGGGGCGACGGGCGCGTCCACCGGCCCCGTACCGTTGCGCGTCGCGAGACTCACCGGGTCACCACCTGAAGTTCGTCGATCTGGATCTGTGCCGTGCCGCTGGTCCGGGTCTGGGTGATCTCGCCGCTCTCGCCGCCGCTGGACTGCCACTTCACGGTCCAGAAGGTGGTGGCGCTGACGTCGTACTTGTCGGCCCGCGGGTAGCCCTCGTGGTAGCCGCAGTCCGGGGAGCGCTGACCGGCATTCGCGCCGTTCACCTCGTACGGGGTGCCGGGGCCGGTGCAGGTGACCTTCTCGCCGTTGTCCATGTCCCAGACGATCCGGTCGACCTCCGCGGTGATGCTCACCGTCAGGCCCCGGTCGGAGGCGGACGCGTGCAGCGGGCCGAAGTAGTCCTCGCCCGGGCTGGCCCACATCCACACCGGCAGCCCGACCAGGCCGGGGCCCTTGCTCCTGCGGGGGGCGACCCCCAGCCGGGGCGGCAGCAGCGAGATCGAGGCGAGCGCGCGCCGGGCCAGCTCCTCCGGGTCGGGCGGGGTGCCGTACCCGGGCGGCGGGGCGTCCAGCAGTTCCTCGTGCTGGCTGCCCAGGTCGCCGCCGTCGCAGGTGACCAGGTACCACTGCTTGCCCTCGGGCGTGTCCGGCGGCTGCGGCTCCTCCAGCTTGTAGTAGCAGCCGCTGCCGTTGTCGAACCAGCCCAGATCCTCGTCGTAGCAGGCGATGACGCGGCCGTTCCACTGGCACTTGCCGCCGGTGTCCGAGCCGCCGCCGTCCCCGGGGTCCCCGCCGTCGCCGGGCCTGCCCGGGGTGCCCGGGTCGTCGTCCCAGACGTTGCAGTCGTGCTGGCCGACCGGGCACTCGATGCCACCGGCCCGGGCCGCCGCCGCGCGGACCGTCGTGGCCGCGCCGGCCGCGGCGGCGGGCGGTGCGACGGCCGCGGCGAGCAGCAGGGCCAGGCCGATCCCGGCCAGCCGCCGTACGCTGTCGCGCCGCGCGCCCGCCGCCGCGTCCCCTCCTCCCCGGGTCAGCACGGCTGGTCCTCGTGCGCGACGCCGTAGTTGATCAGCCAGCGGCCGTCCGGGTACCGGGTCGCGGTCGCCGTCGCCAGGTGCCGGCCGCCCCCGGAGCCGGGGACGACCCGTTTCGTCTTCGCGTAGACCAGCCGATAGCGGGTGGCGTCCAGGCAGTCCTGGATCTCCACCGTCGCCGGGACGGTGTCCAGGCTGACGGCGGTGACGGTCGGGTCGGAGACGAGCGTTCCGGTACGCATCGCGCCGTGCTCCTTCGCTTTGCGAATTGTCAGACGGACCCGGGTCAGCAACGGGTCGGCCAGGAATCTGGCCAGTTCCGGATGGTGCGGATCGCTGCGCCGGCTGGCGTCGCGGGACGCGGCGAGATATCCGGAATAGGCGGCCAGGGCCGCTTCACGCGCCGCGCGCTCGTCCGCCTCGGAATGGGTCGGGGTGGGCTTCTCCGGCGCGGGGAGCGGCCCGGCGGTCGCGTCCGGCTCCGTGCCGCAGGCCGCGACCGGGCCGGCTGCCAGGGCCGCGACCAGGAAGATCGCCCACCGGCCGGGATGCCGTGCTCGCAACGCCGCGCCTCCTCGCTGGCGACCCGGGGGGCGGCGCAGTTGCTGCCTCCGGGCGTGCGGCAGCGCGACCGGATCCAGCCGCCCGGTCTTTCCGCGCCACCGCTGCATTTACCCGTGCTGATCTTCTGAAATTTCGTGAACCGATGTCCTCGTTCTGCCTCCGACGCCTTGTCCGGGGTTGCGTCGTACCCAAGGGGCGAGCATAGGCTGACGTCCGCCGATGCAACAGAGGCAATTTTCTTGAACACGCTCAGTGATGATCGGTGGTGGTGGCGGCGGATGGCGTGTCTCGGTGCCCGCCGGCTGGCGCTCCGGCGACTCCCCGGTCCGGCGGCGGCTGCCGTCGCGCCGGCAGTGGGGTCCGGGCGGACGCGTCCGTTCCGCCCGAAAGGCGGACCAGCTGCGAGCGATCCGTCCGATCTGCGTCCTCCCGGCGAGGCGGACGGGCGGCTGACGTACCGATTCGGAGGGGCGGGCGCAAGGCGTCCCGGCGAGCTGGTCAGAGGCCGGATTCCGCGCCATTCGCTACATAAGGATCATTGTAAAGTTACGCAGCGTGTTGGTGCGGGGTCGGGTCGGCCACCGCGGGCAGGAGGCCGCCGTGACCGCTGAGCACCTGCGGCCGCCGCCAGCCCTCGCCGAACCTTCCCCGGTCGCGCCGGCCGCCGGGCCGTCCCGCCGGCCCTGGGTACGCCTGTCGGCCGCCCTGGCGGTCGTCCCGGTCCTCCGGCTCGCGGTCGCCCGGTACGCCGTACCCGCCGGGGAGCCGGACCGGGCCGGCTGCCCGCGGTGCGGCACGGCGCTCGGGCTGGACCGGCCCTGGCCAGCGCTGGGGCCGGCGGCCCGCTGCCCCGGCTGCCGCGCCCGGATCGGCGCGCCGCCCGGCGCCGTCGAGTTGGCCGTGCTCGCGGGGCTGGCGGCGCTCGTGGTCGCCGGCGGCGCGCCGGCCGAGCGCGCGGCCCTGGCCTGGTGGCTCGGCTGGGCGGTGCCCCTCGTCTTCGTCGACGCGGCCGTGCACCGGCTGCCCGACCGGCTCACCTGGCCGGCGGCCGTCGGCGTCCAGGCCCTGCTCGGGGTGGCCGCCCTGGCCTCCGGGGAGGCCGGCCCGTGGCTGCGGGCGGCGGTCGCCGGGGTCGGGCTGGGGCTCTGCTTCGCCGCCACCACCCTCCTGCTCGGCCGGCGGGGGTTCGGCCTGGGCGACGCCAAGCTGGCGCTCGGGGTGGGCGCGCTGCTCGGCTGGTACGGCTGGCCGGTGCTGGTACTCGGGCTCATGCTGACCTTCACGCTCTCCGCGCTGACCAGCCTGGCGTTGCTGCTGGCCCGCCGGGTCCGCTGGTCGAGCCACCTGCCGTTCGGCCCGTTCCTGGTACTCGGCACCCTCGCCGCGCTGCTGCTCACGACCTGACTCCTGTACCGGAAACGTCAGGAAGGGGCTCTTCCTTTGAGCTGGAGCGGGCGGTCGGCGCGGCGGTCCCGGCGGCGCAGCAGCTCGGCGACGGGTCGGGCCAGCAGCGGAGTGCCGACCGTGCCGACGAGCGCGCCGAGCAGCAGACCGGCGACCACGTCGTGCGGGTAGTGCACGCCGACGAAGGTGCGGGAGAAGGCGGCGAGGACGGCCAGCGGTACGGCGTACCAGGCGAGTCGGGGGGAGAGCAGCAGGATCACCGCCGCCAGCGCCCCGGCGATCGTCGAGTGGTTGCTCGGGAAGGACCAGTCGCCCGCCGGTGGGCAGTGCCCGGCGATGATCACCAGGTCGGCCGGGGTGCGGCAGGGGCGGTCCTCGTCCACCAGGGATTTGAGCAGCTCGCTGGCCCCGTACGCGAGGACCACCGCGACGGGGGCGGCCAGGGCGAGCGCGAGCCTGCGCGGGCCGGCTCCCAGCCTCGGCGCCGCCGCCACCACCAGGAGGGCGCCGAGCAGGATGATCGACCACTCCGTGAAGTGCCCGGCGAGCCACCGCACCGGCTCCGGCGTGCCGTCCGCGAAGTCGACGATCTCGTGGTACAGATCGGTGCTGATCTGCGGAACCTCTGACAAACCGGACCTAATCACGACTCACCCTATCAAATGTTCATGTCTCGTTTACCTGACCGCACGCTAGGAAACTGACCGGACCAGCGCAGTGGACGAAGGTCGGGTACGGGCTGCGACCTGAGTCGGGATCGGCGCCCGCCGCGGGCCGACCACGGCGGTGGCCGACCGGACAAGGCGGCATCCGACCGCGGCGGTGGCCGACCGGACAAGGCGGCGGCAGCCACCCGCGTCCGCCGCGGTGGTGGTGGACCGTCCGACCCGGGGAGGTGCCGTGAGCAGCGATTCGACCGTCGACCGGGAGTCGGGCGGGGCGGACGACGACGGCTGGCGGATCCGCCGGAGCGGGGCCGACCTGGGCCGGCTCGGCGAGACCGAGTCGATCTTCGCGCTCGGCAACGGCTGGGTGGGCTGGCGTGGCAACCTCGACGAGGGCGCCCCGTACGGGATGCCCGGCAGCTACCTCAACGGCTTCTACGAGCAGCGCGAGCTGACGTACCCCGAGGACGGGTACGCCTTCCCGAAGCGCGCCGACACCGTGGTCAGCGCGCAGAACGCCGCGCTGGTCCGGCTCTGGGTCACCGGGCCGAACGGCGTCCCCGACGCGGCGGGCGGCGGTTCCGGTCCCGGCGGCGTCGTCCCTGCCGCCGGCAGCGTTCCCGCCGCTGGTGTCGTCCCCGCTGCCGGTGGCGTCCCCGGCGTGGGTGGCGTTTCCGGCGGCGAGCCGCTGGACGTGCGTACCGGCACCCTGCACGATCACGAGCGGGTGCTCGACCTGCGGGCCGGGGTGGTGGAACGGCGTACCGACTGGGCCTCGCCCGCCGGCCACCGGGTCCGGATCCTCAGCACCCGGCTCGTGTCGCTGCCCCGACGCCCGGTCGCCGCCGTCCGGTACGTCGTCGAGGCGGTGGACGCACCGGTCGACGTCCGGGTCTGCTCCGACCTGCTGGCCAACGAGCGGGTGCCCGAACGCTCCGACGACCCCCGCGCCGCCTCGGTGATCCACGGTCCGCTGACCGCCGAGGCCCGCCGCGCCAACGGCCTGGACGGGGCGCTCGTGCACCGGACCGACCGCAGCGGCCAGCGGGTCGCCGTCGCGGTGGCCCACCAGGTCGCCGCGCCCGACGGGTTCGCCACCGAGGCGGACTGCGCCCCCGACCGGTTCCGGGTCGCCGTGACCGGCCGACTGCACCCCGGCGACCGGCTGGAGCTGACCAAGTTCGCCGCGTACGAGTGCGCGCGCGTCGGCAACGCGTCCCCGGACGAGCTGGCCGACCTCGTCGTCGCCGAGGCGGACGCGGCCCGCGCCGAGGGCTTCGCCGGGCTGCTCGCCGCGCAGCGGGCCGCCCTCGACGCCGCCTGGGCCACCGCCGACGTGGTGCTCGACGGTGATCCGGAACTCCAGCAGGCGGTCCGGTTCGCCGTCTTCCACCTGCTCCAGTCCGGCCGCCCCGACGGGGACCGGACGATCCCGGCGAAGGGGCTGACCGGCAACGGATACGACGGGCAGGTCCTCTGGGACACCGAGGGCTACGTGCTGCCCGTGCTGACGTACCTGGCGCCGGAGGTGGCCCGCTCCGCGCTGCGCTGGCGGCACGCCCACCTGCCCGAGGCCCGCGAGCGCGCCGCCGAGCTGCGGCTGGCCGGGGCCGCCTTCCCGTGGCGCACCATCGGCGGCAGGGAGTGCTCCGGCTACTGGCCGGCGGGCAGCGCCGGGCTGCACGTCAACGCCGACATCGCCGACGCCGTACTGCGCTACGTCGCCGCCACCGACGACCAGGAGTTCCTGGCCGGGCCGGGCGTCGACCTGCTGATGGAGACCGCCCGGCTCTGGCACCGGTTCGGCCACTGGTCCGACGACGGCGCGTTCCACCTGCACGGCGTCACCGGCCCGGACGAGTACACGGCCCTGGTCGACGACAACCTCTTCACCAACCTGATGGCACGGCGCAACCTGCGGGGCGCGGCCGACGCAGCCGAGCGGCACCCGCAGGCGGCGGCCCGGCTGCGCGTCGACCCGGGCGAGATCGCCGGCTGGCGGGCCGCCGCCGACGCCATGTTCGTCCCGTACGACCGCAAGCGCGGCGTGCACCAGCAGGCGGCCGGGTTCACCGAGCAGCCCGAGTGGGACTTCGCGAACACCGGCCCGGACGAGTACCCGCTGCTGCTGCACTACCCGTACCTGGAGCTGTACCGGCGGCAGGTGATCAAGCAGGCCGACCTGGTGCTGGCCATGCTGCGCTGCGCGGGGGAGTTCACCGCCGCCGAGAAGGCACGCAACTTCGCCTACTACGCGGCCCGTACGGTCCGGGACTCCTCCCTGTCGGCGTCGCCGCAGGCGGTGCTCGCCGCCGAGGTCGGCCACCTCGACCTGGCGTACGACCTGTTCGCCGAGACGGCGTTGCAGGACCTCACCGACCTGGGCGACAAGAGCGCCGACGGGTTGCACCTGGCCTCGCTGGCCGGGGCGTGGCTCGTCGTGGCGCAGGGCTTCGGTGGCCTGCGCGACGACGCGGGGGTGCTCTCCTTCGACCCGCGGCTGCCCCGCCGACTGCGGCGGGTGGCGTTCAGCCTGCGCTGGCGTGGCCACCGGCTTCGCGTCACCCTCACCCGCGACGGGGCGTGCTACGAACTGCCCGACGCCGGCCCGGGGGACGCGGTCGACGTCCTGCACCACGGCGAGCGCCTGCGGGTGTCCGGGAACGCCCCGGTGACCCGCCCGCTGCCGCCGCTGCCCGACCCGGGCCCCGAGCCGCCGTCCCCACCCGGCCGCCGCCCCGCCTCTCGGTGAGCCGCCGGCCCCCGGTGAGAGGAAGGACCCCGGCCGGGCCCGGGCCCGTCAGGCGGTACGGGTCGCGGGGCGCTGGACCGGCTCGTCCGCGACCCCGGACATCCGCTCGACCACGGCCTCCAGCTCCTCGAACGCGTACGCCCAGTTGTGGCACTTGAAGCTGCGCAGCCCCTCGATCGGGGTGCGGCAGTCGGCGCAGTACACCCCGGCGATGGCGTCCGGCACCTCGGTGTTGACGTACCGGCGGTCGCCGAGGATCACCTTGGCGATCATGGTCGGCTCGTGCACGCCGTGCAGCGCCGACGAGACGATGTCCAGCCAGGTCACGCGCCGGGCGCACTTCGGGCAGTCCGGCTCGTCGCCGCTGACCCACAGCGGCGCGCCGATACTGCGCGGCGGCATCCCCAGCAGCTTCTCCAGCCGGCGTACGTCATGTTCCGGCGTGACCCAGCGGTGCCGCCCGGGCAGCGAGGCCGGCGAGTCGTACACGGCGCGGAACAGGACCGGATCCACCTCGACGGTCTCCCGCTGACGGGTCATCGCGTACCTCCTCGACCTCGTGGCCCCGGACCGCGCCGGCGTGCCGACCGTGCCGGCCCGGCGCCCATCCACGGCGGGCCCCACCGTCGACCCGGCGGAGCGACCGGCGCATCCGGGTCAACGACACGTGCGGGCGGGTCGTCACCCGGAGTGTCGGATTTCGGTCCGAAGGGATCGCCGCCGCTGGCCGCGGAGGTGAGGGGATCCCGCCGTCCCAGGGAGAACGTCCCGGCCCGTGGGGCAGCCCGTGGAGCGCGTTCGCTCCTTCCCGCCGGCCTTCTTCCTGCCTGTCCCTGACCGTCTCACCGGGGTCGGCGGGACGACGTCCAGTCCTGCTGTTGCAGCCGTTCGATGCCGTCCAGCAGCAGGTCCAGCGCGAACTCGAACTCGAACTGGTCGTCGCAGCCCTGCCCGACGACCGAGGCCTCGTCGTGGGACGCCGCCATGGAGATCTCGGCGAGGTGCGGGAACCGGGCCGCGACCTCCGGTGGTAGGGCCGCCGGCGGGTCCGGCGTGGTCGTGCCGGACCGGCCGGCGCGCCGGGCGGGATCGAACAGCTCCTGGCTGAAGCCCAGAATCCTGCTGCCCATCGCGTGCATCACGTGGTGGGCGAGATCGGCGGAGAACCCGCCGGCCCGGAACGTCCCGACCATCGAGTCGAGGTAGGCGAGGACGGCCGGCGTCGCCATGTTCCGCGACTCGATCGCGAGCGGCGCCCAGGGGTGGCGCCGCAGCACCTGCCGCGCCGAGAGGATGCGGCCGCGGATCGCGTGCTTCCAGTCGGTGTCGGGCACCGGCGGATCGATCTCGCCGACGACCACGTCGATCATGCCGTCGAGTAGTTCGTCCTTGTTGGCCACGTGCTTGTAGAGGGCCATCGGCACGACGCCGAGATCCTGGGCGAGGTTGCGCATGCTGAGGGACTCGATCCCGGCCTCGTCGGCGAGCGCGACGGCGGCGCGCAGGATCCGGTCCCTGCTCAGCGGCGCTCGGCGCAACGTCTCAGCCTGCTCAGCCATCTCGGTCCTCGTCTTCCGGCGGCGGTTGAAACCATAACCGCCTTGACGGGTGTACGGCGTACACCTACATTGCTCCTATGACGTGTACGCCGTACACCCAGAGGGGGGCGGAGATGAAGGCGATCGTCCAGGACCGGTACGGCCCGCCGGAGACGCTCAAGCTCGCGGACATCGACGCGCCGGTGCCCGCCGCCGACGAGGTGCTCGTGCGGGTCGAGGCCGCCGCGCTCAACGCGTACGACTGGCATGCCATGCGTGGCGATCCACGGATGGCGCGGTTGGCCATGGGGCGATCGAGCCCCCGAGCGCGCATCCGTGGCCGCGACTTCGCCGGTCGGGTCGAGGCCGTTGGCGCCCACGTTCGACAGGTACGCCCGGGCGACGCCGTCTTCGGCGACCTCGGCGACGCCAACGGCGCGTTCGCGGAGTACGTGTGCGTCCCCGCGACTCTGGTCGCGCCGAAGCCGGCGAACCTGACGCCGCAGCAGGCGGCTGCCCTGCCGCTGGCCGGTGTCACCGCGCTCATGGGACTGTGCGACGTCGGGCAGGTCGAGGCCGGCCACCGCGTCCTCGTCAACGGCGCCTCCGGCGGCGTCGGCACCCTGGCCGTCCAACTGGCCAAGGCGCTCGGCGCGACCGTGACCGGAGTGTGCAGCACCCGCAACGTCGACCTGATCCGCTCCCTCGGCGCCGACCACGTCATCGACTACACCCGCGATGACTTCACCCGCGACACCCGCCAACACGACGTCGTGTTCGACCTGGTCGGCAACCGCTCACTCACCGCGCTCCGCCGGGCGCTGACGCCGACCGGGACGCTGGTGCTCTCCGGCGGCGGCGTGTATCGCGGCGGCAGTCTCATCGGACCGGTCTGGCTCCTCGCGCGCGGACGGCTGCTGGCACCCTTCGTTCGACACCGCATCGTCACACTCACCACGGCACCCAGCCGAGAACACCTCGACACGCTCCGCGCCCACGCCGAAGCCGGTCGCCTCACCCCGGTCATCGACCGGACCTATCCGCTCCGCGAGGTGCCCCAAGCCATCCGGTACCTCGAAGGTGAACACGCGCGGGCGAAAGTGGTCATCACCATCTGACCTGCCGACCACGGCCGGGGCCGGACCAGAGCACCGCCTTGAGCACGTCGGCGGGCCTACGTCCCACGCGGTGGAGGTCGTCGAGGCCGTGCGAGGCGCAGACGTCGATGCGGTCGTGCTCGTCGGGGCCGACCGCGACGGCGGTGGCGTACTCGGGCCAGGTGGCGACCGCCGCACAGCGAGTCAGTTGTTGGACGGCTGCACCGCACGCCCTCGCAGGTCGTCGCCAACAAAGGTGAGCCGACGTGCGAGGTAGTCGCCGAGCGACGTGGCTTCCGGTACCTCGGGATCCCCGGTGGGGCCGGCGGGGGCGTAGCGGGTGTGCCGCAACTCCGCCACGAACTCGGACACGGGCGCGCCGGCGTGCAGCCCGGTGGTGATCGCGGTCGCCAGGGCCTCGGTCAGGCCGGCCAGGGTGGAGCCGTGCTTGCCGACGTGCAGCTCGACGTGGGCGAGCCGGTCGGGTGCGACGGCGGCAATGACGAGGCGACCGGGCGTGTCATCGAGGACGAACTCGGTCGTGGTGCCTGCCGTCCGGCGAGGTGCAGGTACCCGCGTTCGTCCAAGATCCGCCATCGTCGGTGCTCCTTCCCGGTCATGTCTCGCCCGGTGCTGGCGAGGACCTCGACACGGTAGGCAGCCGGGCAGGCCGGCACCAGCGCGACACGGCATCCATTCGCACAGGTGAACGAAGGCCAGATCCCGTAGCGAGAAGTCCGACACCGGTAGCGGCGTTCCAGCGGCGACATCCCGGACCCGGTCGGTCCTGCCTGCGGGCAGTCCTGCCTGCCGGGCGGTCCTGCCTGCCGGGCGGTCCTGCCTGCGGGCGGTCCCGCAGGCGAAGCCAAGAAAATTTTCGGGCGGTGATGTCGAGAACCGGTGGCTGGCTCCGTCCCCGTGGTGAAGGTGACCAGAATGGGTCGCACCAGCACCGAGGAGAACCACGATGGCCAAGTACCTGCTGCTCAAGCACTACCGCGGCGCCCCGGCTGCGGTCAACGACGTACCCATGGACCAGTGGACGCCGGAGGAGATCTCGGCGCACGTGCAGTACATGAACGACTTCGCGGCCCGGCTCGAGAAGACCGGCGAGTTCGTCGACGGCCAGGCGCTCGCCCCCGAGGGGACCTTCGTCCGGTACGACGGTGAGGGGCGCCCGCCGGTCACCGACGGCCCGTTCGCCGAGACCAAGGACCTCATCGCCGGCTGGATGGTGATCGACGTCGACAGCTACGAGCGCGCCATCGAGCTGGCCGGGGAGCTGTCGGCCGCCCCTGGGGCGGGCGGGAAGCCGATCCACGAGTGGCTCGAAGTGCGCCCGTTCCTGGCCGAGCCGCCCACCGTCACGGAGTGCCTCTTCCATGGATGAGGCTCTACTGCGGAGCCTGACGCCGAGCGTGCTCGGGATCCTCGTCCGCCGCGGAGCCGACTTCGCGGCGGCCGAGGACGCCGTGCAGGACGCCCTCGTCGAGGCGGTCCGCGTCTGGCCGGCCGACCCGCCGCGGGACCCGAAGGGCTGGCTGGTCACCGTGGCCTGGCGCCGGTTCCTCGACACGACCCGAGCGGATGCCGCCCGCCGCCGGCGTGAGGACCTCGTCGACGAGGAGCCGGCGCCCGGGCCCACGCCGGCGGTGGACGACACGCTGCAGCTCTACTTCCTGTGCGCCCACCCGTCGCTGACGCCGTCGTCGGCGGTCGCGCTCACGCTGCGGGCCGTCGGCGGGCTGACCACCCGCCAGATCGCCCAGGCCTACCTGGTGCCCGAGGCGACCATGGCGCAGCGGATCAACCGGGCCAAGCGCACCGTGGCCGGCGTGCGGTTCGACCAGCCCGGCGACGTCGCCACCGTGCTGCGCGTCCTCTACCTGGTCTTCAACGAGGGCTACGGCGGTGACGTCGACCTCGCCGCCGAGGCCATCCGGCTCACCCGGCAGCTCGCCGCCGCGTTCGACCATCCCGAGGTGGCGGGACTGCTCGCCCTCATGCTGCTCCACCACGCCCGGCGTGATACACGGACCGCGCCCGACGGCAGCCTGGTGCCGCTGGCCGAGCAGGACCGCGGCCGGTGGGACACCCCGATGATCGCCGAGGGCGTCGAGATCCTGCAGGCGGCGCTCGCCCGCGACCGGCTGGGCGAGTTCCAGGCCCAGGCCGCCATCGCGGCACTGCACGCCGACGCGCCCACCGCCGAGGAGACCGACTGGGTGCAGGTCCTCGAGTGGTACGACGAACTCGCGCGCCTGACCGACAGCCCCGTCGTCCGGCTCAACCGCGCGGTGGCCGTCGGCGAGGCCGACGGGCCACGCGCCGGGCTGGCGGCCCTCGCGGCGCTGGACGACACGCTGCCCCGCCACACGGCGGTGGCGGCGTACCTGCACGAACGCGACGGCAACCTGACCACAGCGGCACGCCTGTACGCCGACGCAGCCCGAAAGGCCCCCAACCTCGCCGAACGCGACCACCTGACCCGCCAGGCCGCCCGCCTCAACGCCCGCCGGCGTCCCTGACGGGTCGCGCTCGGGTTCCTGCCCGCGCCGGTGAGCCGGTGGTGGCGGTGTAGTCGCCCCTCGACCACCTTCACCTGGTCCGATCGGCCAGTCGCACGTCAAGGCCCAGAATCCGACAAGGGCTCGCACCAAAAGGCGAGCTGGGCCACCCGCCGGACGCGCTACAGCTGGTCTGCAGCCATTCCCACTGGCACGGTGCGGCGGTGTTTCGCCAGGTACCGGGGCCGGTGATCGCAGCGGCCGGCCGGTAGCCGCCCAGGACGGTCAAACCATCCAGGTCCGAGTGGCCGTGGCCCCATCCGTCGAGGAACGATTCCCCCTGGTGCGCGGACGCATCACCGAGTTGCCCCAGCTGACCCCTCATTCAAGCAACCGTGCTCGGGCTCCACCCACAGGCGGACGGCACACTGCGTGGCCCCGAAGCTGCGACCCTCGCACGGCATCAGATCAGCGCACTGAGCTGATCTCAGCGACGCGAAAGTGTTGATTGGTGCGACACGGATGAAGGCACTCAGGCCGGACAGTGCTGGAAGTGGACGTGAGGCCCTCGGTAGGTAGTTCTCACCACAAGATCACCCACACGGTGAGGACCCCCGTGATCGCCTATCGTGCCATGGTCGACGTTCCGAGGGACTCGTGCGGCACCTCGGCCGGCTGCTTGCCGCGGAACGCCGAGCCAAGGGGACACGGCGCGGCACCCGCGCGTTGACCTGCTTCTACCAGGCGCTGCTGGTGCTGGTCTGGTTCCGTAAGGCCGAGGACGTGACCCTGCTCGGTGCGGGGTTCGGCATCTCCCCGGCGACGGCGTACCGCTGCCGCGACGAGGGCGTCGCCGTGCTCGCCGCGCAGGCGCAGGATCTGCACGCCGCGCTGCGTCGAGTCGCCGACGACGGCTGGTCCCACGTGATCCTCGACGGCAAGCTGTTCGACTGCGACCGGCTCACCGAGACCACCCTGTCCGTGAAGGGCGAGACCATCGACGCCTGGTACTCCGGAAAGCACCGAGACTTCGGCGCGAACATCCAAGCGATCATCCGCCCGGACGGGCTGCCGATCTGGACTTCGGCGGCGATGCCCGGGCACCTGCACGACACCAGCTGCGCCCGCGAACTCGGGGTGACCGCCGCGCTGAACTGGTCCGCCGCCGAACTGGACCTGCCCGCCCTGGCCGACTCCGGCTACGAAAGCGCAGGCCACGGCATCAAGACCCCGGTCAAGCAGCCTGCTGACGGCCGCCGGCTCGCACCTGACAACCGCGCCTACAACCGGCTGCTACGCGGGCTGCGCTGGCAAGGCGAACGCGGCTTCGCCATCCTGATCGGACGCTGGAAAACGCTACGCCACACCACCGCCAGCCCACGCCGGATCGGCGACGTCGTCGCCGCCGCACTGCACCTGACTCATTTCGAGTACAAGTACCTACCCGAATCTTGTTGAGATCACTTCACTGCTGGCTACTGTCGGCGTGCTCAACGAACCTGACTGATCGACACTGGGCACCGACCTTCCAAGAGAAGGCATATGCCGGTTCCCCGACGTCCGAGCCCCACGGGTCGCCGCTTGCACCGAGCTGCGGCCGGCCCTCTTTCAAGATCATCCTCGCTCGTCTTTCTGCAGGTCGTGCTATACGGTCAGCAGGTGAGAATCGAGCGTCATTGGTGGAACGGGGACCGGAGTCCGCGGGGACGCCGCGATGTGTACATCCGCACCGACGGCCAACGATGGGAAGTAGAGGCGCAAACCGGCGGCCTCGCGGGCCGGTCGAAGCTGCACCCCTGTCCCAGTCGGGCATCGGCGCAGATCCTCGCCGACGCGTGGCTGGGTGGCCGTCCGGAATGGCGTGAGATGGCGCCCTGACAGTCGGCGTCAGGAGCACTCCTGGCAGACCTGCTGACCATCGCGCTGCGTGGCGCGCTGACTGCGGTGGTGCACGAGGAAGCAGCGCGCGCACCGGAACTCGTCCGGCTGCATCGGCACGACCGCCACGGTCAGTTCCTCGCCGGACAGGTCCGCGCCGGGCAACTCGAAGTTCTCGGCAGCCTCGGCATCGTCGGGGTCGACTCTCGCTGACTGCGACGCTGCGCCACGCGCCTTGAGTTCCTCCAGGCTGTCGTCTTCAACCTCAACACCGGGTCGGTACGGTGCGTCGTAGTCGGTGGGCTTGCTCATCCTGATGGCCTCTCCGGATTGGTTCATGGGTTTGACTGAGACCGTCGAAGACAGACACCCTGCTGCTCCCGCCTTGCTGCCCGCGGCCATCGCCGTGGGAACTGGGAGCCGTGTGCCGACGAAGGCTCGACCAACGGGTCAGCCGCTTCGGCGGTTACCCCACTGGCGCGGGCTCTGGACCGAGCCCCGCCCGCTGAGGCGCTGACCCTTTCCATAGGGTTGAGGCGAGGCAACCTTGCCCTTCGCGCGCCGGGCGGCCCGATTTGCGTAAACGGCAGGCTCGTCGGCCTGGGGCTCGGCCGTGGTTGGCGTGTCGGCATCCTCGATATGGGCGTTTTGAACAGGATCGGGCTCCGGCATCGGAATCTCCCTGGATTCGTGGGGTGCCCTGCGGGCCATCGCCAGCCCCGGCGGACGCGGACTGCTCGACGCCGATGTGGGCACGTTGACGGTATCGCAACGCCGAGCCTGTCCGATCGACGGACCGTGGCGTCCGTGCGGGGTCTGCTACTGGGCCGCCGCCCGCCATGCTTGGCCCGCCGCAACCACCAGCGGCTGTGGGACCCGCTCGACATGAGCACGTCTACGCGGCCTCAACCCCGTCACCATGCATCGCTATGGGCGAGAGTAGGCGCCCTTCGGGGGACAGTCTGTCCCGGCCAGTAGCGCACCATGGTGATCCAGCAGTAGCCTGCTTCGCAGCGACATGGACCAGAGCACCGGCTCATGTGCACCCGGGCGGATATCAAGCGGGGCGCCTGTGGTCGGGTAACCTGGTGGCGCAGCGGGCCGTTAGCTCAATGGGATGATGGCGGCCGGGTCGTGGTGGGGTGGCCGCTGCTGCCGCCCTTGATGCGGCCGGTGGTCGTTGAAATGGTCCACGTACTCGCCGACTACGGCCAGCGCGTGCCGCTCGTTGTAGATCAACACGTGGTCGGTGCATTCGTCGCGGAGGCTGCGGCCTCAGCGCTCGATGAAGCAGTTGGCCCGCGGGGTGCGGGGCGGGGTCTTGACCACGGTGATGCCTTCAGCGGCGAAGACGTGATCGAAGGCGGCGGTGTACTTGCCGTCGCGGTCGCGGATGAGAAACCGGAACCGGTTGGCACGCTCGCCCAGCTCCGTAGCGAGGTTAACGGCCTGCTGGACCACCCACTGCCCAGTGGGGTGCGCGGTGACGCCAAGAAGGTGGACCCGTCGGGTGGACACCTCCATGAGCACCAGCGCGTACAGGCGCGGCAGCAGGATCGTGTCGAGGTGAAAGAAGTCGATGGACAGCAGGCCAGTGGCCTGGTTGCGCAGGAAGGTGCGCCAGTTGGTGTCTGGCTGGCGGGGTGGCGGGCCGACCCGCCAGCCGGCCAGGATCCGTCGGATCGTGCCCGCTTCGATCCGATGGCCGAGCCGCTGTAGTTCGCCTTGGATTCTGCGGTGTCCCCATCGCGGGTTCTCTCCGGCCAGCCGTAGCACCATGTCCCGGATCTCGTTGCTGACTGGTGGTCGGCCGGGTCGGTTGGGGTAGGTCCAGTGCTGTCGTACCAGGCGGCGGTGCCAGTTCAGCAACGTGGCCGGGGTGACGATCCGATGTTCCCGTATCCGGCGGGGCAGCAGGCGGGCCAGGGCGGACAGGATCGCCCGGTCCGGCCAGGACAGCCGCGGCCGGCCGGGAACCTGCCGGCGGAGCACCGCTACCTCATGCCGCAGCGCGAGAACCTCGACCAGCAACGCCCTGTCGCCCCGGATCAACAACCCCAGTCCGCTGAACAGGCTGATCATTCCCAGGTACAGCATCCGCACGGTCATCCCAGAGATCATCAGCCCGAGCCGAGAACTCCCGGCTCACAGCATGTGCGACGAGTTATGGCACGGCACACGACGCCACGTAGTGGCCGACATCAGCAAGAAGCATCACCTCGGGTGCCATGCCGAGAGACGTCAACTCGTCGGCGAGTTCGTCAGATCGATCAGCACGACCTGAGGGGCAGACGTGCTCGGCAGCTGATTCCTCACGCTCGCGGGTGCTGGTTGAGGTCGACCCAGAGGGTCTTGAGGTTCGTGTACTTGTCCATGGCATGCAGGCTGCGGTCCGCTCCGATGCCGGACTGCTTGTACCCGCCGAACGGCAGGGAGTTGTCGCCCTTGTCGTAGCAGTTCACGTAGACGGTGCCGGCCTTGAGCTGCCGCGCGATCGTGAAGGCGCGGGTGACATCGGAGGTCCAGACGGCGGCGGCGAGGCCGTAGACGGTGGCGTTTCCAAGTTCGACCGCCTCCTGGGCCGAGCTGAGCCGAACCACGGATAGCACCGGACCGAAGATCTCCTCCTGCGCCAGGCGCGAGGCGTTGTCGACGTCGCTGAAAATGGTCGGCTCGAGGTAGTAGCCACCGGTCTCCTCAAGCGTCCGCCGTCCTCCGGTTTCGAGCCGGACGCCGCTGGCCCGGCCCTCCTCGACGAACGACATCACCCGGTCGAGCTGGCATTGGTCGACGAGCGGGCCCATCCGCGAGGTCGGGTCAAGCGCGTCGCGCGGCTGCCAGTGTGCGGACTCCTCGACCACCTTCCCGACCACCTCGTCGAAGACGGCGTCTTCGACGAGGAGCCGCGACCCCGCGTTGCAGACCTCACCGGCGCCATGGAAGATACCTTCGGCCGCTGCCCGCGCGGCGACGTCGAGGTCGGGCGCATCGGCGAGCACGATGTTGGGCGACTTCCCGCCGCACTCCAGCCAGACTGGCTTCATGTTGGACTCGCCGGAGTAGACCAGCAAGCGCTTGCCCACCTCGGTAGACCCGGTGAAGGTCAGCACGTCGACGTCGAGGTGACGGGCGAGGTGCTCGCCGGCCGCTGGCCCCCCAGGCACCACGTTGAGGACTCCGTTCGGAAGGCCGGCCTCGCTGGCGAGCGCGGCTAGCCGGACCGCCGCCAGCGCTGACTGCTCGGCTGGCTTGAGGACCACCGCGTTGCCAGCGGCGAGGGCGGGTCCGAGCTTGTAAACCGGCATCATCACCGGGAAGTTCCAGGGAGTGATCGCCCCGACCACACCTGCCGGCTCACGCGTGACCATGCCGAGGGCATACGGAGTCGTCGGGGCCACGTCGCCGTACACCTTGTCGACCGACTCCGCGAAGAACCGCAGCTCGCGGGCGCTCGACTCGATCTCGCGACGGGCATCGGAGATCGGCTTGCCCATGTCGGTGGTTATCAGCAGAGCCAACTCGTCTTGGTGCTCGAGCAGCAGGTCGGTGAACCGGTGCAGGACGCGCTTGCGATCGCGCGGGTGCGCGTCCGCCCACTGGCCCCGATCGTGGGCACGCCGCGCGGCCCGGACAGCACGATCAATGTCCTCGCCGTCACCGTCGGCGACCGCCGCGAGCCGCAAACCGCTCAGCGGGGTGATCGTGTCGTAGGTGCGGCCGGTGGCGGTCTCAACGTACGCACCGTCGATGAATGCTCGCCCCTCGGGACGCTGGGCCAGGGCCCGCTCATACCACTCGTCGGTCTTCGCGCTGCTCATCGGTAGTACCTCCGGTCGTTCGGGTGGTGCGGGTTAGGCTGGTCGAGCGGTGGCCACTCGTCGCTCTCGTGGAACGACGCCACCAGCTCACGGCCGCCCGCGAGAACGAGGCCCGGGAATCCGGCGAGCGGCTCGACCGCGCCGCCGGCACGTGTCACCAGAAGCTCGCCACCCGCATAGTCCCAAAGCTTGCCGTTGTGCTCGTGGGCCGCGAGCTGGAGCCGGCCGGTGGCCACCCAGGCGAGGTCGAGGGCCATCGAGCCGGTCTCGCGCAGCCCGCGAGAGCTGTGCATGCGGCGCGCAATACGGGGGTCGGTACGAGCGGCGTACGGAAGGTTCAATGCGACAAGCGCGTCCTGGACCGCGGAGGTAGCCGCGATGCCGATCTTCCACCCGTCGAGCTGGGCGGGACCGTCGTACAACGCAGTGAAGAGCTCGTCACGCGAGGGGTCGAAGGTGACCGCGAGGACCGGCCGGTCGCCGATCAGGAGCGACAGCGCCACCGCCCAGTGCGGGATACCGGCAGCGAAGTTCGCGGTGCCGTCGAGCGGGTCGATGCACCAGCGACGCCCCGAACCACCGTCGCGGTTGCCGCTCTCCTCGGCGAGGATCGCGTCCTCGGGGTACGCCGCGGCCAGCGCGTCCACCAGGACCTTCTCGGCGGCGATGTCGGCGTCGGTGACGACGTCCTGGCGCCGGCTCTTGCTGCGCGTGTTGAGCGTGCCGGCGTCGAAGTGCTCGACGAGGACGGCACCGGCGCGGAGGGCGATGTCGCTAGCCAGGCGTAGCTCGGCGCTCAGGTCCACTGGCCCTCCTTGAGCGCGCGTACGGCGAGGGCGAGGACATCGTCCGCGACGGCCTCCCGCGCGTCGGGCTCGAGCATCGTCAGCTGCTCGCACGCGCCGACGCCGATCATGCGGCGCAGGAGCTCCAGCCCGGCGAAGCGGACCGCGAGCGTGCGTGTCTCTTCCAGCCACGCCTCGAGCCAGCCGTCGGTCAGGCTGGCCGCGCGTCTCTCGGGCCAGTGGGCGCGCAGCTCGTCCGTGAAGCCGGCCCACGTAGCCGACACCAGGTCCGGGGCCGACTCCCCTGGCCGTCGGACGTCCAGGCTGCGTCGAGCCAGCACCAGGTGCGCCCAGAGCTCACCGAGGTCCCAGGCGACCGGCCCGTAGCGGGCGAACTCGCCGTCGATCACGCGGACCTGGTCGCCCGCCACCATGACGCTGCCGGTGTGCAGGTCCCCGTGGAGGAGCGCCTCCCGCCGGGTGCCGTAGCACCATCGCAGCTCAGCCACCCGCGTCAGCACGGCCTCGTCGGCCCGAACCTTCTCACGCCACCGCGTCAGCTGCGGGTCTGTGCTGTTGCGAGCGTCCACGGTGAACGGGATGTCGAACACGACATCTTGCATCATCTGGTCCATAGCCGGGTTGGCCGAGCGGGCGACGTCACGGGCGTGCGCCTCGGCGTCACGACCGAACGGCGAGGTGTGGAAGGCGGAGCGGGCAACCATCGTGCCCGCACCCGTCGCCGCCGCCGCGCTGACGCGGCCTTCGTGGAGGGCGGTCCGCCACAGCTCGTACCCGGTGAGCTCCTCCATGGCCAGGGTATGCGCGCCATCGTCATACCCGTAGGACTTCGGCACGTGGGCAGCGTTGAAGTCCGCCCAGGACTCGAGGAACCACGCCTCCCGCTCGACGCGGTGCACCGTCAGTGCCCAGTTCGGAAGAACCCGGATCCAGGGCAGGGCCTGCTTGAGTACCAGCGACCCACGGTCACCGCGGACGCCGAAGACGGCGTTGATCTTGCCCTCGCCGAACGTCTTGACCTCGATCACGGTGCCCACCACCCTGGCCAGGTGGGAGCGAGCCGCGACGTAGCGGGCGACTCCTTCCGGATCGAGCACCTCCGACACGAGGGCGACATGGGACTCGCGTTTGGGGTCGCTCACCCGTGTATCTCCTTGCTTGTCGCGGTTAGTCGGCAGCCGGTGGCCGGCGCTGCGCGGTCGCGGCGCCGGCCGGGCTTCGTCACTCGGCCGGGTAGAGGTACTTGCGGACGTCGGCCTCGGCGAGATTGTCGCGGGTCACCGCGACATAGTCGGGGTAGGTGTCACCGTCGGGCTTGGTGCCGTCCTTGGCGTACGCCACGGCCTGCTTGATCGCCAGCTGGCCCATCTCGTAGGCCTTCTGGACCACGAGCAGGTCGAGCGAGTTGTCCTTGAGCGCCTGGACCTCGTCCGGAGCGCCGTCGAACGCGACGACGGAGACCCGGTCCTGGGCGTGGGCTTCGCGGATCGCCGCCGCTGCACCGATGGCGTGCGCCTCGGCACCGGCGAAGATGCCGGCGAGGTCCGGGTTCGCCCGAAGGGCCGCGCTGACCTGGCCCGCGGTCACCGACTGGTCGTCCGCGCTGTATTGGGCACCGAGGTACTCGATGCTCGGGTAGGTCTTGATCTGCTCTTCGAAGCCCTTGCGGCGCGCGTCGGTCCCGGCGAGGCCGGGCTTGTAGCCGAGGTAGAGGACCTTGCCCTTCTCGCCGATCCGCTCGGCGAGCTGCTCCGCGGCGAACTTGCCGCCCGCCTCGTTGTCGGAGGAGATCAGGCCCAGCCGCGCCGAGGGGTCGCTGAGGTCGCTGTCGACGGTGATCGTGGGCGTGCCCTTGTCGGCGAAGTGCTTGACGACCGGCAGCAATGCGGCCGGGTCGAAGGGCTGAAGGACCAGCACGTCCGGATTGTTGGCCAGCAGTCCGTTGAGCTGTTGGATCTGGCCGGCGGTGTCGGCGGTCTTCGGCGAGACCACGGTAAGGTCGACCCCCAGGTCCTTCGCCGCGGACTCGGCGCCACGCTGGATGGAGATGCAGAACGGGCACCCGCTCTGCACGGCCAGTGCCAGCGTCACCTGCACCGCAGCGTCGTCGCTCTTGCTGTCGGATGCCGTGCCGTCGCCCGAGTCACTACCACAGGCAGTGAGCATCATGACGAGCGCGGCGCCCACGGCGGCGAGCCGGAGCCCACCACGTCGGTTCACGTTTCCCATCGCGACTTCTACCCTTCTCTGTTGTGAGCTCCCCGACGGAGCTGGTCGATGTATACGGCGAGGACGAGGACCGCACCCACGGCGACGTTCTGCCAAAACGGGTCCACCTGGACGACGACGAAGCCGTTGGCCAGCACCGCCGGAATGAAGACGCCGATCACGACGCCGGACATCCGGCCGCGTCCGCCGAACAGCGAGACACCGCCGATCACGACCGCGGCGATCGCGTTCAGCGCGTCTTGGGTGTGGCCGGAGAGCGACGCCGTGCCGAACCGACTCAGGTCGATGAACGAGACGACGCCCGCGAGCAGCCCGACGAGTGTGTACAGCGCGAGCATGTGCCGTCCGACGGGGATGCCGCTCCGGGCGGCGGCTTCGGCGTTGCTGCCGATCGCGTAGGTGCGCAGGCCGAACCGCATCTGCGAGAGCACCACCCAGAGCACGGCCACCACCACGGCGGCGACCACGACCGGCCACGGCACGACGTCGAAGGCCTTGGCCCCACCGAAGTGCTGCTGGAGCTGGATCGGCAGGCTACTCACGTTGACGCCCTTGCTCACGACCTGCGCCAGTCCGGTGGCGGCGCTGAGCGTGGCGAGGGTCGCGATGATCGGCGGCACCCGCAGCTTCAGGGTGATCAGAGAGTTGAGCGCCCCCCAGGCCCAGCCGCTGAGCACCGCGACGCCGAGACCGGCGAGCACCGCAGGCAGCAGTTGGCCGGCAGATTTGGTCACCGATTCCTCGACCGGTCCCGCGATCGCGAGCATCGTCTTGCCGGACACGATCGCGGAGAACACGACCACCGCACCGACGGACAGATCCAGCCCGCCGGCGATGATCAACAGTGCGACACCGCTGGAGAGAATCAGCAGCTGTGAGGCGTCCAGTGCGATGTTGCTCAGGTTGTCGCTGGTCAGGAATGTCTCCGGCGGCGCCCACAGCGTGAAGATGGCCAGCAGCGCGACCAGCACCAAGCCGATGTAGAGGTTCTCGAACCGGACCGACAGTGCTCCCCACCGGGACGTGACCGACGTCCGGGCGGGGCCAGCGGCGGGCGACCCGGTCGGCTGCTCGGCGTGTGGTTCGCTCGCGATGCTCACGGTGCCTCCTTCACGCCCGCCATGACGAGCGTCAGCTTCTCGATGCTGGTCTTCGAGATGTGGCAGTCGAGCACCACCGCACCCAGCCGCAGTACCGTCACACGGTCGGCCACCGCGAAGACGTCGGGCAGGTTGTGCGAGATCAGCAGGACCGCCGTGTCGCCCCGCGTCCGGACTCGTCGGATGAGCTCCAGCACCTGCTCGGTCTGGCGGACGCCGAGCGCCGCGGTCGGCTCGTCGAGCATGAGCATGGCGCTGCCCCACACCGCGGCGCGGGCGATCGCGACCGCCTGGCGCTGGCCCCCGGAGAGGGATCCGACGGGGACCCTGAGAGACGGGATCGTCGAGCCGAGCGCGGCGATCTGGTCCTGGGTCCGCCGGCGCATCTCCGCCCGGTCGACGAACCCGAGCCGGCCGAGCAGACCGGGCCGGGTGATCTCCCGACCCAGGAAGACGTTCTCCCCCGCGTCGAGGGAGGGTGCCAGCGCCAGGTCTTGGAACACCGTGGCGACGCCCGCGGCCTGCATGTCGCGGGGGCTGCGTGCCGTTACCGGCTTGCCGCCGACGCGGATCTCGCCCGAGTCTGGGGCGGTGACCCCGGCGAGGATCTTCATGAGCGTCGATTTGCCGGCGCCGTTGTCGCCGAGCAGGGCATGGACCTCGCCGGTCCGCACCTCGAGGTCGACGCCGCGTAGGGCTTGGACGTGGCCGTAGGCCTTGCGGACCCCGGATACCTGAAGGAACGGCTGGGTGCCGGTCATCGCTGCTCACCCCTCGCATCGGTGTTCGGGTCGGCAGTTTCCGACGTGCTGGTGACCATCGACCGTGCATGGCCGAAGGCGCCGAAGCTCTCGCAGACCCGGGCCGCAAACCCGGCGGCCGCGGCCGCTGCCTCCTTGGCCTCCTCACCGCGGAGCAATCCGATCAGGAAACGCGCGGCGAAGGCGTCGCCCGCGCCGAGCGTGTCGACGACGTCTGCCGGGGCAGCGGGCTCCTCGTGCAGCACGCCGTCGACCGCCACAACGGCGCCCTGGGCACCGCGGGTCACGAGGACGACCTTCGGGCCTCGGCCCTGCGCGGTCGTCGCCAGCTCGCGGGCCTGGCCCGCCGTGAGCCCGGCTCCGGAGAAGGTCGCCGACCACAGGTGCGGAAGCAGGGGCTCGGCGTAGTCGAGGCCCCTGTAGGAGAAGTCGAAGGAGACCAGAGCCAGCTCGGCGAGGGACGGGACCAACGATTCGGTGAAGCTCGCGTGACCGGTGTGGACGAGGTCGGCGCGGACGACCAGCTCGCGATCCTCGGGCTCCAGCGTCAGCCGGTCGGGGATGGGCTCCCACGCAGCGAACTCCCGGTTCCCGCCGGGCGTGAGGTGAACGACGGCGTACGAGTTCGGTCCCGGCACCCGGCGCACCCTCGACACGTCGACGTCCTCGCGTCGCAGCACGTTGACAAGGTGATCGCCGGACGCGTCCGCGCCGACGATGCCCAGGTAGGCGGCAGCAGCGCCGGCACGCCGCGCGAAGACGGCGACGTTGTACGCGTTTCCGCCCGGGTATTCGAGGCCCGTGTCCAGGTAGCGGTCGACGACGTTGTCGCCCACCCCACAGACGAGCAGTGGTCGGCTGCTCAATAGTCCACCCGCCCCATGTAGCGGCGCTCGTCGAGGCTGTGCCCGGAGACTGCCTCGAAGTGCTCGGCCAGGCGGCTGCACAGGACGCCGAGCGCGATCGGGGTGACCTCCGACCGCAGCTCCGGCGCGATGCCCGGCAGCGACAGCATCGTGGTATCGAGAACGTGCGAATGCGGGCTGACCTGCTCGGCGAACCGAACCGCCCGCTCGGACACCGGCCGGCTCGCGTCCTCGCCGACCAGGTGAATGATGCCGGCATCGCCATGGAGCATCTCGAACGCGCCGTGGAAGAACTCACCGGCGAGGAACGACGCCGAGTAGCGCCACTGCATCTCGACCAGGTAGCACATCGACAGTAAGTACGAAGCCCCCGCGTTGGGCCCGGCACCGAGGACGTAGAGAAACGGGTTGTCGGCCAGTGCTCGCGCCGTGAGGGCCAGGTGGTCGTCAGCCTCGTCGAGCGCAGTGCGCAGCGCCACCGGCAGCGCGTCGTACGCGGCCCAAACCGGACCCGGATCGGCGATGGCGCCGGTTTCAGTCAGCAGCGACCAGGTCAGGTGGGAGAGAAGGGTCTGCTTCGGCGAGGTGATCGTGTGATTGCTGCGGTAGGTCAGCTCGAGGTCCGCGAACTCGCCGAGTGCAGAGCCCTCGGGGTGGGCGAGCGTCACGATCCGGGCTCCGGCCCTCTTGGCCAGCCGGACCGCGGCGACCGTCTCGGGCGTACCGCCAGAGTGAGCAGACGCGATCACGAGAGTGCCGGGACCCAGCCGGGCCGGGAACCGTTCGCCGACCTCAGAGCTGCGGATGTTGCTCACGTGGAGGGCGCGACCCAGGCGCTGCAACGTGTGCGCGGCGTGCACGCTCGAAGCCCATGATCCTCCGCAGCCAAGGAACAGCACGTCGCGAACGCCGTCGGTGATCGCCTCGGCGACGAAAGCGCGGGCGGCGTCACGCTGACTCAGGGCGTGGTCGAGGGTCGGCAGGAAGTCATCGGCGATGGGGCGCAGTCGCAGCTCGACATCCGTCCGGACGGGCGCTCCGGCGCCCGCATCCATAGACATATAGCGAAACCGACCTCTCGTTGAGAACGTTGTCAGGAACAAGGTTTGACAACGTTCTCACCAGCCGTGCAGGCTGTCAAGTAGTTCGCAAAGTTGAGTCGAGGGAGCGCCATGACGAAAGGACCGGCCACGATCCCGGACGTCGCGAAGGCGGCCGGCGTCAGCACCGCCACAGCCGCTCGGGCACTCGGCGGCTACGGTCACGTCAGCGAGCGATCCCGAGAGCGCGTACTCGCGGCAGCCGAGGAGCTCGGCTACCGTCCCAATGCCCTGGCTCGCAGCATGATCACCGGGCGGACCCAGTCGCTGGGTCTGGTGGTCGCCGACATCGAGAACCCATTCTTCGCCGCCGTGACCCGCGCGGTCGGCGATGCCGCTCGCGTCCACGGCTACGAGGTGCTGCTCGCCAACTCCGACGAGGACGTCGCCACGGAACGCGGCGCCGTACGCCTCTTCCTCGACAAACGGGTCGACGGGATCATCGTGGCGCCCGCCTCGAGCACGGATGTCGAGCACCTCCGCGAGGCGCAGGCCGCCGGCGTGGCCGTCGTCGCCATCGACCGCCGGGTCACCGGCATGGCGGCCGACAGCGTGACGGTGCACAACCGGGCAGCCGTTGCAGCCGCTGTAACGCACTTT
Organism: Micromonospora sp. NPDC048830; assembly: GCF_043198215.1. NCBI lineage: Bacteria > Bacillati > Actinomycetota > Actinomycetes > Micromonosporales > Micromonosporaceae > Micromonospora > Micromonospora sp. NPDC048830. The sequence continues at coordinate 448,284 of NZ_JBICUP010000001.1, forward strand.
CTCGCCGCCGGCCACACAAGGATCGGCTATCTGCGCGGCACGGTGTCCCCTGGAGAGCACGACGGGCTCGGAAGGCGGATCTCGACCGGTGACGAGCGACTGCTCGGCTACCGCGAGAGCCTGCGGTCAGCTGGCCTCGATCCCGACCGCTACGTGCGGGTCGGGTGCCTAGGTCGCAAGGAGGCGCTGCACGCGATGCTCGACCTACTCGGCCAGCCCGATCCCCCGACGGCGGTGCTCACCCCGGACAGCATCCTCGCCCTAGGCGTTCTGCTCGCGGCACGCGAGCGCGGGCTGGCGATCCCCGACGATCTGTCGGTGATCTCCTTCGACGACACCGATTGGGCCGACGTCGTTGCTCCTCCTCTATCGGTGATCTCGCAGCCCGTGCACGCGATGGGTGCCCGCGCGGTAGAGCTACTGCTCGACCGCATAGACCGCGCGCATGGACGAGCCCGGCACGTGCGCCTGCGCGCGCGCATGGTGGAGCGAGCCTCCGTCGGTCCGCCGCCAGGTGTCAGCTCTAGATCATCAACCGGAAATCCACCCTGGCCAGCAGGGGCTAGTGATCGTAGGCAATCAATGAGTGTTTGATGGGTGCACCGACAGGCTCGAGCCCGCGCGGTGCCGTAGAGGCGGGTGTCGGTGATCGTGGCCGCGTCGGGTTCGCCCCAGGTGGCGGGATCGCCGAAGACGAACTCGCCGTCGTGGCGGGGCGGGCGGCCGTTCGTTCCGGCAGGCGGGGCGGTGCGGCCCGGCGTAGTACCCGGTCCGAGCGCATCCGGGCGAGGACCTGCACGGGCAGATCCGCCAGGAGGAACGCAGGCGGGGCGCGTCATAGCCGGCGTCGGCCACGACCAGGTGTCCGGGTCACCGGCCTGCCACTGCCTGGCCGAGACCAGCCGGCCCACGATGTCGCGCACCTGCCCGGCGGTGACCGCCGCGGCATCAGCACCGGGTGCCAGCCGCACCGCATCCAGCGGCGCGGTCCACGAACTGCGGCCCGTTTCCAGGGCCACGACCATCGAGTACGGCCAGCCCGGGATCATGATGGTCTGGTCCTTGCCACGTCCGTAGGTGTGGCACAGGATTCGCTGCGGTGAGGTGTGCGCGTCCGGCCGCAGCCAGCAGGTGATGTCGACCGCCAGCACGAGATGCCCGTCGGCCGCCCGAGGCAGCGGCAACCCGGCGAGAGCGGTACGCAGCCGGTCGATGTCCAGCCGCCCGCAGGCGAGGGCGTCGTACAACGCACCGTGACCGCGGCGGTGCTCACCCATCAGCGACAACTCCACCAACGACCGGACCGGTCCATCGGCGCACAACACCGCGTCGGTCAGGTCGAACAACGCGTCAGCCCGAGCGGTCAAGCAGTCGTAGAACTCTCGCCGGAACCTGTCCAGGTCCCCGACGGCATTAGCCGCACGCCGGTCATGCACACTGGTCACCAGAACAGCCCTTGGCTATCCGACCTGGCTCACAACATCGCGCACCAGCTCGACGTACGACAGGGTCTCGACCCGTCTGACACCTGGTGCCCGGCGGAGGTCCGACACTGCCTCATCGACGGCTCGCGGCGAAGGGCATCGAAGCTCGGCAACGAGGCGGTTCGGGGTGCGACGTAGACCACGCGATTCGCCATCCCAACATCGAGCTGCTCGGCGAAGCGAAGGGCACGCTCGACATCCGCGCCGTACACGGCTCCGCCGAGACCGTAGGCGGAATGGTTCGCCAGACGGAGCGCTTCATCTTCGTCCGCGACTCGGTAGACAACTGCGACGGGCCCGAACAGCTCTTCACTGAATGCGCGCATCGCTGAAGTCACACCGCCCACGACCGCTGGCGTATAGAAGGCTGCCGGTGCCTCCGAGAGCACGCCCCCGGCGGACAGCGTGGCTCCGTTGCCCCAGCCTGTCGCGGCCGTAGAATGCCGTCAAATACTTGATGGTCCTTGACCTGATGCGTCTTTCCGTTCGGCAGCGCGCCGGCCAGCCCTGGCATCCGGAAATGGTCACCAGCCGGTTCGACCGGTTCGTCGAATGAGATGCGTTCTAAACCTAGGACTCCCGCCAGTCGACCGAGAGATACTGGGTCTCGCAGAACTCCTGCAGCCCCGCGCGGCCGCCCTCGCGTCCGAGCCCGGACTGCTTCATTCCGCCGAACGGCGCGGCCGGGTCGGAGACCAGCCCGCGATTGATGCCGACCATTCCGGCCTCGATCGCCTCGCCGAGGCGAAGCGCGTGGCCGAGGTCACCAGCGAAGACGTACGCCGCGAGCCCCATCTCGGAGGCGTTCACGGCACGGAGCATCGCGGCCTCGTCGGTCCAGGCCACGATCGGGGCGACCGGCCCGAAGATCTCCTCGACGAGGATGTCGGCGTCCGGGGGGACGTCGGCGAGGACGGTCGGCGGGTAGAAGGCGCCCTTGGCCGCGACCGGGTCGGCCGGGAGCTCCGCGCGGTGGGCGATGCGGGCGCCCTGGAGGACGGCCCGGTCGACCAGGGCAGTGACGGTGTCGACGGCGGTGCGGGAGATGAGGGGGCCGATCGCGGCGCCGGTGGACGCCGGTCCGACGGTGAGCGCCTCGACCGCAGCGCCCAGCCGGGCGGTGAACTCCTCGACCACGTCGGCGTGCACGTAGAACCGGTTGGCGGCCGTGCACGCCTGTCCGCCTCCGCGAAACTTGGCGACCATGGCGCCGGCGACTGCGGCCTCCAGGTCGGCGTCGGCGGTGACGACGAATGGCGCGTTGCCGCCAAGCTCCATGCTGGCGTTGATCACCCGGCCCGCGGCCTGGCGCAGTAGCAGCCGACCGATGCCGGTGGAGCCGGTGAAAGAGATCTTGCGGACCCGGGGGTCGGCCAGCCAGGTGCTCACGACGTCACCCGGGTCGCTCGTGGTGACCAGGTTGACCACGCCGTCCGGCACGCCAGCTTCGACCAGCAGGTCGGCGACCGCGAGCGCGGTCAGCGGGGTCTCGGCCGCCGGCTTGAGTACCACGGTGCAGCCGGCCGCCAGCGCCGGGGCGATCTTGCGGGTAGCCATCGCGGCCGGGAAGTTCCAGGGTGTCACCAACGCGGCCACGCCGACGGGGCGGTAGGTGACCAGGCTCCGGGTGCCGCCCGCTGGTGACGGGCCGTAGTCGCCGCCGGGGCGGACCGCCTCCTCGGCGTACCAGCGGAAGAAGTCGGCGGCGTAGGTCACCTCGCTGCGGGCGTCGGCCTCGGACTTGCCGTTCTCGGCGCAGATGAGCGCGGTGAGCCGGTCGGCGTCGCGCAGCATCAGCTCGTAGGTGCGCCGCAGCAGCTCCGAACGCCGCCGAGCCGGGGTGGCGCGCCAGGTGTCGAACGCCGCGTGCGCGGCGTCGACGGCGTCGGTGGCGGCGCGGGCGTCGCCGTCGGGAACGGTGCCGACGACCGCTCCGGTGGCGGGGTCGAGGACATGGATCTCGGTCACGGGTAGTGGTCCCTCTCTGCAGGTGGGCGTCGGCGACGCGTGGTATGGCCCGGCTGGTGGCCGCCGACGGGGGTCGGGCAGTGGCGGCGGGCGTGATCGCGGACCTGGTCCCAAGCGGCGATCATTCGCTCGGCCAGGCGGGCCTCGGCCTCGGCCTCAGCTCACTCCAGCTCGGCGAACCGCAGTCCGCCCTTGCCGGGCACTGCGGGAGTGGGCCTGGGCATCGTCGAGTCGCCCGGTCACCTCGGCACTGTGGTCAAGGTGGACTCCAGCACGTTGAGCGCCTCGCCCAGCAGGGCGTCGGAGATGGCGAGCGGCGGTAGGAAGCGCAGCACGTTGCCGTAGGTGCCGCAGGTCAGCACGATCACCCCGGCGCGGTGCGCGGACTGGGCGACCGCGGCGGCCAGCGTGGGATCGGGCTCGGTGGAGCCGGGGCGGACCAGTTCGACCGCGATCATGGCGCCGCGGCCACGAACGTCGCCGAGACGGTCGTCCTTCTGTTGCAGGACATGCAGCCGGGGCTTCATCAGGCCCTCGATCTCGCGGGCCCGGGCGATCAGGCCGTCCTCCTCGATGGTGGCGAGAGCCGCGAGGGCGGCGGCGCAGGCGAGCGGGTTGCCGCCGTACGTGCCGCCGAGGCCGCCGGTGTGCGGGGCGTCCATGATCTCGGCGCGGCCGGTGACCGCGCTCAGTGGCAGGCCGCCAGCGATGCCCTTGGCGGTGACGATCAGGTCCGGGACGACGCCCTCGTAGTCGCAGGCGAACATGTCACCGGTGCGGGCGAATCCGGTCTGCACCTCATCGGCCACGAACACCACGCCGTGCTCGCGGCACCACGCGGCGAGCGCCGGCAGGAAGCCGGGCGCCGGCTCGATGAATCCGCCCTCGCCCTGGATCGGCTCGATCACCATGGCCGCGAGGTTCTTCGCACCGATGTGCTTCTCGATGCTGGTGATCGCTCGGGCAGCCGCTGCGACGCCGTCACCACCGCCGTCTGGGGCGGCGTCACGGAAGGGGTAGGACGATGGCGCCCGGTAGACCTCGGGCGCGAACGGGCCGAAGCCGTGCTTGTACGGCATGTTCTTCGCCGTCATCGCCATCGTGAGGTTGGTGCGGCCGTGGTAGGCGTGGTCGAAGACGACCACCGCGTTGCGGCGGGTGTGGGAGCGGGCGATCTTGACGGCGTTCTCGACCGCCTCGGCGCCGGAGTTGAACAGCGCGGTCCGCTTCGGGTGGGCTCCCGGGGTGAGCCGGTTGAGCGCTTCGGCGACCGCGACGTAGGACTCGTAGGGGGTGACCATGAAGCAGGTGTGCGTGAAGGCCGCGACCTGCTCGGTCACCGCGGTGACCACCCGTGGCGCGCTGCTGCCCACCGTCGTGACCGCGATGCCGGAGCCGAGGTCGATGAGCCGGTTGCCGTCGACGTCCTCGATGATCCCGCCGGCCGCGCGGGTGGCGAAGACCGGCATCGTCGTACCGACGCCGGCAGCGACGGCGCCAGTCTTGCGGGCCATGAGTTCCTGGGAGCGCGGACCGGGAATCGCGGTGGCGAGGTGGCGGGTCTGGGGCAGCGGATCGTGCATGAAGACCTCGAGAAGTAGTTCGGCGGACGACCCGGGGCCGCCCGGGGTGCCCTGAGTGTGCGGACTCCACGCCTATACAGTCCAAGACCTGTTTGGCCTACAATCCATGCCTGGCGGATCTAGGATTCGTGGCATTGGAAGGCGCACGGCGAGCACACCCGGGTGCGGAAGGGACCTCGCTTGGACCTGCGGCATCTGAGGTACTTCGTCGCGGTCTGCGACGAAGGGACCGTGAGCGCCGCAGCCGACGCGGTCCATGTCGCGCAACCGAGCTTGTCGCGACAGCTTCGCCAACTCGAAGACGAGCTTGGGGTCGCGCTGTTTCGTCGCGCCTCCGGGCGGCTGACGCCATCCCCGGCCGGACTGGCCCTACTTCCTCAGGCTCGCGATCTACTCGCGCGTTGGGACTCTTTCCGGACGTCAGCGGCGCTCCACGCCGAGGGTCGGCTGGACCGCCTGACGATCGCGGCGCCGTCGGTGACGATGACCGACATCGTCGCTCCGTTCGTCGCCACCCTAGGCCCCGATAGCCCAACGACGGACGTCCTCGGCGCCGACGGTACGGAGCCGGCAGCCCTTTTGGCGCGAGGAACTGATCTGGTGGTCACCAGCACAAGTCCGGGCCCACCGTTTCGCGCGCTCCGGATCGCGGAGCTACCGGTGTGGGCGCAGCTCCGCCGCGACCATCCCTTGGCCTCCCGCGAGGTGTTGCCCATCGACTCCCTGCTCGACAGCAGCATCGTGCTGCCGCCACCCGCGACGAACGCTCGGGCGGTCTGGGACAACGCCGTTCAGCTCGCGGGCCTGTCGTTCTCCGGGATGATCGAGGCAGCCAGCAGCACCATCGCGCAGGCCCACGCTGCTGCTGGACGCGGGATAGCGATTGCCTCCGACGACCCGCGGTTCGACCTCGTTGCGATACCACTCGTCCACGGCGACCCGGCGCGACGGTTGCTTGTCCGCCTCATCGCCGTCTGGGACGGGCGGCATCCTGCGGCAGCGATCCTGAAAGAGACCGCCGAGCGGCTCCGCGACTTCACCCACCTGCGCTATGGAGCACCCGAATGACCAACCGTCGGAATCAAACCGTCACATTCTCAGTTCTCACCACACCACAAAAGTACTAGGCCCTCGCGCCCTCGTAGCTCAGGGGATAGAGCATCGGTTTCCTAAACCGTTGCGATGACGAAGCCTCCGAATCAATTCGCACCGCCCCGTCAGTCGCTGAGGTAGCAGACAAGCTTGCCTATGAACAAGCGAGCACCCCGCGAGCACCCTGGATCCATAGTGGCTCTTCGAAGTTACTAAGCGGGGTTGAGGTGTCCGCGGTGGCGTCGGGTGGTGGCGGTGCGGGTGCGTAGCCGCTGGTTCTCGGGGTTTCGGAAGCCGTAGGCGTCGCGTGCGACGGTCTTGATGACCCGGTTGGTGCCTTCGGAGCCGGCGTTCGTGATTCCGGTGGTCAGGAACGCGTGGATCTGCGGCCACCAGGTTTCGATGGTGGTGGCGAGCCGGTGCAGTTCGGGCAGGTCGGAGGCGGCGCAGCGGGTATAGAAGCGGTGCAGCAGCCGGTGGACGTGTTCGCGGTTCGGCTGGGTGCGGGCGGTCGCGAGCAGGTCGAGCAGGTCTTCTTTCGCGTTCCACGCGGTCAGGATCGGGGCGCCGATCGCGATGGGCAGGGCTTCGAGGGTGTCGACAAGGCGGTCGACGTGCTTGCCGCTGATGCGGGCGGCGGAGCGGGTCAGCCGGTTGCGCATGCGCCATTCCGGGTCGCTGCCACGGCCGGCGACCGCGGTGGCTCAGGGTGATGCGACGGCGGACCTCGGTGACCGCGCGGTTGGCCAGGTGGAGTCGGACCGGGGCGCGGTGCCAGCGTTTCGGCTGGTCCGTTTCCCCGGCCCGCTCCCCGAACCGGACGTGCGAGTTGGC